>NZ_JBFAUP010000016.1:0-184258 GCF_040679335.1 Streptomyces sp. NPDC052299 | reverse complement strand
CAACATCAGCAGAAGTTCGGCGGCGGACAGTCCGCGCGGGTCGGCGAAGAAGCTGCGCGAGAACACCTCCCGCGGGGGCCGGAGCCTCCTGGGCCGGGGCGGGCTGGGCCGGGGCCGCGGCCTGGGCCGGAGCGGCACCGGGCGCACCGATGACGGCGAGCTTGGCGCCGACCTCGGCGGTCTCGTCCTCGCCGACCACGATCTCCAGCAGCACACCGGCGACCGGGGCGGGGATCTCGGTGTCGACCTTGTCCGTGGAGACCTCGAGCAGCGGCTCGTCCTCCGCGACCTCCTCGCCGACCTCCTTCAGCCAGCGGGTGACGGTGCCCTCGGTGACGCTCTCGCCGAGCGCCGGAAGGGTGACGTCGGTGCCGGAGGCGCCACCGGCCGGGGCGGCGGCCGGAGCCTCGGCCGCGGGGGCCGGAGCGGCAGGGGCCTCGGCGGCGGGGGCCTCGGCGGGAGCCGTGGCCGGCTCGGCGGCCGGGGCGGCCGCGGGGGCCGGGGCGCCCGAGCCGTCGTCGATGATGGCCAGCTCGGCGCCGACCTCGACGGTCTCGTCCTCGGCGACCTTGATGGACGACAGGACGCCCGAGGCGGGGGCGGGGATCTCGGTGTCGACCTTGTCGGTCGAGACCTCGAGCAGCGGCTCGTCGGCCTCGACGCGCTCGCCCTCGGCCTTCAGCCAGCGGGTGACAGTGCCCTCGGTGACGCTCTCGCCGAGCGCCGGAAGGGTTACGGAAACCGACATGGTTTCAGTTGCTCCTTACGAAAATGCGGAAGTGGTCGGTCGTCGCGCCCGGTCGACGGTCAGTCGTGGGAGTGAAGCGGCTTGCCGGCGAGCGCCAGGTGCGCCTCGCCCATCGCCTCGTTCTGCGTCGGGTGGGCGTGGATGAGCTGGGCCACCTCGGCCGGCAGCGCCTCCCAGTTGTAGATCAGCTGGGCTTCGCCGACCTGCTCGCCCATACGGTCACCGACCATGTGGACGCCGACCACGGCACCGTCCTTGACCTGGACGAGCTTGATCTCGCCCGCGGTCTTGAGGATCTTGCTCTTGCCGTTGCCCGCGAGGTTGTACTTCAGCGCGACGACCTTGTCCGCGCCGTAGAGCTCCTTGGCCTTGGCCTCGGTGATGCCGACGGAGGCGACCTCGGGGTGGCAGTACGTGACGCGGGGGACACCGTCGTAGTCGATCGGGACGGTCTTGAGCCCGGCCAGCCGCTCCGCGACGAGGATGCCCTCGGCGAAGCCGACGTGCGCCAGCTGGAGCGTCGGGACCAGGTCGCCCACGGCCGAGATCGTCGGAACGTTGGTGCGCATGTACTCGTCCACCAGGACGTAGCCGCGGTCCATGGCGACCCCGGCCTCCTCGTAGCCGAGGCCCTGCGAGACCGGGCCGCGGCCGATCGCGACCAGCAGCACCTCCGCCTCGAAGGTCTTGCCGTCGGCGAGGGTCACGCGGACGCCGTCCTGCGTGTACTCGGCGCTCTGGAAGAACGTGCCGAGGTTGAACTTGATGCCGCGCTTGCGGAAGGCGCGCTCAAGAAGCTTCGAGCTGTTCTCGTCCTCGACCGGGACGAGGTGCTTCAGGCCCTCGACGATCGTCACGTCGGAGCCGAAGGAGGTCCACGCCGAGGCGAACTCGACGCCGATGACGCCGCCGCCCAGCACGATCGCGGACTTCGGGACGCGGTCCAGCTTCAGCGCGTGGTCCGAGGAGATGATGCGGTTGCCGTCGATCTCCAGGCCCGGCAGCGACTTCGGCACGGAGCCGGTCGCCAGGAGCACGTGGCGGCCCTGGATGCGCTGGCCGTTCACGTCCACCGAGGTGGGGGAGGAGAGCCGGCCCTCACCCTCGATGTAGTGCACCTTGCGGGAGGCGACGAGACCCTGGAGGCCCTTGTACAGGCCGGAGATCACGTCGTCCTTGTACTTGTGGACGGCCGCCATGTCGATGCCCTCGAAGGTGGCCTTGACGCCGAACTGGGCGGACTCGCGGGCCTGGTCCGCGATCTCGCCCGCGTGCAGCAGGGCCTTCGTGGGGATGCAGCCGTTGTGCAGGCAGGTGCCGCCGACCTTGCCCTTCTCGATCAGAGCGACGTCCAGGCCCAGCTGCGCTCCGCGCAGGGCCGCGGCGTACCCGCCGCTACCACCGCCGAGGATCACTAGGTCGAAAACGGTGCTGGCGTCGTTCGCCACGTCACGTCCTCCATGCATGTGCGCCGTACGCCGGGCCCCGTCCTCGGGGTGTTACCGGCCGGTCGGCTGGTGTGCGGCCGCTTTGTCTTCGGCCCTGTGGTGGGGGCCCTGTCCTGCCGAGAACCCATCTTCGCACTTGTTGACGGTGGGCGGGACGCGGGGCCCGTGTCCGGGGCGGACGATCGTCCGTCCCGGGGGCTTGCCGCAGGGTACGGAACCGGTGATTTCGTCCAGAGCGAAACACCCGGCCCGGCCGCGGCGCCATGGGTCAAACACCTACGGCCCCGGACGTATGCCCGGGGCCGTACGGGGTGAGCCGCGGCCCGGTCAGCCGAGGTCGCCGGCGGCGGTGCGCTCCGCCAGCTTCACCAGCGTGCGGACGGCCGAGCCGGTGCCGCCCTTGGGCGTGTAGCCGTACGGGGCGCCCTCGTGGAAGGCGGGGCCCGCGATGTCCAGGTGCGCCCAGGCGATGCCCTCGCCCACGAACTCCTTCAGGAACAGACCGGCCACCAGGCCGCCGCCCATCCGCTCGCCCATGTTGGCGATGTCGGCGGTCGAGGAGTCCATGCCCTTGCGCAGGTCGGCCGGGAGCGGCATCGGCCAGGACGCCTCGCCGACCTCCTCCGCGATCTCGTGGATCGAGGTACGGAAGGCGTCGTCGTTGGACATGATGCCGAAGGTGCGGTTGCCCAGGGCCAGCACCATCGCGCCGGTCAGGGTCGCCACGTCGACGATCGCGTCCGGGTTCTCCTCCGAGGCGCGGGTCAGCGCGTCGGCCAGGACGAGCCGGCCCTCGGCGTCGGTGTTCAGGACCTCGACGGTCTTGCCGCTGTACATGCGCAGGACGTCACCCGGGCGAGTGGCGCTGCCCGACGGCATGTTCTCGGCGAGCGCCAGCCAGCCGGTGACGTTGACGCGCAGGCCCAGACGGGCGGCGGAGACGACGGTCGCGAACACGGCGGCGGCGCCGGCCATGTCGCACTTCATCGTCTCGTTGTGACCGGCCGGCTTCAGCGAGATGCCGCCCGAGTCGTAGGTGATGCCCTTGCCGACGAGGGCCAGGGTCTTCTCCGCCTTCGGGTGCGTGTAGGCGAGCTTCACCAGGCGCGGGCCGCGCTCCGCGCCCTGGCCGACGCCCAGGATGCCGCCGTAGCCGCCCTTGACGAGCGCCTTCTCGTCCAGCACCTGCACCTTGATGCCGTGCTCCTTGCCGGCGGCGGAGGCCACGGCGGCGAAGGACTCGGGGTACAGGTCGTTGGGCGGGGTGTTGACCAGGTCGCGGGCGCGGTTGATCTCCTCGGCGAGGGCGATCGCGCGCTCGGCGGCGGCCTTGAACGCCTTGTCGCGGGGCTTGGCACCGAGCACGGCGACCTCGGCCAGCGCCTGCTTCGCGCCGGCGGGCTTCGCGTCCTTGGGCGCCAGCTTGTTCTCGCCGGCCTGGTAGGCGGTGAAGGCGTACGCGCCGAGCAGGGCGCCCTCCGCGATGGCCTCGGCGTCCTCGACGGACCCGATGGGCAGCGCGAAACCGGCCTTCTTCGAACCGGCCAGCGAGCGGGCGGCGGCACCGGCCGCCCGGCGCAGCGTCTCGGCGTCGTACGCGCCGTCCTTCTCCGGGGCCTTGCCGAGGCCGGCCGCGATGACGACGGGGGCCTTCAGGCCCTCGGGGGCGGGGACCTTCGTCAGCTCGCCCTCGGCACCCGAGGCGCCCAGGGTCGCCAGGACGGCGGCGAGCTTCCCGCCGAACGCCTTGTCCACGGCCTCGGCGCCCGGTGCGAGGACCAGGTCCCCAGGCTTGGATCCAGCGCCCTTGGCGACGCCCACGACAAGGGCGTCGGCGCGCAGCGTCGCCGCACCGGCAGTGCTGAGAGTGAGAGCAGTCACGGTGGTGAAATCTCGCTTCCGTTGAGTTCGTTTCGGTCGAGTGGGTGGGCCGACCGTGCCCGGCGCATCGTAGACGCGGCCGCAATGTGCCGGGAATGAGCCTACGCGCGCCTTTGCTGCCCGCTCACGGCGGCGGGCCGTAGCCGTCGTACGGTGGTGGGCCCGGGCGGACCGACCCGGGGGAACGGGCTCCGGACGCATGGACGTTGGCGGGAGCCGGGGGACATGGGAGAACGATGCGCGACCGGACGGCCGCCCGGGTGAGCGGGGCACGCGGCGCCCTCGCCGCCACCGCACTGATGGTGCTCGCGGCGCTCGCGGGCTGCTCCGCGGAGCAGGAACCGCCCCCGGCGGGGAAGGAATCCGCCTCCGCGCACCCGCGCTGGCGCCCGGCGCCCGGCACGGACTGGCAGTGGCAGCTCTCCGGCAAGCTCGACACCTCGGTGGACGCCCCGGTGTACGACATCGACGGCTTCGACCGGACGGCGGCCGAGGTCGCCGCGCTGCACCGCAAGGGCCGCAAGGTCATCTGCTACCTGTCCACCGGGGCCTGGGAGGACTTCCGCCCGGACGCGGCCCGTTTCCCCACCGCCGTCCTCGGCAAGGGCAACGGCTGGAAGGGCGAGCGCTGGCTCGACATCCGGCGCACCGAGGTCCTGGAACCGCTGATGGAGACCCGGATCGCGATGTGCGCGAAGAAGGGCTTCGACGCGGTCGAGCCGGACAACATGGACGGCTACCGCAACAAGAGCGGCTTCCCGCTGACCGCCGCCGACCAGCTGCGCTACAACCGCCTGATCGCCCGCCTGGTCCACCGCCACGGCATGTCCGTCGGCCTCAAGAACGACCTCCCGCAGATCCCGGAGCTGGTCGGGGACTTCGACTTCGCGGTCAACGAGCAGTGCGCGCAGTACGAGGAGTGCGAGGAGCTGACCCCGTTCGTGGCGGCGGGCAAGGCGGTCTTCCACGTGGAGTACGAGCTGCCGGCGGCGGAGTTCTGCGCCCAGTCCCGGAAGCTGGGGCTCAGCTCGCTGCGCAAGGAGTACGAGCTGGACGCCGGGCGGGAAACCTGCGCGAAGGGCTGACGGGCCGCCTCAGCCCAGCGCCAGGCACACCAGCGTCACCGTCGCCGCCGTCTCCGCCAGCGCCCCGAACACGTCCCCGGTCACCCCGCCGAACCGCCGCACGCAGTGGCGCAGCAGCACCCCGGCCACCACCGGCGCGGCCACCGCGGCCAGGGCGTACCGCAGCGCCCCGTACCCGCCCAGCAGCGCCCCGGCCCCCGCGCACCCCGCCACCACCACGAGCCCCACCGCCGCCGCTCCGGCCGCCGGGACCGTACCGGCGACGGCCGCGCCCAGGCCCTCCGGGCGGGCCGCCGGGACGCCGCGCCGGGAGGCCAGGGTGAGCGCGAGCCGGGCGACGACGGCGGAGGCGGCGGCCGCCACCGCGCCCTGCGCCCAGCCCTCCGCGTACAGCCGCTGCAGGGCGGCCACCTGGGCCAGCAGCGCGAAGAGCAGGGTGATCACGCCGAACGGGCCGATGTCCGACTGCTTCATGATCCGCAGCGCGTCGTCGGCCGGCCTGCCGCTGCCCAGGCCGTCCGCGGTGTCCGCGAGACCGTCCAGATGGAGGCCCCGGGTGAGCGCCGCCGGCACGGCGGCCGAGGCGACCGCGGCGAGCAGCGGGCCCGCCCCGCCCCACAGCAGCAGGCTGCCGGGAACCGCCGCGAGGACACCGACGACCAGCCCGGCCAGGGGAGCGCACAGCATCCCGGCACGGGCGGTCTCCCGGTCCCAGCGGGTGACGCGGACGGGGAGGACGGTCAGGGTGCCGAAGGCGAAACGCAGGCCGTGGCTGTTCAGGGAGGTCACGGCGCGCAGGCTAATCGGTGGGGGTGGCCGCTAGATTGACCGAATGCCGCATAACGGGGCGCAGGTGGACGAGTGGGAGTGCGTGGCATGGGTCACTGGTTCGATCAGAACTTCGTCGAGCCGGGCAAGCTGCCCCTGCTCCTGGCCCTGACCGCCTTCGTGCTGACCTTCGCGGTCACCCGGCTCATCACCCGCATGATCAGGGCCGGGAAGGGGCCGTTCCGCAACATCACGCCCGGCGGCGTCCACATCCACCACGTGGTCCCCGGCGTGGTGCTGAGCGTGGTCGGCGGATTCGGTGCGGTGGCGAGCGGGCGGCACGGGGTCACGGCCGGGATCTGCGCGGTCGTCTTCGGTGCCGGCGCGGGCCTGGTGCTGGACGAGTTCGCCCTGATCCTCTACCTGGACGACGTGTACTGGTCCGAGGAGGGGCGCCGGAGCGTGGAGGTCGTCGTGCTCACGGCGGCCCTGGTGCTGCTGGTGCTCGGCGGGTTCTCGCCGCTGGGCGTCAACGACCTGAGCGACGATCAGCAGCAGGGCCGGCTGGGGGCCGTGCTCACCGTCGTCATCAACTTCTGCTTCGTGCTGATCACCCTGTTCAAGGGCAAGGCGCGGATGGCGGTGGTCGGCACGCTGGTCCCGTTCGTGGCCCTGATCGGCGCGATCCGGCTGGCCCGGCCGACCTCGCTGTGGGCGCGGCGGTTCTACCGCAACCGGCACCGCGCCCGCTCCCGTGCGGTGCTGCGGGCCTACCACCACGACGTGCGCTGGGTCGGCCCGCGCCGCAGGTTCCAGGACCTGATCGGCGGGGCGCCGGACCGGGTCCCGCTCCCGCCCTCCAAGCCCTGACCGCCCCGAGGCCGCCGCCCGCGGAGTGCCGGGACCGCGCACAGCACGAGCGCCGCCGCGATGGCCGCCAGGTGTTCCCGGCCCGCCAGGTTGTCCTTGACCACGGTCTCGGCCACCATCGCCACGATCACCGCCGCCCCGGTGACGCGCGCCCCGTACGCGCAGCAGACGCAGACCGCCAGCGCGACGACCGCCGCCGAGGGCCCGGTGTCCACGATCCGCGCGTCGGACGCGGGCAGCCCGGCGAACGCGTCCGGTCCGGCCGCGATGCCGATCCGCGCGTACAGCGTCCCGGCCAGGGTCGCCGCGTACGCGATCAGCAGGGTCCGCCACCGGCCGAGGCAGACCTCCGCGACCCCGAACACCACCAGCATCTGCGCCAGCGCGCCCCACACCGGCAGGTCCGGCGCGGGTACGAACAGCGACAACGGGGTGCGCAGCAGGGCCGACCAGAGCGGATCGTCGGCCCGGACCGCGCCCAGCGTCTGCACCGGGCCGTAACCCCAGGGCCGGTTCTGCACCACCTGGAGCAGCCCCGTCAGCGCCACCGACGCCAGGGCCAGGGACACGGCCCGCGGCCCCCGGGAGGCGAGTGGCGCCCGTACGGCCGACCACAGCGGGCCCCACTCCCGGCGGGCGGCCCGGCGCAGATCCTGACCGACGGTCATTCCGGGATCATATGGGCCTGGCGCGCACCAGGGGGGCCCGCAGCCGGCGTCAGTCCGTCGCGTCGTCCTTCTCGTCGTCCGCGCCGCCCTCCGCCGGCTCCGGCTCCCGCTCGGGCAGCTCCGCGGCCAGCGCGGCGGCGGCCTGGACGAAGGGGAGGGCGAGCAGCGCCCCGCAGCCCTCGCCGACGATGACGCCGTGATCGAGCAGCGGGTTGAGCGCCATCCGGTCGAGGGCCTTGGCCTGCGCAGGCTCCCCGCTCAGCTGGCCCGCCAGCCACCAGTCCGGCGCCCGGAAAGCGGCCCGCTGGCCGACCAGCGCCGCCGCGGCGCCGACCACCCCGTCCAGGACCACGGGCAGCCGCCGCACCGCGCACTGGAGCAGGAAGCCGGTCATCGCCGCCAGGTCCGCGCCGCCCACGGTGGCCAGCAGCTCCAGCTGGTCGCCCAGGACCGGCCGGGCCCGGCGCAGCGCGTCACGGATCGCCGCGCACTTGCGCATCCACGCCAGATCGTCGATCCCGGCACCGCCGCGCCCGGTCACCACCGAGGCGTCCGTGCCGCACAGCGCGGCGATCAGCGTGGCCGCCGCCGTCGTGCCGCCCACGCTCAGGTCGCCGAGCAGCACCAGGTCGGTGCCCGAGTCGGCCTCCTCGTCGGCCACCGCGATCCCGAGCCGCACCGCGGCCTCGGCCTCCTCGGCCGTCAGCGCGTCCTCCACGTCGATGCGGCCGCTGCCGCGCCGCACCCGGGTCCGCACGACGGCCTCCGGCAGCAGCTCGGGGTCGCAGTCGAGACCGGCGTCCACGATCCGCACCGGCACCGAGAACCGGCGGGCCAGGACCGCCAGCGGGGTCGAGCCGTCCAGCGTGGCCCGGACCAGCTCGTGCGCGGTGGAGGCCGCTCGGCCGGACACATCGAGCGCGGCGACCCCGTGGTCACCCGCGAACAGCACCACGCGCGGCTGCTCGACCGTCCGCACCGGCGCGGCCTGCTGCGCGGTCGACAGCCACTCGCCCAGCTCGTCCAGACGGCCCAGGGCGCCCGGCGGCACGATGAACCGCTCCCGGCGTTCCTCGGCGTCGCGCCGTACGCCCCCGTCGGGGCGCTCGATCAGGTCGGAGAAGTCGTCCAGATTCACGGGGGTCTGCCTCGCGGGTCGATACGGGGAGTGGTCCGGGGAGCCCGGCGGCGGGCTCCCTGCGGAACAGTACCCGCCGCGTTTTCCGGGCCCGCCCGGTACGGCCCGAGCCTCCGGCCCGCGGCCCCGCCGCCTCAGCCGCGCAGCGCCAGCGCCTGGCCGGCCACCACCAGCAGCACCTGCTCGCACTCCCCGGCCACCGCCGCGTTCAGGCGGCCCAGCTCGTCCCGGAAGCGCCGCCCGGCCGCGGTCGCCGGCACCACTCCGGAACCGGTCTCGTTGGTCACCAGGACCACCGTGCGCCGCGTCCCGCGCACCGCCGCCACCAGCTCCGCCGTCCTGGCCCGCAGCGCCCGCTCGCCGCCCGCCTCCCACGCCGCGTCGTCCCAGGCGTCCACCCGGTCCATCGCGTCGGTCAGCCACAGGGACAGGCAGTCGATGAGCAGGGGAGGCCCGTCCGACGCCAGCAGCTCCGCCAGCTCGCAGGTCTCCTCGGTGCGCCAGGCGGCCGGCCGCCGCTCCCGGTGCAGCCCGACCCGGGCCGCCCAGTCCGCGTCCCCGTCCCGGTCGCCGCCCGTCGCCACGTACACCACTTCCGGATACGTCTCCAGGCGCCGTTCCGCCTCGACGGACTTCCCGGAACGGGCGCCGCCGGTGACCAGGGTGCGCCGGGGGACCGCCGCGGCCGGGGCGCGGAAGCCGCCGACCGCCAGCGTCGTGCCGTCCGGTACCGCCCGCGCCCCGGCGGCGGCGAGCCGGCGCTCCAGCTCGGGGGCGGGCGGCGCGTCGTGGCCCAGGTGGACGGCGATCAGCTCGGTGGCGGGCCCGATCGCCTCGACGGCCCGCAGCCGTGCCACCGCGTCGGGCCGCCCGGTCACGTCCGCGGCGACCAGGTCGTACGGCTGCGCCACCGGGTCCGTCAGCCCGGCCGGTGCGCCGCCCGGCGGGAGGTACAGCAGCCGGCTGCCCTCCGGTGAGGTCACCTCGTAACCCGTACCGGGAGCGTCCATCGGCACCGCCCGCACCCGGTGGCCGCTGATCAGCGTCAGCACCCGCCCGTCCGGGACCCGGCCCGCCGGGGGGAGCCCGTGGGGCAGCTCGACGGCGGGTCCGTCGTGGGGGTGGGTCAGGAGCACCTGGCGCACGCCGGTGAGCGAGTGGCCGGCGCGGGCGGCGGCGAACACCGCCCCGGGCGTGAGATCGAGCAGCAGCGCGTCGTCGACCAGGAGCGAGGTCGCGGCCCGGCTGCCGGTACCGCGGGCGAGGGCGCAGGCGGCGCAGGGGCAGTCGGGCCGCGGCAGCCCGTCGGGGGCTCCGGTGCCGAGCAGAGTCAGTTCCACGTTCCGATCCTGCCGCGTCGCCGGGCGCGGTGCGCGACGTGGGCTCTCGAAGATCCGCCGCGCAAGCTCTAGGCTGCCGACGGGAACGACTTACGGGAGGCGCACATGGCGTGGACGTGGCGGTTCGAGAAGTCCGACGGTACGGAGACGGAGCCGGCCCTGCGGCCGGAGGAGTTCACGACCCAGGGCGACGCGGAGTCCTGGATCGGTGAGTACTGGAAGGAACTCCTGGACGGCGGGGCGGACCAGGTCACGCTCTACGACGACGGGACGAAGATCTACGGCCCGATGAGCCTCCAGGCGGACGCGGCGGGCTGACGGCACACGGCTGCCGCCGGGCGGGACCTGGCGGACCCGCCCGGCGGCAGCCGTCTTCGTACGCTCAGATCTCGCCGAGGGTGACCTCGGCCGTCTTCTGCGTACTCCCGCGGGTGTACGTCACCTTCGCCTTCTGGCCCGGCTTGTGACCGGCCAGCGCCTCGGAGAGCGAGGTGATCGTGGTGACCTTCGTGTCGTCCACCTTCACGATGATGTCGCCGGCCCGCAGCCCCGCCTTGTCGGCCGCGCCGCCGTTCTGCACGCTGACGATCGCGACGCCCGCCGGGCGGTAGTCGTCGTTGACGACCGTGCGGCCGGTGATGTCGAGCGCCGCCCGGCCCGAGTCGGTGACCTTGCCGTTCTTGATGATCTGGTCCGCGACCGTCCGCACCATCGAGGCCGGGATGGCGAAGCCGATCCCGGGCGCCGCGCTGTCGCCCATCTGCGGGTCGGACGCGGCGAGCGTCGGGATGCCGATGACCTGGCTGTCCAGGTTCACCAGCGCCCCGCCGCTGTTGCCCGGGTTGATCGCCGCCGAGGTCTGCACCATGTTGGCGATGGTCGCCCCGGTGCCACCGCCCGAGCGGCTCTCGCTCACGGTCCGGCCGAGGGCCGAGACGATGCCCTGGGTGACGCTGCTGGACAGACCGAGCGGCGAGCCCATCGCCAGCACGATCTGCCCGACCGCGACCTTCTCGGAGTCGCCGAACTTCGCGGGCCGCAGCCCGTCGGGCACCTCGTCCAGCTTGATGACGGCCAGGTCCTGCTGGGGGTAGGCGGCGACCAGCGACGCCTTCAGCACCTTCTCGCCGGTGGCCACGGTGACCTTGAACGACTTCTCGTCGCCGACGACGTGCGCGTTGGTGACGATGTGGCCCTGGGCGTCGTAGACGACACCGGAGCCCAGGCTCTCGGAGGCGTCGATCTGCACGACCGACGGCAGTACGTCGTTGATGGTGGACTGGTACTGGCTTTGCAGATCACCGTCGGCCTTCGCGGCCGGACCGGGCTGCGCCGAGCCGGACGCCGTCGCGTCCGGCCCCGCGGCGGGAGCATCCGAACCGGAGCAACCGCTCACCAGCGCGATCGCGCAGACACCCGCGGACAGGGGCAGCAACAGCCGCCGCGCACGGCGGCGGGAGTGAATGGCATCCATGTCCGGATTATTGCTTTTGCCCTCACGGGTGGCCCGCTGAGCGCATCCAGAGGAGGAGGGGATCAAGCCCGCCCGGCGATCGAGGGCGATCTTTCAGCCCGTCCGGCGACCGAGGACAGGACGCCCGCCCGGACCCCCCCGGCCTCACCCCCGGACGCCACACAGATGCAGCAGCGCCGCGACCCCGCGATACGGGTCCGTCCGGCCCGCTCGGTCCTCCGCCGCGAGCACCCGCTCCAGCTCCGCCGCCGGCGGCAGCTCCACGTCGTTGCTCACGTTGTCCGTGAAGAGCCGCACCCCGTACCAGGCGTGCAGCGGCGCCGCGATCGAGGCCAGCGTCGCCGTCAGCGCCTCCAGCCGGTCCGCGCGCACGGACAGGCCGAGCCGGTTGGTGTACCGGTCGGAGTCGAACGCGGCCAGCGCCCCGGCGAAGTCCCCGGCCATCCCCGGCCGCATCGCCAGCGCGTCCGCGTTCCTCACCAGCAGGGACAGCAGCCCGCCCGGCGCCAGCATCCGGGCCAGGCCCGCCACCATGGCGTCCGGCTCCTGGACGTACATCAGGACACCGTGGCAGAGGACGACGTCGAAGCTGCCGGGGAGGAAGTGGACCCCGGTGTCCTGGCCGTTGCCCTCGATGAGCCGCACCCGCTCGCGGATGCCGGCCGGCTCGCCGCCCAGCGCCTCACGGGCGAGCCGCAGCATCTCCGCGTCGGACTCGAGACCGGTCACGGTGTGCCCGGCCCGGGCCAGCCGCAGCGCCTGCGTGCCCTGGCCCATGCCGACGTCCAGGATGCGCAGCCGCTGTCCGACCGGGAAGCGGGCCGCGATCTGCTCGTCCAGCTGCCGGGCGACCAGCTCCTGGCGGACGGTGTTGCGCAGGCCGGTCAGGCCCTTGGCCCAGGCCGCCGAGGCCCCGGCGAAGCCGGAGACGGCAGCGGCCGGCCGGTCGGCGGACCCACCGCCGACCGAGCCGGACGGCTCGGTGCTCAGGGCCGCTCTCCGCGCTTGACCTGCGGCTTCGGCAGACGAAGCCGACGCATCTGGAGCGTACGCATCAGCCCGTAGGCGACCGCGCCGCGCTTCGGCGTGTCCGGGAACCGCGTGTTCAGCTGCTTGCGCAGGCGGAACGCGAGCCCGATCGAGTCGATCACGATCAGCACGATCACGACCAGCCAGAGCAGCAGCGAGATGTTCTGGATGCCCTGCACCTGGATCACGCTGAGGATCAGGATGACCACGGCGAGCGGCAGGAAGTACTCCGCGATGCAGAAGCGGGAGTCCACGAAGTCGCGGACGAACCGGCGCACCGGCCCCTTGTCGCGCGCGGGCAGATAGCGCTCGTCACCATTGGCGAGCGCCTCCCGCTGCTTGGCCATGTCCACGCGGCGCGCCTCACGCTGGCGCCTCGCGGCCTCCTTGCGGTCGAGCGGCGCACCACTGGAGGCACGACGGCGCTGCGTCTGGGCCTCGCTGCGCTTGGGGGTGGGGCGACCCTTCGGGGCCTGCGGGTCGCGGGGCGTCTTGGAGAGGTCCGCCGTCACCTTGTCGGTGGGGGCCTTCTCTTCCTTGGAGCGGCTACGGAACACAAGGCCCAAGGGTACGGGGTCGCTCGCCGATCCCCGCAGGCCGCCCGGGAACGATCCGGCAACGGCCCGCGTCCTTGCCGGTGTGAGAGCAGCCGGTACGGGCCCCACCTACTCCCTGGGCCGGAGCGGGGCGGGGACACAGTCGTCCTTGGGGAGGAGCCCATCCATGCTCGAACAGTGCGGTAATAGAGACAGGGCCCGTACTGTGGGTTCTGTTGGAGTGCTGGAGCCCAGTTGAGTCAGAAGGGGGCGCGCGAAGCCCATGAGCGGTGTCATGAAGCGTATGGGGATGATCTTCCGCGCGAAGGCAAACAAGGCCCTTGACCGGGCCGAGGATCCGCGCGAGACCCTTGATTACTCGTACCAGAAGCAGCTGGAGCTGCTTCAGAAGGTGCGCCGCGGAGTCGCCGACGTGGCGACCTCGCGCAAGCGGCTGGAGCTGCAGCTGAATCAGCTGCAGGGCCAGTCCTCGAAGCTGGAGGACCAGGGACGCAAGGCGCTCGCGCTCGGCCGCGAGGACCTGGCCCGCGAGGCGCTGTCGCGCCGCGCCGCCCTCCAGCAGCAGGTCACCGACCTGGAGACGCAGCACACCACGCTCCAGGGCGAGGAGGAGAAGCTCACTCTCGCGGCCCAGCGGCTTCAGGCCAAGGTGGACGCCTTCCGCACGAAGAAGGAGACCATCAAGGCCACCTACACCGCGGCCCAGGCGCAGACCCGGATCGGGGAGGCGTTCTCCGGCATCTCCGAGGAGATGGGCGACGTCGGCCTGGCGATCCAGCGGGCCGAGGACAAGACGCAGCAGCTCCAGGCCCGCGCCGGTGCCATCGACGAGCTGCTGGCCTCCGGCGCCCTGGACGACCCGACCGGCACGGCGAAGGACGACATCGCCGCCGAGCTGGACCGGATCTCCGGTGGTACGGATGTGGAGCTGGAGCTTCAGCGCATGAAGGCCGAGCTGGCCGGCGGGTCCTCCTCGCAGCAGGCGATCGAGGGCGGCCGGCAGGACGCCCAGCAGCAGAACAGCCAGTCGCACAAATTCGACAAGAACTGAGGCGGCGTCATGATCGTACGGATCATGGGGGAGGGCCAGGTGGTCCTGGCCGACAGCCATCTCGCCGAGCTCGACAAGCTCGACGACGCCCTGCTGGCCGAGATGGAGCGCGGTGACGGGCCGGGCTTCCGCACCACGCTCCACGCGCTCCTGGCCCGGGTCCGCGAGCTCGGCTCACCCTTGCCGGACGACTCCCTGGAGCCGTCCGAGCTGATCCTCCCGTCGCCGGACGCGACCCTCGAAGAGGTGCGCGCCATGCTCAGCGACGACGGCCTGATCCCCGGCTGACGCCGACCGCACTCCAGCACCCGCACCCGTGCCCCGCGCCCGCCCGACGGACGCGGGGCACGGGCGCGTTCCGGGCCCTCCCGCCGATCACGGCCGGACCGGGCCGCGTCCGGCACGCCGTAACGTAGCCCGACGTGACCACCCTCGGAACCGGGGTCCTGCGCGTCCGCCACTGGCTGCGCGCCCACCCCCTCGCGCTGGACGGCGCGCTCGCCCTCGGCGTGCTCGTGGCCATGGTCTTCGCGTCGTTCGTGGACCCCGGCGGCCACGACGGGCCCACCTTCGGCGCCCGCACCCCCGCCGCGAGCAGCCTGCTGCTGATGCTGCTCAGCGCGCTGGCCCTGATCCGGCGGCGCCGCGAACCGATGGCGGTGCTCGCCGCCACCGGGGCGCTGACCGTCGTGGAACTGGTCACCGCGGACCCGCCGGCCCCCGTCGTGATGAGCTCCGTCATCGCGCTGTACACCGTCGCCGCCCGCACCGACCGGCCCACCACCTGGCGGGTCGGGCTGCTCACCATGGCCGCGCTCACCGCCGCCGCCATGCTCTTCGGCTCGCCGCCCTGGTACAGCCAGGAGAACCTGGGCGTCTTCGCCTGGACCGGGATGGCCGGGGCGGCGGGCGACGCGGTCCGCTCACGGCGCGCCTTCGTCGACGCGATCCGGGAGCGCGCCGAACGGGCCGAACGGACCCGCGAGGAGGAGGCCCGCCGCCGGGTCGCCGAGGAACGGCTGCGCATCGCCCGCGACCTGCACGACGTCGTCGCCCACCACATCGCCCTGGTCAACGTGCAGGCCGGGGTCGCCGCCCACGTCATGGACAAGCGCCCCGACCAGGCCAAACAGGCCCTCGCCCACGTCCGCGAGGCGAGCCGGTCCGCGCTCAACGAGCTACGGGCCACCGTCGGCCTGCTCCGCCAGTCCGGCGACCCCGAGGCGCCCACCGAACCGGCCCCCGGCCTCGCGGTCCTCGGCCAGCTCGTGGAGAGCGTGCGCCAGGCGGGGCTGCCCGTCGAGGTGGCCTGCGCCGCCGAGGGCGAGCCGCCGCTGCCCTCGGCCGTCGACCTGGCCGCGTACCGGGTGATCCAGGAGGCGCTGACCAACGTCCGCAAGCACGCGGGCCCGGGCGCCAAGGCGGAGGTGAGCGTCGTACGGGTCGGGACCACGGCCGAGGTCATGGTCCTGGACAACGGCCGCGGGAACGCCGCGGGCGCCGACTCCTCCTCCGGCGGCGGCCACGGCCTGCTCGGGATGCGGGAACGCGTCACCGCCCTGGGCGGCACCCTCACCGCGGGTCCCCGCTACGGGGGCGGATTCCGGGTCCATGCGATCCTGCCCGTCGAGGCCCGCGCGCAGGAGCCCGGTCGGCCGGGCACGGCGGGCCGGACGGGGGAGAACGCATGACACCGGCCATCAAGGTCCTGCTCGCCGACGACCAGGCGCTGCTGCGCAGCGCGTTCCGGGTGCTGGTCGACTCGGAGCCCGACATGCGGGTGGTGGGCGAGGCGGCGGACGGGGCCGAGGCCGTGGAGGTGGCCCGCGCCGAGCGGCCCGACGTGGTGCTGATGGACATCCGGATGCCCGGCACGGACGGACTCGCCGCCACCCGCATGATCAGCGCCGACCCGGACCTCGCGGACGTCCGCGTGGTCATGCTCACCACCTTCGAGGTGGACGAGTACGTGGTGCAGTCGCTGCGCGCCGGGGCCTCGGGCTTCCTCGGCAAGGGCGCCGAGCCGGACGAACTCCTCAACGCGATCCGGATTGCCGCGGGGGGCGAGGCGCTGCTCTCACCGGCCGCGACCAAGGGCCTGATCGCCACGTTCCTCGCGCAGGGCGGCGGCGGGGCGGGCGAGGGGCCGGGGGCGGCTGCGTACGCGGAGCGGCTGGCGGCCCTCACCACCAGGGAGCGCGAGGTGCTGGTCCTGGTCGCGGGCGGGCTGTCCAACGACGAGATCGCGGAGCGCCTGGTCGTCAGCCCCCTCACCGTGAAGACCCACGTGAACCGGGCGATGGCGAAGCTGGGCGCCCGGGACCGCGCACAACTCGTGGTAATCGCGTACGAATCGGGCCTGGTGCGCCCACGGGTGGAGTGAGGGTGCAGCCGGGGCGTACTCCACCTGCGGTATGCGCGGCGTGAGAAAGCGACCCTGGGGCCGAGGACTTTCGTCCCGGGCATCGGCGATCGTATAGGCGGGCGGGATCTGTCCCCCGGGCACGACCCGGCATCCCGCCCGCCTGCCGCGTAAGCCACAGAAAGAGACCCACCCATGTCCTGGCTGTCCAGATTCAGCCTCGCGCAAAGGGCCCTGATCGGTCTGATCTCGATCGTCGCGCTCGTCTTCGGAGCGATCGCGATCCCGCAGCTCAAGCAGCAGCTGCTGCCCACCATCGAACTGCCGATGGTGTCGGTGCTCGCCCCCTACCAGGGTGCGTCCCCCGATGTGGTCGAGAAGCAGGTCGTCGAACCGCTCGAGAACTCCATCAAGGCCGTCGACGGCGTCACCGGCATCACGTCGAAGGCCAGCGAGGGCAACGCCGTCATCATGGCGACCTTCGACTTCGGTGACGAGGGCACCAAGCAGCTCGTCGCCGACATCCAGCAGGCCGTGAACCGGGCCCGCATCCAGCTGCCCGACGACGTCGACCCGCAGGTCATCGCCGGTTCGACGGACGATATCCCGACCGTCGTCCTCGCCGTCACCTCGGACAAGGACCAGCAGGCGCTGGCCGACCAGCTGGACCGCACCGTCGTCCCCGCCCTGGAGGACATCGACGGCGTCGGCCAGGTCTCCGTCGACGGTGTGCGCGACCTCCAGGTCACGGTCACCCCGGACGACAAGAAGCTCGCCGCGGCCGGACTCAACGCCACCGCGCTCTCCCAGGCCCTCCAGGCGGGCGGCGCGACCGTCCCCGCCGGTGCCTTCTCGGAGTCCGGCAAGAGCCGCACCATCCAGGTCGGCGGCGCCTTCACCACGCTGAAGCAGATCGAGGACCTGCGGGTCACCGGTCAGAACCCGGCCACCGGCAAGCCCGGCAAGCCGGTCCGCCTCGGTGACATCGCGACGGTGAAGCAGGAGCCCGCCACCGCGGACTCCATCACCCGCACCAACGGCCGCCCGAGCCTCGCCGTGATGGCGACGATGGACAAGGACGGCAGCGCCGTCGCCATCTCGGACGCCGTCAAGGACAAGCTCCCGGACCTGCGCCAGGACCTCGGCTCCGGCGCCGAGCTGACCGTCGTCTCGGACCAGGGCCCGGCCGTCTCCAAGGCGATCTCCGGCCTGACCACCGAGGGCGCGCTCGGCCTGGTGTTCGCGGTCATCGTGATCCTGGTCTTCCTGGCCTCGCTGCGCTCCACCCTGGTCACCGCGGTCTCCATCCCGCTCTCCGTGGTCCTCGCGCTGATCGTGCTCTGGACCCGCGACCTGTCGCTCAACATGCTGACGCTGGGCGCGCTCACCATCGCGATCGGCCGGGTCGTGGACGACTCGATCGTCGTCCTGGAGAACATCAAGCGCCACCTCGGCTACGGCGAGGAGCGCCAGTCGGCGATCATCACCGCGGTCAGGGAGGTGGCCGGAGCGGTCACCTCGTCCACCCTCACCACCGTCGCCGTCTTCCTGCCGATCGGTCTCGTCGGCGGCATGGTCGGCGAGCTGTTCGGTTCGTTCTCGCTGACCGTCACCGCGGCCCTGCTGGCCTCGCTGCTGGTCTCGCTGACCGTGGTCCCCGTCCTGTCGTACTGGTTCCTGCGCGCCCCCAAGGGCACCGCCGAGGACCCGGAGAAGGCGCGGCGCGAGGCCGAGGAGAAGGAGGCGCGCAGCCGCCTGCAGCGGATCTACGTGCCGGTGCTGCGGTTCGCCACCCGGCGCCGTATCACCAGTATTGTCATCGCCTTCGTCGTCCTCTTCGGCACGTTCGGCATGGCGCCCCTGCTGAAGACCAACTTCTTCGACCAGGGCGAGCAGGAAGTCCTGTCCATCAAGCAGAAGCTCGACCCGGGCACCAGCCTCGCGGCCTCCGACGAGGCGGCGAAGAAGGTCGAGAAGCTCCTCGCCGACGACGAGGGCGTCAAGGACTACCAGGTCACGGTCGGTTCGTCCGGCTTCATGGCCGCCTTCGGCGGCGGCACCGGCTCCAACCAGGCGTCCTACCAGGTCACCCTGAAGGACTCCGCCGAGTTCGAGGCCACCCAGGACCGCATCGAGAAGGGTCTCGCCGAGCTCGACGGCATCGGCGACACCACCATCAGCGCGGGCGACGGCTTCGGCAGCCAGGACCTGAGCGTCGTGGTGAAGGCCGCCGACGCGGACACCCTGAAGAAGGCGTCCGAGCAGGTCCGCGCCGAGGTCGCCAAGCTCAAGGACGTCACCGACGTCCAGAGCGACCTGGCGCAGAGCGTCCCGCGGATCGCGGTCAAGGCCAACGAGAAGGCCGCCGACGCCGGTTACACCCAGGCCACGCTCGGCGCGGCCGTCGCCGGAGCGGTGCGGGGCACCCCCTCCGGCAAGGCGATGATGGACGACACCGAGCGCGACGTCGTCGTGAAGTCGGCCCACCCGGCCACCACCATGCAGGAGCTGAAGGACCTTCCGCTCGGCAAGGTGAAGCTCGGCACCATCGCCGACGTGAAGCTGGTCCCCGGCCCGGTCTCCATGACCCGGATCGACGGCCAGCGCGCGGCGACCATCACCGCCCGGCCCACCGGCGACAACACCGGTGCGGTCAGCACCACGCTCCAGACGAAGATCAAGGCCCTGGACCTCCCGGACGGCGCCACCGCCACCATCGGCGGTGTCTCCGAGGACCAGGACGACGCCTTCAAGAACCTGGGCCTGGCCATGCTGGCGGCCATCGCGATCGTCTTCATGCTGCTGGTCGCCACCTTCCGGTCGCTGATCCAGCCGCTGATCCTGCTGGTCTCCATCCCGTTCGCCGCCACCGGCGCGATCGGCCTGCTCGTCGTCACCGGCACCCCGATGGGCGTTCCGGCGATGATCGGCATGCTGATGCTGATCGGCATCGTGGTCACCAACGCGATCGTGCTGATCGACCTCATCAACCAGTACCGGGCCCGGGGCCTGGGCGTGGTCGAAGCGGTCGTGGAGGGCGGGCGCCACCGTCTGCGCCCGATCCTGATGACGGCCCTGGCGACGATCTTCGCCCTGCTCCCGATGGCGCTCGGCGTCACCGGCGAGGGCGGCTTCATCTCGCAGCCGCTGGCCGTCGTCGTCATCGGCGGTCTGATCACCTCGACCCTGCTGACGCTCCTCCTGGTGCCGACGCTGTACGCGATGGTGGAGCTCCGCAAGGAACGCCGCCGGAACAAGAAGGCCGCCAAGCGGGCCGCGAAGGCCGGCGTCCCGGCCCCGGCGGAGGCGCGGGAGTCCGGCGAACCGGAGCCGACGAGGGCCTGACCGGCCCGGCCCGATTCACCCGGCGACACCAGGGGCCCGGCCCGCACGCTCGTGCGGACCGGGCCCCTTCGCGTGGTGCGGATGACCGTCAGGCCGCCCCGCCGAGCGCCTTGATCATGCGGAGCCACAGCTCCCCGTACGGCTCGGCGTACCGGACGCTGAGGTCCGCGATCTCCCGCACCAGCCGGGCCCGGATCTCCTCCGGCGCACGCGGGATCAGCTCGGCCAGCTCCTCCGGCTCGATGCCCTGGACGGCCCCCGAGAGGACCATGCTCACCTGGGCGTGCGTGAAGGAGGACAGCCGGTCCTCGAAGACCTGCCCCTCGATGGCGGCCGCGTGCATCAGGGACGTGCCGTCACCGGCCTCCAACGACCGCTCCACGTAGGCCTGGAGCGCGTCCCGGTCCTCCACCAGCGCATAGGCGGCGTCCATCCCCTCCGTACGGGAGACGTCCAGGACGGCGACGTGCGACAGCGGGGTGTCCGGGGACGGCCGGACCTGGAGCAGGCGCGGGTGGTCCTCCAGGTAGGCCCGCGACTCGGCCCAGGACGCGCAGCCCACCCACTCGGTGAGCTGCCCCGAGAGGATCAGCGGATCGTAGGCGGAGGTCACGCCGTGGTCGAGGACGAACTCGCGGAGCGCGGCGTGCTGCTGGGCGGTGGCCGGGTCGAGGAGCGCCAGTTCTTCGAGCGCCGCCGCGGCCTCCTCGCTGCCGAGCGTGTCGGCGTACCGGGACCAGAGATCGCGCGACGCGGTCCAGTCGGGCGCGAACATCCAGGTGCCCACCGCCTCCAGCGTCGCGGCGGACAGCGAGAGCCAGTCGGGCGCGGGGCCGTGCGTCTCCGCCTCCCAGGCCGCACGCACCGCCTCCCGGTCGCCGTGGGCGCGCAGTGCCCGCCGGGCCCGTACGGTGACCAGGTCCGGGCCGTCCTCCGGTTCGAGACCGGCGTCCCGCCCGAGGAACGACACGAGTGCGCGTACGCCCTCCGAGGGCAGCGGGTCGGGGCAGTCCAGCAGGAAGATGCTCCGCTCGACGCCGAGGCGCCGGGTGGTCACGGGATGGGTCCCGGCGAACTCGGCCGCGGTGCTCGTGTACGCCTCGGCCGCCGAGGCGTGGTCACCGGTACGGGCGAGCGCGCGGGCCAGGTCCCCGACCGTGTGCGCCAGGTCGTCCGCGAAGGCGCGCGGGTTCTCCACGGTCACGGCGCGGTACGCGGCGACCGCCTCCCGTGCCGTGTCCACGGCGCCTTGGTGGTCCTCGTTCATCCCGCGCAGCTTGGCGAGGTTCCGCAGGGCGAGCGCCAGCTCGGGGAGGTGGGCGCCGCTCTGCTCCTCCGCGAGGAGGCGCCAGAGGTCCACCCCTTCCCGGGCGGCCGGCAGAGCCTCTGCCGGGCTGCCGGTGTCGGCGAGATTCTGGGCCAGGGCGCCGAGGGCTCCCGCGAGGGTGGGGCGCAGGCCGGGCGCTTCCGGGACGAGTTCACGCAGGAGCGCGACGGCCTCCCTCGCGACCGACAGCCCTTCGTCCGGCTCCCCGACCCGGTTCAGGTGGGCGGCGAGGTCGGCGAACGCGGTGGCCAGCTCCGGGCGGTGGACGGCGGGTTGCAGCACGGCGAGTTCCCGGCGGCAGGCGACCGTCTTCAGGCCCGCCGAGACCGCCCCCGACAGATCGCCCAGGTGTGCGCGGTGGTTGCCGACGGTGCGGAGGACCGTCGCGTACTCCGGGAGGAACGCCTCCCGGTCCTCGGCGACGAGGCGTTCGTAGAGCCCGGCGGCCTCCTCGGCGTGCGTCAGGGCCTCCGCGGGCTCACCGTCGGCGGTCAGATGCGTCGCCAGGCCGCTGAGCATCGCGGCCAGCCCGGGGAGGCCGGCCGAGGGCGTGCTCTTGACGACTTCGCGCTGGAGCTGGATGGCCTGGCGCGCGAAGAGCACCGCCGTGGTGCGGTCCCCGGTGGCGGCGGTCTTGTCGGCCATGGACGTCAGGGACCGGGCGAGATCCGGGCGGAAGAGCTCCGGGTCCTCCTGGGAGAGTGCGGCGAACGTACGCGCGGCCTCGCGTGCGTGGGCGAGCGCGCCCTCGTGGTCCCCGGTGGCCGAGAGCCGGTCGGCCAGATCGTGGAGTGCCGTGGCCAGTTCCTGCCGGTGCGCGGCGGCCGGGTCGCGCGCGGCGAGCTCCCGGCAGATCTCCACGGCCTCCCGCGCGGGCGCCACGGCTCCCGCGAGATCGCTCCGCGCCGTTCCTACGGGCTCGCGCTCCCCGCCATCGACCGTTCCCACCTCATACGCCATCCCGGCGCCCGCCTTTCCGTGACTCATGCCGCCGAAGAGGACAGCAGCGTAGGCACGGATGGGGCGCCTCGGGGCCGGTCCGGACAAACGTGGCTCTTTCCGGTGCTCGGGTGATAAGGAGACGGCCTGTCCCGCACGCGCGTGTGGGACAGGCCGCCGATGTGCTTTTCCAGGGCCCTACTTGAGGGACGAGACGAACCCGCTCCAGGCGGCGGCCTTGACGACGAGCGCGGGGCCGGTTGGGTTCTTGCTGTCGCGGACGGGGACGAGGCCGGGGAAGTCGTCGCTGATCTCGACGCATTCGCCCCCGTTGGAATTGCTGTAGCTGCTGCGGCGCCAGTGGGCGGAACTCAGCTCGGGGGAGTGAGTCATGGTCCGAAATCCTCTACTTCAGAGACGAGACGAACCCGCTCCACGCGGCGGCCTTGACGACGAGCGCGGGGCCCTGCGGGTTCTTGCTGTCGCGGACGGGGACGAGGCCGGGGAAGTCGTCGCAAATCTCGACGCATTCGCCCCCGTTGGCGTTGCTGTAGCTGCTACGGCGCCAGCGGGCGGAACTCAGCTCGGGGATGTGTCGCACGGTTCGTAGTCCTCCATGATGGTCCGGATCATCTGCGCCGACTCGCGGAGCGAGAGGGCGTTGGCGCGCTGGACCTCGTAGTGCCGCTGCCACTGTGCCACCTTCTCACCGTCCTCGTAGAGGTGCCCTGCCTCGATGCCTTCCTCGTACGCCACTTTCGTGCCGTCGGCGAGGGTGATCAGCGTCAGTGCGCTGCCCATGAGGTAGTGAAGGCCCGCGCTGAACGGCATGACCTGGATACTGCTCTTCGGCGTATCGGCCTGTGCGAGCAAGGAGGCCAGTTGCTCGCGCATCGCGGCAGGGGAGCCCATCCGCCGCCGTAACGCGGCCTCGTCGATGATCGCCCATCGGAAGGGGGCCGAGGCCGACTTCAGCCTCTCCTGCCGCGACATCCGTGCGGCTACACGTTCCTCCACCTGCTCGGTGGTCAAGTCGCGTTGGCAGCGCAGGAATTCGCGCGCGTACGCCTCGGTCTGGAGTAGCCCTGGCAGAGCCTGTGCACCGTACTGCTCTATGAGTACTGCCTGGGCCTCGAAGTTCATGTACCGCCTGTACTTGTCGGGGTGGATCTCCTGCTTGGCGAGCCCGTAGAGCCCCGTGAAGTGCCGGTCCGTCCCGAAGGCGACGTCCAGACAGCTGGGCATGTCCGGCGGGGGCATGAGTTCCGCCGTCTCGATCCGGGCGAGCGTGCTCTTGCTGGAGTTGACGATGTCCGCCAACTGCACGAGGGAGAGGTTCGCGCGCTCGCGATGGCGGCGCAGCTCCGAGCCGAAGTAGTGGCGTGCGGAGGTGAAGGGGGAAAGCGGCTGGGGCCTGAACGTCATGGAGCGGGCCTTCCGTGTGTCCCGGGTTGAACGTCGGGACGCGGCGGCCCTGTTGGGAGGTCCCGCCACAGCGCGACGATTGCGGCACACACCGTAACCAGCGGGTGCGGCCGGGAGCCAGAGTGCTCCCCGAACGGAGGCGGAGACGAGATGATGTTCGATGCGCAGGGGGGCCCGATGCGGTTGCTCCCCTGGGTCGGCGAGAGCGGGACGCCGTGCTACCTGAGCAGCGACGACCCCGGCGGCCGGATGTCGCGGCTGGCCGACGAGGTGGAGACGGACCTGCTCGACTCGGCCCAGTACGTGTTGCGCGAGGCGCGGGCGCTCCTGGCCGAAACGGCCGTGGGCACGCGCGAGTTGAGGTTCACCGGGGTCCGGCTCGCGGAGTCGTTGCAGGACGCCCTGCGGATCGCGGAGAGCCGGGGATACCGATTGGCTCCCGCCTTCACGCCTGCGGAGGCCGGGGAAGCCAGGGCGTGCACGGCGGGCCCGGGGGCCGGTACCGGCGGGGCTTGAACCACTGGCGGCGGAGGCGGCCCGCCTCCGAGGCCGCCGCGCCGGTGTCCCGGGCGCGGCGGCCGTCCGGGCGGGGGCGGCCGTTACGGCAGCGCCAGCATCCGCTCCAGCGCCAGCTTCGCGTACTTCTCCGTCTCCGGGTCCACCACGATCCGGTTGACCTGCTTGCCCTCGGCGAGGGATTCCAGCGTCCAGACCAGGTGCGGCAGGTCGATGCGGTTCATCGTGGAGCAGAAGCAGACCGTCTTGTCGAGGAAGACGATCTCCTTGCCCTCGGGGGCGAAACGGTTCGCCAGGCGGCGGACGAGGTTCAGCTCGGTGCCGATCGCCCACTTCGATCCGGCCGGGGCCGCTTCCAGGGCCTTGATGATGTACTCCGTCGAGCCGACGTAGTCCGCCGCGGCCACGACCTCGTGCTTGCACTCGGGGTGCACCAGCACGTTGACGCCCGGTATGCGCTCGCGGACGTCGTTGACCGAGTCGACCGAGAAGCGGCCGTGCACCGAGCAGTGGCCGCGCCACAGGATCATCTTCGCGTTCCGCAGCTCCTCGGCGGTCAGGCCGCCGTTCGGCTTGTGCGGGTTGTAGAGGACGCAGTCCTCCAGGGACATGCCCATGTCCCGCACGGCGGTGTTGCGGCCCAGGTGCTGGTCGGGCAGGAAGAGCACCTTGGCTGCCGAGGGCTCCCCCTGCTCGAAGGCCCACTCCAGGGCGCGCTTCGCGTTGGACGAGGTGCAGATCGTGCCGCCGTGCCTGCCGGTGAACGCCTTGATGTCGGCGGACGAGTTCATGTACGAGACGGGCACGACCTGCTCGGCGACACCGGCCTCGGTCAGCACGTCCCAGCACTCGGCGACCTGCTCGGCGGTGGCCATGTCGGCCATCGAGCAGCCCGCCGCCAGGTCCGGCAGCACGACCTTCTGGTCGTCGGTGGTCAGGATGTCCGCCGACTCGGCCATGAAGTGCACACCGCAGAAGACGATGTACTCCGCCTCCGGGCGGGCCGCGGCGTCCCGGGCGAGCTTGAAGGAGTCACCGGTCACGTCCGCGAACTGGATGACCTCGTCGCGCTGGTAGTGGTGACCCAGGACGAAGACCTTGTCGCCCAGCTTCTCCTTGGCCGCGCGGGCGCGGGCCACCAGGTCCGGGTCGGACGGGGAGGGCAGGTCGCCGGGGCACTCGACACCGCGCTCGCTCCTGGGGTCGGCGTCGCGGCCCAGCAGGAGCAGGGCGAGCGGCGTCGGCTGGACATCGAGATCCTGGACGGGGTGGGCCGTGGTCACGTCACGCACCCTTTCTTCTGCGGACTTCTCTGTGGAGAAAGCCTTTTCGTCTAATTGACGCTATCTATCATAGCCGCTTCACGTCACTTTGACGATGCCGAAAGCGTCAATGTGACGCATCCGCCCACAGGACGGGTGTGCGAGCATGAAGGGAACAGGCAAGCGCTCGGCCCGGAATGAATCCGCGGCCCCGACGGTTGCAACGTCGGCAAGCAGTCTCCGTACAACCCGGGAGAGAAGCAGATGTCCGTATCGGACGAGACCACCACCGTGAGCGACGGCATCCTCCTGTCCGACGCCGCCGCAGCCAAGGTCAAGGCCCTGCTGGAGCAGGAAGGCCGTGACGACCTGGCGCTTCGCGTCGCCGTCCAGCCCGGCGGCTGCTCGGGCCTGCGCTACCAGCTCTTCTTCGACGAGCGCTCCCTCGACGGCGACGTCGTCAAGGACTTCGACGGCGTGAAGGTCGTCACCGACCGCATGAGCGCCCCGTACCTGGGCGGTGCCTCGGTCGACTTCGTCGACACCATCGAGAAGCAGGGCTTCACCATCGACAACCCGAACGCCACGGGTTCCTGCGCCTGCGGCGACTCCTTCAGCTGAGCCGCGCCACGGCCTCACGACGGCGGCCCCGGGACCTCGGTCCCGGGGCCGCCGTCGGCGTATGTCCTACCGGGCGGCTCAGGCGCGCGGCACCACGGAGCCCGACGCCTCGTCCACGACCTTCCGGCCGTCCAGCGGCCGTTCCAGCGTGACCGTGCGGGTCAGCTCCTTCGCGATCATCACGCAGACCTTGCCCGGGTCCTTCTTCTCCGTCACGGTCACCCGGACCGTGTTTTCGTCCTCACGCGCCGCGGCGGTGTAGGTGCTGCACACCCCGCCCCAGAACGTCACCGCGAGCGTCCGCCCGTCCGCGCTGTACGACTGGACCGCCCGGTCCTTCGTCGTACCGCCGCCGCCCGTGGACTCGCCCGGCACCGGCTCCGGCTTCAGATACTGCGGGTCCACCGCCACCTGCGTGACTGTGTCACCGACGCCCCCGGCCGGCTTCACCGAGAAGATCCAGGACGGTACGAGCAGCTGCTCGCCGCCCGTCGTGTGCACCGCCAGGCCGAAGACCGCCTTCTCCACCGTCACCGTCGTCGAGGGCCGCTCCGCGCCGGTCTTCGCCCCGCAGCCGACCCCGTCCGACAGCGGGGCCGGCGAGGCGCACCCGCCGATCTCCCCGGCCGGTGGCTGCGCCGCGTTGAGCCGCTCCAGCGCCTCGGCCGCGCCGATCACCGGATAGGCGTCGCCCTTCTCCAGGGCCTTCAGCTTTCCGGCGCCCCCGGCCACCTGTCCGTCCGGTCCGACCTGGATGCCGGTCGCCCAGCCGTACGTGGGCAGCCCGTCCACCACCGGATCCGCGTTGACCACCCGGGCCGAGCCCATGACCTGACCGGCGTCCAGCGACGCGCCGCCCTGGCCCGCCGCCTTCAGGACCGGCGCGGCGGCGGCCTTCGCGGTCTTCTCGTCCACCGGCTGCCCGGAGCCGCCCGGGGCCACCGAGCACACGGCCCCCTTCTTGCAGTTGTCCGTCCCGCCGGAGCCGTACCGGGTGAAGGTCCAGCTCCCCGGCGCCTGCTTGTTCACCCGCAGCACCGGACCCGAGCCGTCCCCGTCGGACCCGACCTTCCAGGAGGTGGCCTCGGACTGCGGGGTGCCCGAGAGGCCGAGCGCCTTCGCCAGCCGGGTGACCTCGGCGGCCGTGACCGTGCCCCCGGCGCGCTGGACGGCGGCCTTCTCCGGCCCGTCCGGCAGCTTGCCGGACGCGCGGTAGACCAGCCGCCCGCCGTGCGGATCGGGCTCGCCGGGGGCGATGCCCTCGCGGGAGGGGGCGGTCGGCGTTCCGGCGTCGTCCAGGGCCAGGGGCGGGGGAGTGGAGCCGCCGTCGGCCGCCGTGCTCCGCGTCCCGTCGTCGCCGCCGTCCGCCGCGGTCGCGGCCCAGTACGCTCCGCCGCCACCGGCCAGCAGGACGGCGGCCGCCACCGAGGCCGCGACCAGCGGGGAACGCCGCCGGGTGGTGGTCACGTCGTTGTCGGGTCGCTCGGTGCTCACCGGATCGCTCCTTCGCCTGCTTCGCCGTCGTACGCCCGGCCGGCGCACGGCCCGCCGCGTGGGGCGGACAGAGCTGGGACGGATCAACGAGCCAGCTGGTTCCCGGAGTCTCCCTAGGGCCTCTCCTCCATCGCGTCGAGCAGCCGGGCGGAGGCGGGCGGCACGGTGACGCCGTTGATCAGGGCGGGCGCGACGCGGGCAGGTGCGATCCTCGCGGGGGCCACCCAGTGCGGGGCCATCCGGGCGCAGTCTCCGCGCAGCTCGGCCAGACCGGTCTC
The DNA here is from genome assembly GCF_040679335.1 of Streptomyces sp. NPDC052299. Taxonomy (NCBI): domain Bacteria; kingdom Bacillati; phylum Actinomycetota; class Actinomycetes; order Kitasatosporales; family Streptomycetaceae; genus Streptomyces; species Streptomyces sp. NPDC052299. The sequence continues at coordinate 156,632 of NZ_JBFAUP010000016.1, read as the reverse complement.
GGAGTCGCGCGGGGCGATGTGATTCGGCATACGGCACCGTAGGCACCACGGAGCCCGCGAAGAAAGCCCTACTATCGGGTAGTTTTTCCGCTTCGGGCCGAGCGGGAGCGGGTAGCGTGAACTGTCACGTCACCCCTGGGACGCGGACATCCGTTCCCCTTCGACCTCCGCAGGAGACGTCTCCCCGTGCGTATCGCAGTCACCGGCTCCATCGCCACCGACCACCTCATGACCTTCCCCGGCCGCTTCGCCGACCAGCTGGTCGCCGACCAGCTGCACACGGTCTCGCTCTCCTTCCTGGTCGACAACCTGGACGTACGCAGGGGAGGCGTCGCCGCGAACATCTGCTTCGGCATGGGCCTGCTCGGCACGAAGCCGATCCTGGTCGGAGCGGCCGGCTCCGACTTCGACGAGTACCGCGCCTGGCTCGAACGGCACGGCGTCGACACCAGCGGTGTGCGGATCTCCGAGGTCCTGCACACCGCCCGCTTCGTCTGCACCACGGACGCCGACCACAACCAGATCGGCTCCTTCTACACCGGTGCCATGAGCGAGGCCCGCCTCATCGAGCTCAAGGCCGTCGCCGACCGCGTGGGCGGCCTCGACCTGGTCTCCATCGGCGCCGACGACCCGGAGGGCATGCTCCGCCACACGGAGGAGTGCCGGACGCGCGGCATCCCGTTCGCCGCCGACTTCTCGCAGCAGATCGCCCGCATGGACGGCGACGAGATCCGCATCCTCCTCGACGGCGCCACGTACCTCTTCTCCAACGAGTATGAGAAGGGGCTCATCGAGTCCAAGACCGGCTGGACCGACGAGGAGATCCTCGGCAAGGTCGGCCACCGGGTCACCACGCTCGGCGCCCAGGGCGTGCGCATCGAGCGGGCCGGCGAGGAGCCGATCGAGGTCGGCTGCCCCGAGGAGAACGTCAAGGCCGACCCGACCGGCGTCGGCGACGCCTTCCGGGCCGGATTCCTGTCCGGCCTCGCCTGGGGCGTCGGCCTGGAGCGCGCCGCGCAGGTCGGCTGCATGCTCGCCACCCTCGTCATCGAGACCGTGGGCACCCAGGAGTACACCCTGCACCGCACCCACTTCATGGACCGCTTCACCAAGGCGTACGGCCACGAGGCCGCCGCCGAGGTCCACGCGCACCTCGCCTGAGCACCCCGTCAGGAGAGCCGGCGGACCACATAGGCCGCGCCCCGGTCCGCCGGCTCCTCGCCCACGTACTCCTGCTCGCGCATCGCGCACCAGGCCGGGATGTCCAGCCGGGCCGCCTCGTCGTCGGAGAGCACCGTCACCGTGGCGCCCACCGGCACCCCTCCGATCACCTTTGCGAGCTCGATCACCGGGACCGGGCACCGCTTGCCCAGCGCGTCGACCACCAGCGAGTCGTCCGGGGCGGGGGAGGAGGCCGGGGCCACCGGCGCGTCCAGCTTCTCGCGGACCCCGGCGACCAGGCCCGGCAGCAGCTCCAGGAAGCGGTCGACGTCCTCCTCCGCGGTGCCCCTGGGCAGCGACACGCGGACGTTCCCCTCCGACAGCACGCCCATCGCCTTGAGCACATGGCTCGGCGTCAGCGTGCTGCTCGTGCAGGACGAACCGGACGACACGGAGAAACCGGCCCGGTCCAGCTCCCCGAGCAAGGTCTCCCCGTCGACATAGAGACAGGAGAAGGTCACCAGATGCGGCAGCCGCCGCACCGGATCGCCGACCACCTCCACATCGGGCACCAGGGCGGGCACCCGGGCCCGGATCCGGTCCACCAGCGCCCGCAGCCGGGCCCCCTCCGCCTCCGCCTCCGCCCGCACCGCGCGCAGGGACGCCGCCGCCGCGACGATCGCCGGCAGGTTCTCGAACCCCGGCGCCCGCCCCGACTCCCGCTCGTCCGCGGGCCCCTGGACCGCGAACCGGACCCCCTTGCGCACCGCGAGCAGCCCGACCCCGGCAGGCCCGCCCCACTTGTGCGCGCTGCCCGCCAGCAGCGACCAGCCCTCCGGCACCGGGCCCCAGGCCAGCGACTGCGCCGCGTCCACGAGGAGCGGCACTCCGGCCGCCCGGCAGAGCGCGGCCGCCTCGGCCACCGGCTGCTCGGTGCCCACCTCGTGGCTGGCGGACTGGAGGCAGGCCAGCGCGGTGTCATCGGTGAGCGCCCGCCCGAACGTCTCCGCGTCCACCGCGCCGGTCCGCTCCACCGGGACCCGGGCGACCGTGCCGCCCCGGTCCTCGTGGTCCGCCGCCGCGTGGAGGACCGAGGAGTGTTCGACCGCCGACACCACCAGACGGCGTCCGACACGCCGACGCCCGGCGAGCGCGCCGGAAATTCCGGAATGCACCGCCCGGGTGCCCGAGGAGGTGAAGACGAGCTCGTCGGGACGGCACCCGACGGCCTCGGCCGCCGCCTCCCGGGCCGCGTCGAGGAGCAGCCGGGCACGGCGTCCCTCGCGGTACAGCCGGGCCGGATCGGCCCAGCCCTCGTCCAGTGCGGCAAGCAGCGCCTGGCGGGCGACGGGGTGCAGGGGGGCGGCGGACGCCGCGTCGAAGTAAGGCACCCGGTCACGCTAGCCCGGAGCGCGCCCGCCGCCCCCCACCGCCCGCTCCTCCAGGTGGAGGGGGCGTCAGATGGCGGCCGGAGGCGCGAATTCCACCCCTTCGGGGAGTCGGGCGGCGCGTTGGGCACCCTCCCCGCGCGACCCCAAATAGCGTCCAGTAGGGTTTGGTCCGCATAAACATCCAAACCCCTGCCCGTACAGGGTCGGCGACCGACCAGCGAGACGGCCGCGCCGACCGTGCGGGCGAGACTCTCGGGAAGGCGCTACGTGAGTCCCAACGGCTCCGACCGCTCGTCGCGGCGCCCGATGCGGCGGAAGCTGCCGCAGGTGCTGACTGCGGGCCTGATCCTGGCGACCGCCACCGGTTGCACGTACAAGGACTTCCCCCGCCTTGGTATGCCCAAGCCGGTAACGGAAGAGGCCCCACGGATCCTTTCCCTCTGGCAGGGCTCGTGGGCGGCAGCGCTCGCCACGGGCGTCCTGGTCTGGGGCCTGATCCTGTGGAGCGTCATCTTCCACCGGCGCAGCCGCACCAAGGTGGAGGTACCTCCGCAGACCCGGTACAACATGCCCATCGAGGCGCTGTACACCGTGGTCCCCCTGATCATCGTCTCGGTGCTGTTCTACTTCACCGCCCGGGACGAGACGAAGCTCCTCACGCTCTCCCCGAAGCCCGCCCACACCATCAACGTGGTCGGCTACCAGTGGAGCTGGGGCTTCAACTACATCGAGAACGTGGACGGCTCCGCCGCCACGGGCAACGAGGTCCCCAAGGAGCTCGACGCCATCCCGAACAGGTTCCGCAAGGACTTCCCCAAGGGTGCGGACGGCGTCTACGACGTCGGCATCCCGGGCGACAAGGACGTGGACACCGGTAACCCGGGTCCCACCCTGTGGCTGCCCAAGGGGGAGAAGGTCCGTTTCATCCTGACTTCCCGTGACGTCATCCACTCCTTCTGGGTGGTGCCGTTCCTCATGAAGCAGGACGTCATTCCGGGCCACACCAACGCCTTCGAGGTGACCCCCACCGAGGAGGGCACCTTCCTCGGCAAGTGCGCCGAGCTCTGCGGCGTCGACCACTCGCGCATGCTCTTCAACGTCAAGGTGGTCTCCCCGGAGCAGTATCAGGCGCACCTCAAGGAGCTGGCGAAGAAGGGCCAGACGGGCTACGTGCCGGCCGGCATCGAGCAGACTGACCCGGCCAGGAATGCGGAGACGAACAAACTGTGAGCATCCTCAACGAACCTCAGGGTGCCGCGGCAGCAGACGACTCGTACGAGGACGAGCTGCCGGTCCGGCGCAAGCAGCCGGGAAACGTCGTCGTCAAGTGGCTGACCACCACTGACCACAAGACGATCGGCACGATGTACCTGGTCACATCGTTCGCCTTCTTCTGCATCGGCGGCCTGATGGCGCTCTTCATGCGCGCCGAGCTGGCCCGGCCGGGCACGCAGATCATGTCGAACGAGCAGTTCAACCAGGCGTTCACGATGCACGGCACGATCATGCTGCTGATGTTCGCGACGCCCCTGTTCGCCGGCTTCGCGAACTGGATCATGCCGCTGCAGATCGGCGCGCCCGACGTGGCGTTCCCGCGGCTGAACATGTTCGCGTACTGGCTGTACCTCTTCGGCTCGATCCTCGCGGTGGCCGGCTTCCTCACCCCGCAGGGTGCCGCCGACTTCGGGTGGTTCGCCTACTCCCCGCTCTCGGACGCCGTCCGTTCGCCGGGTGTCGGCGCCGACATGTGGATCATGGGTCTGGCCTTCTCCGGCTTCGGCACGATCCTCGGTTCGGTCAACTTCATCACCACGATCATCTGCATGCGCGCGCCCGGCATGACGATGTTCCGCATGCCGATCTTCGTCTGGAACGTCCTGCTGACCGGTGTGCTGGTCCTGCTGGCCTTCCCGGTCCTGGCGGCCGCGCTGTTCGCCCTGGAGGCGGACCGCAAGTTCGGTGCCCATGTGTTCGACGCGGCCAACGGCGGCGCCTTGCTGTGGCAACACCTCTTCTGGTTCTTCGGCCATCCAGAGGTGTACATCATCGCCCTGCCATTCTTCGGGATCATTTCCGAAGTGATCCCGGTCTTCAGCCGCAAGCCGATGTTCGGTTACATCGGCCTGGTGGCCGCGACGATCTCCATCGCCGGCCTCTCGGTGACCGTGTGGGCGCACCACATGTACGTCACCGGCGGTGTGCTGCTGCCGTTCTTCTCCTTCATGACGTTCCTCATCGCGGTGCCCACCGGGGTGAAGTTCTTCAACTGGATCGGCACGATGTGGAAGGGCTCGCTGTCCTTCGAGACGCCGATGCTCTGGGCGATCGGCTTCCTGATCACCTTCACCTTCGGTGGTCTGACCGGCGTCATCCTGGCCTCGCCGCCGATGGACTTCCACGTCTCCGACTCGTACTTCGTGGTCGCGCACTTCCACTACGTCGTCTTCGGCACCGTGGTGTTCGCGATGTTCTCCGGATTCCACTTCTGGTGGCCGAAGTTCACCGGCAAGATGCTGGACGAGCGGCTCGGCAAGATCACCTTCTGGACGCTGTTCGTGGGCTTCCACGGCACGTTCCTGGTGCAGCACTGGCTGGGCGCGGAGGGCATGCCGCGGCGTTACGCGGACTACCTCGCCGCGGACGGCTTCACCGCGCTGAACACCATCTCGACCATCTCGTCGTTCCTGCTCGGCCTGTCGATCCTGCCGTTCTTCTACAACGTCTGGAAGACCGCCAAGTACGGCAAGAAGATCGAGGTGGACGACCCGTGGGGCTACGGCCGTTCGCTGGAGTGGGCGACTTCCTGCCCGCCGCCGCGGCACAACTTCCTCACGCTGCCCCGTATCCGCTCCGAATCCCCGGCGTTCGACCTGCACCACCCGGAGATCACCGCGCTGGAGCAGCTGGACCACGCCTCCGAGGGTGACAAGGCCCTCGCGGGCGGCAAGGAGGCGGGCAAGTGAAGATCCAGGGCAAGATGTTCCTCGGTCTGGCGCTGTTCATCCTCATCATGGCCATCACGTACGGCGTGTGGTCGAAGGAGCCCGTCGGCACCACCGCGCTGCTCCTGGCGTTCGGCCTGAGCGTCATGATCGGCTTCTACCTGGCCTTTACGGCCCGGCGGGTCGACGCGATGGCGCAGGACAACAAGGAGGCCGACGTCGCGGACGAGGCCGGCGAGGTGGGGTTCTTCTCCCCGCACAGCTGGCAGCCGCTCTCGCTGGCGATCGGCGGTGCCTTCGCCTTCATGGGCGTCGTCTTCGGCTGGTGGCTGCTGTTCTTCTCGGCGCCGCTGCTCCTGGTCGGCCTCTTCGGCTGGGTATTCGAGTACTACCGCGGTGAGAACCGCACCCAGTGAGACCGGTCCGCCGGTAGCACACCGCTCCACCTGACGGGGGGCCGACACTTCGACACGAAGTGGCCGGCCCCCCGTTTGCAGTCGTCCCGCGCGCTGAAACGGACGAATGTTCTTAGCGTGATTCCATGAACCAGACGCCGCGCTTCCGTCCCGTAGTGAGCTGCACTCTGCTGGCCGCGACCTTGGTCGCCGGGGCGGCAGCCTGCGGGAGTTCCGACGATCACCCCCTGTCGTCCCAGCCGTTCGACGCGGCCGACGAGGTGTCCTTCAACACGCCCGACGGCGGCAAGAAGGTCGACCCCGACAAACCGCTGGAGGTCCGGGTCGACGCCGACGACGGCCGGATCACCGACGTATCGGCCGTGGACGCCGCAGGACGGCACCTGGCGGGCGAACTCGACGCCGACGGACACCGGTGGCACTCCACCGCCCCGCTGGCCGCTGGGACCCGTTACACCGTCAAGGTCCGCATGGAGGACGGCGACGGGGCCCCCGGCACCCGCACGATGTCCTTCGACACCGCCAAGGCCACCAAGTTCCTCAAGGTCACCTTCGGCCCCCAGGCGGGCACCTACGGCGTCGGCCAGCCCCTCGTGGCCACGCTCAGCGCCCCCGTCACGGACAACGCCTCACGCGCCACCGTCGAGCGCGGCCTGCGGGTCCGCTCCACGCCCTCGGTCACCGGCTCCTGGTACTGGGTGGACGACAAGACGCTCCACTACCGGCCCAAGGAGTACTGGCCGGCCAAGGCCAGCATCGAAGTCAGCTCCAACCTGACCGGCATAAAGGTCACCAACTCGCTCTACGGGGCCCCCGCCAAGGCGTTGAAGATCACCACGGGGGACCGCATCGAGGCCATCACGGACGCCTCGGAGCACTCCATGACGGTGCTCCGCAACGGCGAGGTGATCAACACCATCCCAGTCACCACGGGCAAACCCGGGTTCGACACGCGCAACGGCGTCAAGGTGGTGCTCGGAAAGGAGCAGTACGTACGTATGCGCGGGGAATCCATCGGGATCGCCGCCGGGTCCTCCGACTCGTACGACCTCGACGTCTACTGGGCCACCCGGGTGACATGGAGCGGCGAATACGTGCACGCCGCGCCGTGGTCCACCGGCTCGCAGGGGTACGCCAACGTCAGCCACGGCTGCACCGGCATGAGCACCAGCGAGGCCGAGTGGTTCTTCAACACCGTGCGCGAGGGCGACATCGTCAGCGTCGTCGGCAGCGACGGCGAGACGATGACGCCCTTCGACAACGGCTACGGCGACTGGAACCTCTCCTGGGCCAAGTGGCAGAAGGGCAGCGCCCTCAACAACGACACCACCGCACCGCGGGTCGACACGGTCAAGGCGGCGCGGCTGCGCCCCCAGGTCTGACCGTGCGGCCGGTCCGTGGGGGCTCAGGCTCCCACGGACAGCCGTGTCCGCAGCAGGGCGGCCAGGGAGTCCGCGAACTCCACCGGCTCCACCGGCAGCGTCACCGCGGCGTCCGCACGGCTCCAGGTGGCCAGCCAGGCGTCCTGCGGGCGCCCGATGAGGACCAGGACCGGCGGGCAGCGGAAGACCTCGTCCTTGATCTGCCGGCAGACGCCCATGCCGCCCGCCGGAGCGGTCTCGCCGTCCAGCACGCAGACGTCGACGCCCCCGTGCTCCAGGGCGTCCAGAACGGCGGGCAGGGTGGCGCACTCCAGGAACTCCACCGGTGGCACGTCCGCCGCGGGCCTGCGCCCTGCTGCCAGCCTCACCTGCTCACGGGTGTGCGCGTTGTCGCTGTAGACCAGGACCGTGGCGGTCGGCTGCATGGTTCCTCCGTGACATCCGTGTCTTCGGGGCACTCGGGGCCCCCGGGGAACGAGAGCCGTCCGATGCGCGGATCGTACTCCGCCCGACAGCGTGTCAGCACCGGTTCGCACAGCCCTTCCATGGGCCGTTCGGGCAGGACACACCCCTCTGACACACCGAACGGCACCCCCCGGAGTGAGGGCGGGATAAGCGACCGACATAATGTCGGTCGTGGCGACAGCAACGACAGTAGAAACCGGGCACGCGCACCCGTCGGTCAATCGACCGAACCTCACCAGCGTCGGAACCATCATCTGGTTGAGCTCCGAGCTGATGTTCTTCGCGGCCCTCTTCGCGATGTACTTCACCCTGCGATCGGTGACCGGACCGGAACACTGGAAGGAAATGGCGTCCGCCCTGAACTTCCCGTTCTCGGCGACGAACACCACGATCCTGGTGCTCTCCTCACTCACCTGCCAGCTCGGCGTCTTCGCCGCGGAGCGGGGCGATGTGAAGAAGCTCCGTGCCTGGTTCGTGATCACTTTCGTGATGGGTTCGATCTTCATCGGAGGCCAGGTCTTCGAGTACACCGAGCTGGTGAAGAAGGACGGCCTCTCGCTGTCCTCCGACCCGTACGGCTCGGTGTTCTACCTGACGACCGGCTTCCACGGTCTGCATGTGACGGGCGGTCTCATCGCCTTCCTGCTCGTTCTGGGCAGGACATACGCGGCCAAGAGGTTCACCCATGAACAGGCGACCGCCGCCATCGTCGTGTCCTATTACTGGCACTTCGTCGATGTCGTGTGGATCGGCCTCTTCGCCACGATCTACATGATCAAGTAACCGGGCCCGAGCCCGAACCACATCCAGCATCGACGCAGAAGATCCTGACACCGGGGTAATCCGTGAAAAAGCTCTCCGCACGACGACGCCATCCGTTGGCGGCGGTCGTCGTACTACTCCTCGCGCTGGCGGCCACCGGGGGGCTGTACGCCGCGTTCGCGCCCGCGAGTAAGGCGCAGGCCGACGACACCGCCCAGTCCCTCGCCATCGACGAGGGCAAGAAGCTGTACTCCGTCGGTTGCGCCAGCTGCCACGGAACCGGCGGTCAGGGCACCTCCGACGGGCCGCAGCTTGTCGGCGTGGGCTCCGCCGCCGTGGACTTCCAGGTCGGTACGGGCCGCATGCCCGCGCAGCAGCCGGGCGCCCAGGTACCGAAGAAGAAGGTCATCTACAGCCAGGCCGAGATCGACCAGCTCGCGGCCTACGTCGCGTCGCTCGGCGCCGGTCCGGTCGTCCCGACCAAGAGCCAGGTCAGCCCCGAGGGCGCCGACATCGCCAAGGGCGGCGACCTGTTCCGTACCAACTGCGCGCAGTGCCACAACTTCACCGGCAAGGGTGGCGCACTGACGCACGGCAAGTACGCGCCCGACCTGGACGGCGTGAGCCCGAAGCACATCTACGAGGCCATGCTGACCGGCCCGCAGAGCATGCCGTCCTTCCCGGACTCGACCATGCCCGAGAAGCAGAAGCGGGACATCATCGCCTACGTCAAGACCGTGAACGGCTCCGAAGCGGAGTCCCCCGGCGGCCTCAGCCTCGGTGGTCTGGGTCCGGTCAGCGAGGGCCTGTTCGGCTGGATCTTCGGTCTGGGCGGTCTGATCGCAGTTGCCATTTGGGTCGCGGCCCACACCGCTAAGGCCAAGAAGTCATGAGTAGCCAAGAGATTCCAGAAGAGAACCTGCCCGAAGAGCAGGGTGCCGCGCACGGCGCGGTGGACCAGGCGCACGACGACCCGTTCGCCGACCCGGGGCTGCCGGCCCACAAGCCGCGCATCCAGGACATCGACGAGCGGGCCGCGAAGCGCTCCGAGCGCACCGTCGCGACCATGTTCCTGTTGTCCATGCTGGCGACGGTGGGCTTCATCGCCTCGTACGTCATCTTCCCGGTCGACAAGATCGTCTTCATCTTCCCGTTCGGTCATGTCAGCGCGCTCAACTTCTCCCTGGGTCTGACCCTGGGGCTGGCGCTCTTCCTGATCGGCGCGGGTGCCGTCCACTGGGCGCGCACCCTGATGTCCGACGTCGAGGTCGCCGACGACCGGCACGCCATCGAGGCGACGCCCGAGGTCAAGGCGAAGGTGCTGTCCGACTTCGCGGACGGCGCCCGGGAGTCCGCGCTCGGCCGGCGCAAGCTGATCCGCAACACCATGTTCGGCGCGCTGGCCCTGGTGCCGCTCTCCGGTGTGGTGCTGCTGCGCGACCTCGGTCCGCTGCCGGAGAAGAAGCTCCGCAAGACCCTGTGGGCCGAGGGCAAGCAGCTCGTCAACATGAACACGATGGAGCCGCTGCGTCCCGAGGACGTGGTCGTCGGTTCGCTGACCTTCGCCATGCCCGAGGGCCTGGAGGAGCACGACGAGGACTTCCAGACGCAGATCGCCAAGGCCGCCCTGATGATCATCCGCATCGAGCCGGACGACATCAAGGACAAGCGCGAGCGCGAGTGGGCGCACGAGGGCATCGTGGCCTTCTCGAAGATCTGCACGCACGTCGGCTGCCCGATCAGCCTGTACGAGCAGCAGACGCACCACGTGCTCTGCCCGTGCCACCAGTCCACCTTCGACCTCTCCGACGGCGCCCGCGTCATCTTCGGTCCGGCCGGCCACGCCCTTCCGCAGCTGCGGATCGGCGTGAACAGCGAGGGCAACCTCCAGGCGCTCGGTGACTTCGAAGAGCCCGTCGGTCCTGCATTCTGGGAGCGCGGATGAGTACTGCGACGAACACACCCGGCGCAGCGGCGCCGGGCAACCGCAAGGCGCCCGCCGGTGAGCGGGTGGCCGACTGGGCCGACGGACGGCTGGGGATCTACTCCCTCGCCAAGGCCAACATGCGCAAGATCTTCCCGGACCACTGGTCCTTCATGCTCGGTGAGATCTGCCTCTACAGCTTCATCATCATCATCCTCACGGGTGTGTACCTGACGCTGTTCTTCCACCCGAGCATGAACGAGGTCGTCTACCACGGCCCGTACGAGCCCATGCAGGGCATCCGGATGTCGGAGGCTTACGCCTCGACGCTGGACATCAGCTTCGACGTCCGCGGTGGTCTGCTGGTCCGGCAGATCCACCACTGGGCCGCGGTCATCTTCCTGGCCGGCATGTTCGTGCACATGATGCGCGTGTTCTTCACCGGCGCGTACCGCAAGCCGCGCGAGATCAACTGGCTGTTCGGCTTCCTGCTGTTCGTCCTCGGCATGTTCACCGGTTTCACCGGTTACTCGCTGCCGGACGACCTGCTCTCCGGTACCGGTGTCCGCTTCACCCAGGGCGCGATCCTGTCGACGCCGATCGTGGGTACGTACATCTCGATGTTCCTGTTCGGCGGGGAGTTCCCCGGCGGCGACATCATCGCGAGGTTCTACTCGATCCACATCCTGCTGCTGCCGGGCATCATGCTCGGGCTCGTGGTCGGCCACCTCATCCTGGTCTTCTACCACAAGCACACCCAGTTCGCGGGTCCCGGACGCACCAACAAGAACGTCGTCGGCATGCCCCTGCTGCCGGTGTACATGGCGAAGGCCGGCGGGTTCTTCTTCCTGGTCTTCGGCTTCATCGCGATCATCGCGGCGATCGCCTCGATCAACCCGATCTGGGCCATCGGCCCGTACCGCCCCGACCAGGTGTCCACGGGCGCCCAGCCGGACTGGTACATGGGCTTCGCCGAGGGCTTCGTCCGTGTGATGCCGGGCTGGGAGATCAACCTCTGGGGCCACACGCTGGTCCTGGGTGTCTTCATCCCGCTCGTCCTGTTCGGTGTGGTGCTCGGTGCGCTGGCCCTGTGGCCGTTCATCGAGTCCTGGATCACCGGCGACAAGCGCGAGCACCACATCCTGGACAAGCCGCGCAACGCGCCGACCCGGACGGCCCTCGGTGTCGCCTGGGTGACGATCTACTTCGTCATGCTGATCGGTGGCGGCAACGACATCTGGGCGACGCACTTCAGCCTCTCGCTCAACTCGATCAGCTGGTTCGTCCGTATCGCCTTCTTCGTCGGCCCGGTCATCTCGTTCATCGTGACCCGGCGGATCTGCCTCGGCCTTCAGCGCCGCGACAAGGAGAAGGTGCTGCACGGCCGCGAGTCCGGGCTCATCAAGCGCCTGCCGCACGGTGAGTTCGTCGAGGTCCACGAGCCGCTGTCGCCGGAGGCCCGGTACAAGCTCACCGCGCACGAGCAGTACAAGCCGCTCGAGATCGGCCCGACGGTCGACGAGAACGGCGTGGAGCGCAAGGTCTCCGCGGTCACCAAGGTTCGGGCGCGGCTCAGCAAGAGCCTGTACGGCGAGAACAACCAGATCGCCAAGCCCACCGCCGAGGAGTACAAGGAGATCACCAGCGGCCACGGCCACCACTGATCACCCGTTCTGATCGCCACGGCGAGAGCCCCGTCCATCCGCTGGACGGGGCTCTTTGCCGTCTCCGGGGCTCGATAGGGTGGAGCCGATCCCTTATCGGCTGTGGACCCCAGGAGCGGACCATGAACGTTGTGACCCCGGACGGCGGCGACAGCGTGGCGGCCTTCTCCTGGCCCAGCGTGCTGACCCCCCTGCTGCGCGGCGAGGACCTGAGCGCCGACGCCACCGCGTGGGCCATGGACCGCGTCATGAGCGGCGAGGCGACCGACGCGCAGATCGCCGGATTCGCGGTCGCCCTGCGCGCGAAGGGCGAGACGGTCACCGAGGTCACCGGCCTGGTCCGCGCGATGTACGAGCACGCCACGACCATCGAGGTCCCCGGCCGCACCGTCGACATCGTCGGCACCGGCGGCGACATGGCCAAGACCGTCAACATCTCGACCATGTCCGCCATCGTGATCGCGGGGACGGGCGCCAAGGTCGTCAAGCACGGCAGCCGCTCCGCCTCGTCGGCCAGCGGCTCCTCCGACGTGCTGGGCAAGCTCGGCGTGAACCTGGAGCTGTCCCCGCAGCGCGTCGTGGAGGTGGCCGAGGAGGCGGGCATCACCTTCTGCTTCGCGGTGAAGTTCCACCCCGCCCTGCGCCACGCGGCCAAGGCGCGCGCGGAGCTCGGCGCGCCGACCACGTTCAACATCCTGGGCCCGCTCACCAATCCGGCCCGGGTGCGCTCCCAGGCGATCGGGGTGGCCGACCTGCGCATGGCCCCCATCGTCGCGGGCGTCCTTGCCGAGCGGGGCAACTCCGCCCTGGTCTTCCGCGGCGACGACGGGCTGGACGAGCTGACCACCACCGCGACCTCGCGGGTCTGGGTGGCCCGGGACGGCGTGGTCCGCGAGGAGACCTTCGACCCGCGCGACGTGGGCGTCGAGCTGGTCCCGGTGGAGGCGCTGCGCGGCGCGGACGCCTCGTACAACGCGGACGTGGCGCGCCGGCTGCTGGCCGGGGAGACCGGTCCGGTGCGGGACGCCGTGCTGCTCAACTCGGCGGCGGCGCTGGTGGCGCTGGACCCGGGCGAGGGGTCGCTCACCGAGCAGATCCGGGCGGGTATGGAGAAGGCCGCCGAGGCGATCGACTCGGGTGCGGCCGGGCGGGCGCTGGAGAGATGGGTCGTCGCCAGCAACGCCTGAGCGCGTCGGTGTGCGGCAGGGCGCAGTCCGGATCGCGGACTGCGCCTTGCGCGTTCCCGTACGTATGGCAAGATGCTGCGCAGGTCATGAGTGACAGCGACTACGGCCCCGGCCCGCTGTCCGGCAACCCTCCGTCCGTGGCGGGGTGCCCCGGGTGAAGACCAGGCCGCAGGCAGCGAGGTCTGCGGCAAGCGCGGACCCCTCGACGTCGCGAGACGTCCACCCGTGGGGTCCTTGGTCCTCAGGGAGCCTCTTGTGAGCAAGCGAATGCGTTAGGGCCCGAGGCCCTTCTCCGCACACCCTTCTTCTCTTCCTCTCCGTGCCGCCACGTCTGCGTCGGCGCGCGGAATTCGCCTGCCTGTTACGGGAGTTCGCCATGTCTGTCTTCACCGCTGCCGCCGACCAGTCGCTTTGTGCCCCGCTGCCGGTTCTGGGCGAGGATGTCCTCGTCCCGCTGGTCACCGGTGGTGAGGTCGGCTACGCCGCGCTGGACTACGCGGCGAGCGCCCCGGCGCTGAAGCGGGTCTGGGACGACGTGGCCGCGTACGCCCCGTACTACGGCAGCGTGCACCGGGGTGCCGGATACCTCTCGCAGCTCTCCACGGACCTCTTCGAGTCGAGCCGGGCCACGGTGGCGGAGTTCCTGGGCTGCCGCCCCGAGGACCAGGTGGTCTTCACCCGGTCCACCACGGACTCGCTGAACCTGCTGGCCGCCGCGCTGCCCGCCGACTGCCAGGTCTTCGTCTTCGAGACCGAGCACCACGCCTCGCTGCTGCCCTGGCGCGACGCCCGCGTCACCTACCTGAACGCCCCGCGCACCCCCGCCCAGGCCGTCGCCACACTGGAGCGGGCCCTCGCGGACCGTGAGCCCCACGGCCCCGCGCTGGTCTGCGTCACCGGCGCCTCCAACGTGACCGGCGAGCTGTGGCCGGTACGGGAGCTGGCCGCCGCCGCGCACGCCCACGGTGCGCGGATCGTCCTGGACGCCGCCCAGCTCGCCCCGCACCACCCCGTGGACATCGCCGAGCTCGACGTGGACTGGGTCGCCTTCTCCGGGCACAAGCTGTACGCGCCCTTCGGCTCGGGCGTGCTGGCCGGCCGGGCGGACTGGCTGTGCGAGGCCGAGCCGTACCTGGCGGGCGGCGGCGCCTCCCGCACGGTGGCCCGGCGGGCGGACGGCGGCGTGGACGTCGAGTGGCACACCACGGCCGCCCGCCACGAGGCCGGCTCGCCCAACGTCATCGGCGTCTACTCCATCGCCTCCGCCTGCAAGGCGCTCACCGAGGCCGGATTCGACCGGCTGGTCGCCCGCGAGCAGCACCTCGTCCGCGAGGTCCTGGCGGGGCTGGCCGAGGTCCCCGAGGTGAAGGTGCTCTCGCTGTTCGGGGACGACGCGCCGAGGGTCGGCGTGATCTCGTTCGTGGTGGAGGGCTGGAACAGCTCCCACTTCGCCGCCGCCCTCTCCGCCGAGTACGGCATCGGGGTGCGCGACGGCCTCTTCTGCGCCCACCCGCTCGTGCGCACCCTGCTCGGCAGCGACCCGGGCGAGGCAGGGGAGTGCGGTGCGCCGGAGGCCCGGCCCGGCGAACGGTCCCTGAACGCGATCCGCGTCAGCTTCGGCGCCGGGACCCCGGACGAGCACGTCGAGCGCTTCCTGCGCGCGGTCCGGGAGCTGGTGAGCGACGGGGCCCGCTGGAAGTACCGCACCGAGGACGGCCGTTGCGTGCCGGACCGGGGCGCCGCTCAGGTCTGACGCGCCGGTGGGTCCGCCGGGTACGGGGTCCGTACCCGGCTTCGGCGTACGCCGTTACGCGTCCAGGCCGATGGAGAACGCGGCCTCCAGGTCGTGCTGCGAGTACGTACGGAAGGCGACGTGGGTGTCGGTCGCCTCGACGCCCTGGATCTTGCTGATCCGGCCGGGGATGACCTCGGCCAGGTCGTCGTGCTTGGCCACCCGGACCATGGCGATCAGGTCGTAGGTGCCGGTGACCGAGAAGACCTCGCTGACGCTGTCCAGCGCGGCGATGGCCTCGGCGATCTCGGGAATCCGGTCCACGCTGGTTTTGATGAGCACGATCGCGGTGATCACGGCTGTGTTTCTCCCTCGGTGGCCGTGGCTGGAGCCTTCACTCTAGGGCCTCCGGTGTCGCGCCTGTAGCGACCCCAGGCGTAGAGGAAGCCGGTCGCGAAGCCGACGACGTGGGCCAGGTACGCCACGCCCGGGCCGCTTCCCGCGCCCTCGGCCGCCAGCCACTGGAGCACGAACCAGAAGATCAGCACCACCCACGCGGGGAAGCGCAGCGGCAGGAACAGCAGGAACGGGAAGACGCTGGTCACCCGGGCCCGGGGGAAGAGGTAGAGGAACGCCCCCAGCACCGCCGAGATCGCCCCCGACGCGCCGACGAGCGTCTGGTCGGACGTGGCGTGCGCGGCGGCGTACGCGAGCAGCGCCAGATAGCCGCAGCCCAGGTAGAACAGCGCGAACTCGGTGTGCCCCATGCGTTCCTCGGCCATCGCGCCGAACACGTACAGGAACAGCATGTTGCCCAGCAGGTGCAGCCAGCTGCCGTGCACGAACAGCGCGGTGAAGGGGGTGAGCAGGGCGTGCGCCGAGCCGTCCCACAGCTCGCTCGGGATCACGCCCCACCGCTCGAAGTAGCCCGCCTGAGCGGCGAGCAGCGCGTCGGCCCCGCCGCGCACCGGAACGAAGCCGGAGAGCGGGCTGATCACGAAGACCGCGCAGCACAGGGCGATGAGGGCGTACGTCACCGGTGGCCCGCCCGAAGTGGCCGCGCGCAGGAGCCTGCCCGCGGCGGCCCGCCGATCGATCATGAACAGAGCATGACGCAAACGGAGCGAACGGGACAGACCGCCTCGCCGTGCCGGGGAGATGCGCCGAGGCCGTAGGGTGACGGGTGGACATCCGCAGTTCGACGGCGCACCGCGAGACCCTTGTCCGGCAGCTCTCGGCTCGACGAAAGAGGACGCACGATGACGACCGTTCCCCAGCCGACCGACACGACCCGCTGGCGCTGCACGCTCTGCGGGAACCTCACGCGCTTCGACGTGACGCGGTCCTCGAAGGTCGTGGAGTACGTGCACCTCGACCTGGCCGGTGAGTCGAGCGTCGAGGAACGCGAGGTGGTCAGTGAGACCATCGAGTCGGTCCGTTGTCGTTGGTGCAACGCGGTGGACCAGATCGAGCTCGTCGACAGGCCGGGTGCCGACTCCTGACGGGGCCGTGCGGAGACAACACAATGGGGTGACGGATGGTGGAGCAGCCCGAGGGCGGCGCCGCGTCGGCCAACGGGGCCGACGACGCCGTGGAGGCGCTCGACCGCCCGCTGCCCGAAGGGGTAAGGCGCCGGGTCGTCGCACTGGTCTCCGACGCGTTCGGCGGCCTCACGGTCGCCGAACTGCCCGCCCAGCTGAGGCAGTACGCCCGCTTCACGGCCTCCCGGCGCGCCAAGTTCGCCGGGACCGCCATGGCGGCCGCGGTGGCGAACGACGACGGGTTCCGCCGCCGCATCGGTGACCGGTTCCGGGAGGCCCAGCCCGAGCTGGCGGCTGCCCTGGAGTCCGGCGCGCCGCCCGCCGCCGCCGACCCGGTGGACGTGGCGGCGGCGGCGTACGTGCTGCGCCCGGACGGCTGGGTCAAGCTGGTCGCGGCGGCCGGCGAGGAGGTCCAGCGCGCGGACGCCGAGCGGGCCGGCGAGGAGAACCGGCGCGAAGTGGCGCGGCTGCGCGCGGAGCTGGCCGAGGCCAGGGCCCACACGAAGAGCGAGACGGAACGGCTCCGCGCCGAACTGGACGCCGCCCGCAAGGAGGCGGACTCCCTCCAGCGCAAGCTGCGCAGTGCGCTCAGCGAGGTCAAGCGCGGTGAGGCGGCGCTGCGCAAGGCCAGGGCCGAGACCGAGTCCGTACGCGCCGAGACGGCCGCCCAGGTGTCCGCCGCCGAGAGCGAGACCCGGCGGCTGAGGGCGCGGCTCGGGGAGGCTGAGGCGTCCGTCGAGGCGAGTCGCAGGGCGGCCCGGGAGGGGCGCTCCGTCGAGGACATGCGGCTGCGGCTGCTGCTGGACACGGTGCTCGAAGCGGCCGGCGGGCTGCGGCGCGAACTGGCGCTGCCGCCTTCCACGATGCGGCCGGCGGACAGCGCGGACGCGGTGGAGCCGGGCCGGATGTCGCCCAAGGACATCGCGGCCAGGGCCCTTTCGGAGACCGACCCGGCGCTGCTCGACCAGCTGCTGGCGCTGCCGCAGGCCCATCTGATCGTGGACGGCTACAACGTCACCAAGACGGGTTATCCGCAGATGCCGTTGGAGAAGCAGCGGCTGCGGCTGCTCGGCGGGCTCTCGGTCCTCGCGGCGCGCACGGGCGCGGAGATGACGTGTGTGTTCGACGGGGCGGAGCTGGCCGCTCCGGTGCTCCTCGCGCCGCCGCGCGGGGTGCGGGTGCTGTTCAGCAAGCCGGGGGTCACCGCCGACGAGCTGATCCGCCAACTGGCGCGCGCGGAGCCCCCGGGCCGGCCCGTGGTGGTGGTCTCCACCGACCGCGAGGTGGCCGACGGAGTGGCGAAGGCGGGGGCGAGGCCCGTTGCGTCCGCCTTGCTCCTGAAGCGGCTTTCGCGGGTTTAGCGCTCCTTGCGGAGAGTTCGCCCGAGATCAGGGAACGGACCGTCAAGTCGCCGCTACGCGCCGTGGGGTGTGGGTAAAGAAGTGCCGTGTGTGACGAGATTTTTCCTGCGAGGATTTGAACTGATCACAAGATGGTCACTAGGGTCGGGCCTCGAACCTTCGCGCGGTCGATCACCCATCCGGGGTGGCGGCGAAGGAACCGCCGAGTCCGTGACGTGCACGGAGCCGGGGACCTCCTCCCCCACAGATCCGGTAGGCGGCTCGAGGAAGAAGGAGCTCGCCTTCGTGGCGTCCCACCGTCGTCCCAAGCAGCCGAGCCGCACTCGTGTGACCGTGCTCACCGCGACCGCAGCCGCGGCCGTCGCCCTGTCCTCCCAGGCCGCCCACGCCGACCCCAAGCCGACCAAGAGCGAGGTCAAGGCGAAGGTCGACAAGCTCTACCACGAGGCCGGTGCCGCCACCGAGCAGTACAACGGGGCCAAGGAGAAGCAGGAGAAGCTCGAGAAGCAGATCGGCGCGATCCAGGACAAGGTGGCCCGCGGCCAGGAGGAGCTCAACCAGCTCCGGTCCGGCCTCGGTTCCCTCGCCGCCGCGCAGTACCGCTCCGGAGGCATCGACCCCTCCGTGCAGCTCTTCCTCTCCTCCGACCCGGACAGCTTCCTCGACCAGGCGTCCGCGCTCGACCAGCTGACGGCCAAGCAGACCGAGGCCCTGTCGAAGGTCCAGGAGAAGCAGCGGGCCCTCGCGCAGCAGCGCAAGGAGGCCCAGGACAAGCTGAGCGACCTCGCCTCCGTCCGCAAGACGCTCGGTGAGAAGAAGAAGCAGCAGCAGGAGAAGCTGGCCGAGGCCCGCCGCCTGCTGAACACCCTCACCGCGGCCGAGCGCGAGAAGCTGCGCCAGGACGAGGCCCGCGCGAGCCGCGACGCCGGCAGCCGCGTCGAGCTCGGCAACGAGGTCCCCGCCTCCGGCCTCGGCGCCGCCGCCCTCAACGCCGCCGCCACCCGGCTGGGCAAGCCGTACGTGCCCGCGGCCACCGGCCCCAACTCCTTCGACTGCTCGGGCCTGACCATGTGGGCCTACGCCCAGGCCGGCGTCAACATCACCCGCACCACCTATACCCAGGTCAACCAGGGGCACCGGATCGGCGTCAGCCAGCTGGCCCCCGGCGACCTGGTCTTCTTCAACGGCAACGAGCACGTGGGCCTCTACGCCGGCAACGGCCAGGTCCTGCACGCCCCGTACCCCGGCGCGTACGTCCGCTACGAGTCGATGAGCACCATCGGCAGCATCTACGCCGCAGTGCGCATCTGAACCGCGCCCGAACGGGCGAATTCGCGCGCCCCGTACTGACGCCCGCCCCGCCGGAGACCACAGGTCACCGGCGGGGCGTCACTGTGTGTGGCCCCCGCCGGTCCGGCGCGTCTTTGTCCGCTCCGTGATCGCGCGGCTACTGTCTGCCGTCTGTCGCGGCTCCCGTGCGTCGGTCCGCCCGCCCGGGCGGCAGGGGCCGCGCGTCTGCGTACAGCGGAAGGGAGCGCGGCGTCCTGTGGGGTCCCATCGCCGTTCCACACAGCCCGGTACCGGTCGGGGTGCCCGGGCCACCGTCCTGACGGCGGCCGCCGCGACCGCGGCCGCCACGCTCGGCGCCGCCCCCGCGCACGCGGAGCCGCACGACACCCCGCAGTCCGCCGGGGCGCGCGTCGACCGCCTCTACGCCGAGGCCGAGCGCGCCACCGAGCAGTACAACAGGGCCGGTGAGGACGTGGCCCGGCTGCGCGGCGAGTACAGCCGGGCCCAGGACCGGGCCGCCCGGGGCCAGGAACGCATCAACCGGATGCGCGAGGAGCTGGGCTCGGCAGCCCGGGCGGAGTACCGCGCGGGCGGCATCGACCCCTCGCTGGCCCTGCTGCTCACCTCGGACCCCGACAGCTACCTCGACCGGGCCTCCGCCGTCACCATCGCCGACGCCCACCGGGCCACCGCCCTCGCCGAACTGCGCAGGGCCCAGCGGGCGCTCGCCCAGACCCGGGCCGAGGCCGCCCGCTCACTGGCCGGCCTGGAGAGCCGCCGGGAGGCCGTCAGCCGCCACAAGCGGACCGTCGAGCGCAAGCTCGCCCGCGCCAGGCAGCTGCTGAAGTCGCTGCCGGCCTCCGAACGGGCCGCCCTGGCCCGCGCCTCCCGCGACGGCCGCGATCCGGGCGCCGGACTCCTGGCCGGGCTCCCGGTGGGTTCCGCCCGCGCCGCGGCGGCCGTCCTGGCCGCACAGCAGGCGCTCGGCCGGCCGTACGTGTGGGGCGCCAACGGGCCCTCCGGCTTCGACTGCTCCGGGCTGATGCAGTGGGCCTGGGCCCAGGCCGGGGTGAGCCTGCCCCGGACCTCGCAGGCCCAGCGGTACGCCGGGCACATGGTGCCGCTCTCCGAGGCCCGCCCCGGGGACCTCGTCGCCTACCGGGCGGACGCCAGTCACATCGCGATGTACGTGGGGAACGGCCAGGTCATCCACGCCCCGTACCCGGGCGCCCCGGTCCGCTACGACCCCGTCGGGATGATGCCCGTCTCCTCGGTCACCCGGGTCTGAGCCCGGCGACAGCCCGTACGCTCGTCATGTGGTCGAACGGGTGCGCATACGTGGCGGGCGGCGGCGGGCGGAGGGGGCCGTCCTCGCCGCGCTGCTGTGCGCCGCCGCCTGCTCCGCCCCGGCCGACCGGGCGCCCGACAGCACCTCCCGGGGCGTCCGCGCCACCCTGGACCGGCGCGCCGCCGCCGTGCTGCACCACGACCCGGCCGGCTACGCCGCCGCCGTCGACCCGGACGCCACCGCGCTGCGCACCGCCCAGCGCCGGGAGGTCGCCCGGCTGGCGGACGTGCCGCTCGGCTCCTGGGCGTACCGGCTGACCCGCCTTACCCCGCACGGGGCGGACCGGGTCACCGCCGACGTCACGCTCGGCTACCGGATCGCCGGCTACGACAGCGCCCCCGTCTCCGTCGACCGGGTCGTGGACCTGGCCCGGAACCCGGCGGACGGCCGCTGGTACGTCACCGCGGACCGGGCCGCCGACGGCAGCGCCGGGCAGCTGTGGGAGCAGGGCGACATCGAGGTGGTGCGCGGGAAGCACAGCCTGGTCATGGGCGTCGGCCGCTCACGGGACGAGCTGGCCGCCATCGCGGCGACGGCGGACGAGGCGGTGCCCGCGGTCTCCGCCGCCTGGCCGGAGCGGTGGGCGGGGCGCGTGGTCGTGCTGGTGCCGGACAGCGTGACGGAGATGGGCCGGCTGCTCGGGTCGCCCGCCTCGAACTACAAGGGCATAGCGGCCGTCACCACCGGTGAGACCGGCTCCACCGGGAAGGCCCCCGCCGACCGGGTGATCGTCAACCCGGAGGCGTACGCCCTGCTCGGCGGGTTCGGGCAGCACGTCGTCCTCACCCACGAGACCGCCCATGTGGCCACCCGCAGAAGGACCTCCTCGGCCACCCCGACCTGGCTCTCCGAGGGCTTCGCGGACTGGGCGGCCTACCGGGACCAGGACCGCACCGCCGAGGAGATCGCGCCCGAGCTGGCCGACGCGGTCCGGGCCGGTGACGTACCGGCCGGGCTGCCCGAGGACGAGGACTTCGCCTTCGCGGGGGAGGCGGACCGGCTGGCGCAGGCGTACGAGGGCGGCTGGCTGGCCTGCGAGCTGATCGCGGACCGCTGGGGCGAGGAGAAGCTGTTCGCCTTCTACCGGGCCGTCGGCGCCCACCACGGGCGCGACGGGGCGGTCGAGGACGCCCTGCACGAGGTCCTCGGCACCACCCCGCAGGACTTCACGGCGCGCTGGCGGGTGTATCTGCGCGACCGGCTGGGCTGAGCGCGGGCTCCGCCGCCTTCGCCGTCGCCCCGCCGCTCGGCACCCGTACGGTGTCGCGCCACAGCCGCACCGCCGCCAGCACGGACGCGGCGACCAGCAGTCCGTTGCGCAGGAACATCAGCGTCAGCCCCTGCGCGTCGCTCGTCACCACGTGGACGAAGCCGATCGGGAACTCCAGCTGCGTCACCCCCGTGGCCGCCACCACCAGCACGGCCGGCCACATCATCCGGCTCTCCCGCAGCACCAGGCACACCGCCGCGAGACCGACCAGCCACAGCATGTACTGCGGGCTGATCACCCGGCTCGTCGTGGTGAACAGCAGCACCGCCGTGAACGCGGCGTCCGCCGGCGTACTCACCCCGAACGTCCGCGCCCGCAGCCGCCACACCAGCAGCCAGCCGAAGGCGGCCACGCTCAGCCCCAGCGCCAGCGTGCTCACCAGCGGGACGTGCGGCCCCAGGAACTCCAGCGAGCCGTAGTGCAGCTCCACCCGGCCCTCCCAGCCGAACTGCCGCCACACGTGGAAGACCAGCGCCCCCAGCGACTCGACCTCGGTGCCCCGGTCCCGCTGGAAGCCGAGGAACGCCAGCGCGCCCGGCGCCGCCGCCACGCACACCAGCAGCAGCCCGGCCGCCACCGCGGCCGCCGTCCCCCAGGCCAGCCGGGTCGCGCGCCCCCGGGCCGTCCCGGCCAGCAGCAGCGCCGGCCACACCTTCAGCAGCGCCCCGAACGCGGCCAGCGCCCCCAGGATCCGGGGGTGCCGCAGCCCGGCCAGCAGCGCCGCCACCGCCACGGCCGTCACCATCACGTCGTACCGGGCGTACGCGGTCGTGCCGAGCAGCGGGACGCCCGCCACCCACACCCACACCCCGGCGGCCCGGCGGCCCGGACCGTCGCTCGCCCGCAGCAGCAGCCCCAGGACCAGCGCGTCGCACAGGAACGCCAGCACGAAGAAGGCCGTGGCGTAGTCCAGGAACGGCAGCAGGGCGGGGGAGAGGATCGCCAGGGCGGCCACCGGCGGGTACTGCCAGGTGACGTCGGACTCCGGGTAGGTGCCGGAGCGCAGCACCTCGGACCAGCCGTGGTAGATCACCGACACGTCGCTCGTCACGTCGAGCCCGGGCGGGGTGACCACCTTCGTCACCCAGAGCAGCAGCACCGCCCTGGTGAGCGCCCACACCGCGAAGGCCGCCGGACGCGTGCCGCTGGAACCCGTCATGACCTGCCCTCACCCGTCCTGTACGCCGTACGAAACAGCCATGATGCCCGTACGCCCTGTGCGCGGGCCATCAGGCACGGCCGCCGGGGCCCGGTACTGTCGGCGGCGATGGACAAGACCTTGATCGTGACCAACGACTTCCCGCCCCGCCCGGGAGGCATCCAGGCGTTCCTGCACAATATGGCGCTGCGGCTCGACCCCGACCGGGTCGTCGTCTACGCCTCCACCTGGAAGCGCGGGGCCGAGGGCGCGGCCGCCACCGCCGCCTTCGACGCCGAGCAGCCCTTCACCGTCGTCCGCGACCGCACGACGATGCTGCTGCCGACCCCGCGGGTGACCCGGCGCGCCACCGAGCTGCTGCGCGCGCACGGCTGCTCGTCCGTCTGGTTCGGCGCCGCCGCACCGCTCGGCCTGATGGGCCCGGCGCTGCGCGAGGCGGGCGCCCGCCGGCTCGTCGCCACCACGCACGGCCACGAAGCGGCCTGGGCCCAGCTGCCCGCGTCCCGGCAGCTGCTGCGCCGGATCGGCGAGGGCACCGACACGCTGACCTACCTCGGCGAGTACACCCGCTCCCGGATCGCCGCCGCGCTGAGCCCGGCCGCCGCCCGCCGCATGGTGCAGCTGCCCCCCGGGGTGGACGAGAAGACGTTCCGCCCCGACTCCGGCGGCGACGAGGTCCGGGCCCGGCTCGGGCTCACCGAACGGCCCGTCGTGGTCTGCGTGTCCCGGCTGGTGCCCCGCAAGGGCCAGGACACCCTGATCCTCGCGATGCCCGCGATCCTGGCCGCCCAGCCGGACGCGGTCCTGCTGATCGTGGGCGGCGGGCCCTACGAGGACGACCTGCGGCGGCTCGCCGCGCGCACCGGTGTGGCGGACTCCGTGCGGTTCACCGGGCCGGTGCCCTGGTCCGAGCTGCCCGCGCACTACGGGGCCGGCGACGTCTTCGCGATGCCCTGCCGGACCCGGCGCGGCGGCCTGGACGTGGAGGGCCTGGGCATCGTCTACCTGGAGGCGTCCGCGACCGGGCTGCCGGTGGTGGCCGGCGACTCCGGCGGCGCCCCGGACGCGGTGCTGGACGGCGAGACCGGCTGGGTGGTGCGCGGCGGCGAGCCCGGCGAGGCGGCGGAGCGGATCACCGTGCTGCTGGGCGACGCGGAGCTGCGGCGGCGCATGGGCGAGCGGGGCCGGGCCTGGGTCGAGGAGAAGTGGCGCTGGGACCTGCTCGCGGAGCGGCTGCGCGCACTGCTCTGACACGACGACGAGGGGGCCCGCACCACATCGGCGCGGGCCCCCTCGTCCTCGTACGTCTCACGAGCGGTAGATCGACTCCACCTCGTCCGCGAAGTCCTTCGCCACCACGTTCCGCTTCAGCTTCAGCGACGGCGTGATGTGGCCCGCCTCCTCGGTGAACTGGGCGCCCAGGATGCGGAACTTGCGTACGGACTCGGCCTTGGAGACCGCCGCGTTGCCGTCGTCCACCGCGCGCTGCACCTCGGCGATCAGCTCCGGGTCCTCGCGCAGCGACAGCGCGGTCGAACCGGCCGGCTTGCCGTGCTCCTCGGCCCAGCGGCCCAGGAACTCCTCGTCCAGCGTCACCAGCGCGCCCACGAAGGGCCGCCCGTCGCCGACCACCATGCACTCCGCCACCAGGGCGTGGCCGCGGATGCGGTCCTCGATGACGGCGGGCGCGACGTTCTTGCCGCCGGCCGTGACGATGATCTCCTTCTTGCGGCCGGTGATCGCGAGGTAGCCGTCCTCGTCCAGCGTGCCGATGTCCCCGGTGTGGAACCAGCCGTCCGCCAGCGCCTCGGCCGTCGCCGCCTCGTTGTTCCAGTAGCCGGAGAACAGGTGCTCGCCGTGGAGCAGCACCTCGCCGTCGTCCGCGATGCGCACCACGGAGCCGGGGAGCGGCTGGCCGACCGTGCCGATCTTCTGCCGGTCCCAGGGGTTGAAGGCGGTGGCCGCGCAGGACTCGGTCAGGCCGTAGCCCTCCAGGACGGTGAAGCCGATGCCCCGGTAGAAGTGGCCGAGGCGCTCGCCGAGCGGGGCGCCGCCGGAGATCGCGTGCTCGCCGCGCCCGCCGAGCACCGCGCGCAGCTTGCCGTAGACCAGGCGGTCGAAGACCTTGTGCCGGAACTTCAGGCCCAGCGAGGGGCCCTGCGGGGTGCCCAGCGCGCGGCTGTAGGCGATCGCCGTGTCGGCGGCCCGGTCGAAGATCTTGCCCTTGCCGTCGGCCTGCGCCTTGGCGCGCGCCGCGTTGTAGACCTTCTCGAAGACGCGCGGCACGCCGAGGATCAGCGTCGGCCGGAACGCGGCCAGCTCGTCGGTGAGGTTCTTGATGTCCGGGACGCAGCCGAGCTTGATCGGCGCCATCACCGAGGCCACCTCGACCAGCCGTCCGAAGACGTGGGCGGCGGGCAGGAAGAGCAGGACCGAGCACTCGCCGGTGCGGAACAGGGGCTTCAGGCGCTCCACCACGTTCCCGCACTCCGCGAAGAAGCTGCGGTGCGTCAGGACGCAGCCCTTGGGGCGGCCCGTTGTGCCCGAGGTGTAGACGATGGTGGCCGGGTCGTCCGCCCGCGCCGCCGCGCTGCGCAGGTCCACGGTCTCCTCGGAGACCCCTTCCCCCTCGGTCCGCAGCGTGTCGACGGCGCCCTTCTCGATCTGCCAGACGTGCCGCAGCCCGGGGAGCCGGTCGCGCACGGAGGCGACCGCGGCGGCGTGGACGTCGCTCTCGACCAGCACCGCGACGGCCCCTGAGTCACCGAGGATCCACTGCACCTGCTCGGGCGAGCTGGTCTCGTACACCGGCACGGTGACCGCGCCCGCGCTCCAGATCGCGAAGTCCAGCAGCACCCACTCGTAGCGGGTGCGCGACATCAGGGCGACCCGGTCGCCGGGCTCGACGCCCGCCGCGATCAGGCCCTTCGCGGCCGACCGGACCTCGGCCAGGAACTGCGTGGCGGTGACGTCCGTCCAGACGCCCGCCACCTTGCGGCTCATCACCGCGACGTCGGGATGCTGAGCGGCATTGCGGCGGATGAGATCCGTCAGGTTGCCGTCCGAGGGGACCTCGTACAGGGCCGGAAGGCTGAACTCGCGCAAGACTGCTGCTCCTCATCGGGCTCCGGTGCCACGGCTCTGTGTGACGCACCGGCGCGGTCCAAGATGGCGGGTGCTCAGTGGGGTGAGCACGACTGGACTGCCCGGACGTTACCCACCAGTACTCGGTTCCGGATAGGGGGTTCCGGCCAGATGTCTTATGCGTCACACATATCGGGACGTCCTTTCGCGCACAGTAGTCCACCCGTACACACACCAGGAAGTAACCGCAGGTCCGGGGCCTTGGCGCAGGCTCTAGGCTGTTTTCATGCGAGCAGGAGCGAACACCCGCGTCCATGTGGTCAGCGACGTGCACGGCAACACCGAGGCGCTGGCCCGCGCCGGGGACGGCGCCGACGCCCTGATCTGCCTCGGTGACCTGGTCCTCTTCCTCGACTACGCCGACCACTCGCGCGGCATCTTCCCCGACCTCTTCGGCGTCGAGAACGCCGACCGGATCGTCGCCCTGCGCACCGCCCGCCGCTTCGAGGAGGCCCGCGCCTTCGGCCGGGGGCTGTGGCAGGGCATGGACCGCAACGCCGCGATCACCGAAGCGGTCCGCAGGCAGTACGCCGAGATGTTCGCCGCGCTGCCCACCCCGACGTACGCCACCTACGGCAACGTCGACATCCCCGCCCTGTGGCCCGAGTACGCCGCCCCCGGCACCACCGTCCTGGACGGCGAGCGCGTCGAGATCGGCGGCCGCGTCTTCGGCTTCGTCGGCGGCGGCCTGCGCACGCCGATGCGCACCCCGTACGAGATCGACGACGAGGAGTACGCCGCCAAGATCGAGGCGGTCGGCGAGGTCGACGTGCTCTGCACCCACATCCCGCCCGAGGTGCCCGAGCTGGTCTACGACACCGTGGCCCGCCGCTTCGAGCGCGGCAGCCGGGCGCTCCTCGACGCCATCCGCCGCACCCGTCCCCGCTACTCCCTCTTCGGCCACGTCCACCAGCCGCTGGCCCGCCGGATGCGGATCGGCGCCACCGAATGCGTGAACGTCGGCCACTTCGCCTCCACCGGCCGGCCCTGGGCGCTGGAGTGGTGAACCGCCCCACCCTGGGACGGGCCGCCGGGCGCACGCGATAGCCTTCTGGCGGCAGGCTCCTGCCGACGTACCGGTACACCGCACTGGAGGGCCACAGCGATGGCTGAACACACCAGCTCGAGCATCACGATCGAGGCGGCGCCGGCCGACGTCATGGGTGTGATCGCCGACTTCGAGCGCTACCCGGAGTGGACCGGAGAGGTCAAGGAGGCCGAGGTCCTCGGCACCGACGAGCACGGCCGCGCCGAGAAGGTCCGACTCGTCCTGGACGCCGGCGCGATCAAGGACGACCACACCCTCGCCTACACCTGGATCGGCGACTACGAGGTCAGCTGGACCCTGGTCAAGTCCCAGATGCTGCGCGCCATCGACGGCTCCTACGCGCTCGCGCCGCTCGGCGACGGCGACCGCACCGAGGTCACCTACCGGCTCACCGTCGACGTGAAGATCCCCATGCTCGGCATGATCAAGCGCAAGGCGGAGAAGGTCATCATCGACCGCGCCCTCGCCGGCCTGAAGAAGCGCGTCGAGTCCGTCCCGAAGGGCTGAGCACGTGCGTACGGTCCTGGTCACCGGACCCGGCGGAGCCGGCCGTACCACCGTCGCGGCGGCCACCGCGCTCGCCGCGGCCCGCGACGGCGCCCGCACCCTGCTGATCTCCGCCGACCCGATACCCGGCTTCCCCGACGCCGCCGCCCCCACCCCGGTCACCGAGCGGCTGCGGTCCGTCCGGACCGACTCCGCCGCCCACTTCCGCGACGAACTCCTCGCCCTCCAGGAGCAGTTGTCGTCCGTCCTCGAACTGCTCGGCGGCAACCCGCTGGACGGCGAGGAGCTGACCGAACTCCCCGGCAGCGGCGCACTCGCCCTGCTCCACGCCCTGCGCCGCGCCACCCACGGCGACTGGTCCGACGAGGGGTACGACCTCCTCGTCGTGGACCTCCCGCCCCTGCGCGACGCGCTCCGCCTGCTCGCCCTGCCCGAACAGCTCCGCCGCTACCTGCGCCGGCTGCTGCCCCAGGAGCGCCAGGCCGCCCGCGCCCTGCGCCCGATGCTCGCCCAGCTGGCCGGTGTGCCCATGCCCGCCCAGTGGCTGTACGAGGCCGCCGCCCGGCGCGACGCCGAACTGGCCCAGGTCCAGGCACTGATCGAGGACCGGGCCACCACCCTCCGGCTCGTCGCCGAGCCGGGCCCGGCCGCCGACGAGGCCCTGAGCGCCGCCCGCACCGGCCTCGCCCTGCACGGGCTGCGCGCCGAGGCGCCGGTCGCCAACCGGATGCTGCCCGGCCACTCCCCGGACCCCTTCTTCGCCGCGCTCGCCGCCCAGCAGGAGAAGTCCCTCGGCCACTGGGCGGACGCGGGGGCCGCCCCGGTCCGGATCGCCCACCTCGGCCGCGACCCGCAGGGTCCGGACGACCTCCTGGCCCTGGCCGGTGACAACGGTGAACTCGCCGTCCCCGGCACCGGCGAGGAGGGCGGCCGGGCCCCGGACCCCTGGTGGACCGAGGAAGCGGGCGGGCCGGACGGCGACGGGATACTCGTCTGGTGCCTGCGGCTCCCCGGCGCCGTCAAGAAGGACCTCCAGCTCGTCCGGCGCGGCGGCGAACTCCTCCTGACCGTCGGCCCGTTCCACCGCATCGTCCCCCTGGAACCCGCGCTGCGCCGCTGCACCGTCTCCGGCGCGGCCCTCACCGACGGCGTGCTCCGGGTCCGCTTCACGCCCGATCCCGCGCTCTGGCCCCGGACGGGCTGAACGGCGTACCACCGTTCGGGTACCGTCGAAGGTACGTGTCCGGTATGCCGGGCCGCCGGCCACGAAGCCCCCTGGAGTCCGCCATGAGCGAAGCCACCGATCGCCCCGCCGACGACGACGCCTGGGCCGACGCGTGCGCCGAGGACCTCGCCGCCGAGCAGGCCCGCCGCCGCGCCGCCTACGGCCCGCCGCCCGGCTCCGCCGCCGAGGAGCTGCGCAAGCTGATGGACGCGGTGTCCGACAAGCTCGGCTCGTTCCAGGCGCCGCTCCTCGGACTGGCCGCGCAGGGTGCCGTGCAGCAGGTCATCCAGCAGGCCAAGGCGGTCGTGGAGCCCGTGATCGAGCGCAATCCAGACGTTTTCGATCACATCGCGGCGGCCGGTAACGAACTGCTCGCCGCCTACCGCTCGGCGGTCCAGGGCCAGGAAGGCCGCTGGACCCGGGGGGCGGGGGACCCCGCGGGCACCGAAAAGAAGGCGGAAGGCCCCGGAGGCCCCCGGGACGAGGGGCCCGGCGCCGGCGAACACATCGACCTGGACTGACCGGCGCCGGACAGGACGGGGCCCGGCCTCGGGTACGGTTGCCTCAGCGGGGCTCGACCGGAACTGAGGGATTCATGGGACTCACCATCGGCGTCGATATCGGCGGCACGAAGATCGCAGCTGGAGTGGTCGACGAAGAGGGCCACATCCTCTCGACCTTCAAGGTGCCGACCCCGCCGACGGCCGAAGCCATCGTGGACGCCATCGCGGCGGCGGTCTCCGGCGCGAGCGCCGGGCACCAGGTCGACGCCGTCGGCATCGGCGCGGCCGGATACGTGGACGACAAGCGGGCCACCGTGCTGTTCGCGCCCAACATCAACTGGCGCCACGAACCGCTCAAGGACAAGGTCGAGCAGCGCGTCGGCCTCCCCGTCGTCGTGGAGAACGACGCCAACGCCGCCGCCTGGGGCGAATACCGCTTCGGCGCCGGCCAGGGCCACGACGACGTCATCTGCATCACGCTGGGCACCGGCCTCGGCGGCGGCATCATCATCGGCAACAAGCTGCGCCGCGGACGCTTCGGCGTGGCCGCCGAGTTCGGCCACATCCGGGTCGTCCCGGACGGCCTGCTCTGCGGCTGCGGCAGCCAGGGCTGCTGGGAGCAGTACGCCTCCGGCCGCGCCCTGGTGCGGTACGCGAAGCAGCGCGCCAACGCCACCCCGGAGAACGCCACGATCCTGCTGGCGCTCGGCGACGGCACCGTGGACGGCATCGAGGGCAAGCACATCAGCGAGGCGGCCCGCCAGGGCTGCCCGGTGGCCATCGACTCGTTCCGCGAGCTGGCCCGCTGGGCCGGCGCCGGACTCGCGGACCTGGCCTCGCTGTTCGACCCGTCGGCCTTCATCGTCGGCGGCGGCGTCTCGGACGAGGGCGAGCTCGTCCTCGACCCGATCCGCAAGTCGTTCCGGCGCTGGCTGATCGGCGGCGAATGGCGCCCGCACGCGCAGGTCCTCGCCGCCCAACTCGGCGGCAAGGCGGGGCTCGTGGGCGCAGCGGACCTGGCCCGCCAGGGCTGAGCCCAGCCGCACGTCCAAAACGCCGGACGCCCGTCGCGCCCCGGGAGTGTCCGCGAAGTGGCGTCGTCCGCCCGAAGGGCGGGGCCTGCGGCGTCTGGTGCGTGCTCTCGCAAGGCGCCGGGGTGCCCTCGTAGCGGAGCTACTTGGGCACCCCGGCAACGCCGCGAGAGTGCGTGCCAGGCGTCGTGGGCCAGACGACACTTCGCGGACACGACCTGGAGCGGCGGGCGTCCGCCGTATCGTGAGGGCATGGCCACGATGTCGCTGCCCGATTCGCGCACCGAGCCGGACGGTTCGGCCGTCATCCGCGTGCTCAGCTACAACATCCGCTCGATGCGCGACGACCGCGCGGCCCTCGCCCGCGTCATCCGCGCCTGCGCCCCCGACCTGGTCCTCGTCCAGGAGGCGCCGCGCTTCTTCCGCTGGCGCAAGTACGCCGCCCGGCTCGCCGCCGCCACCGACCTGGTGATCCTCGGCGGGGGCGCCACCGCCGCCGGGCCGCTGCTGCTGTGCTCGCTGCGCGCCACGGTCGAGCGCACCGAGGACATCCTGCTGCCGCGCACCCCGGGCCTGCACCGCCGGGGTTTCGCCACCGCCGTGGTCCGGTTCGCGGGCGCCCGGGTCGGGGTGGTCAGCTGCCACCTCAGCCTCCAGCGGCAGGAGCGGCTGGCCCAGGCGGAGCGGCTGACGGAGACCGTGGACGCGCTGGGCGCGGAGCACGCCGTCGTCGCCGGTGACCTCAACGACGTACCGAGCGGGCGGGCCTTCCGGCGGCTGGCCGGGCGCTACCAGGACTGCTGGGAGACCGAGCCGCAGGGCGGCGAGTACACCTTCCCCGCGCACGAGCCGCGCCGCCGGATCGACGCCGTCTTCGCCACCGGCGGCATCGAGGTCCTCGGCTGCGGGGTCCCGGACGGGCTGCCCGGAGTGCGCGAGGCCGACCTGCGGGCGGCGACCGACCACCGCCCGGTACTGGCCGCACTCAGGGTCCCGGCGGACAGGTCCTAGACCACCGCGCCCCGCCCCGGGTCGTCGTCACCGTCGTCGTCGGAGTCCATCCGCGCCACCAGCGTCACGAAACCGCCCAGGAAGCCGCCGACGCAGACCGTCGTCAGCCACCAGGTCATCTCCCAGGACAGCAGCACCGCGAGCAGCATCAGCACCGGCCCGCCGACCACCGCGAGCCAGGCGAACTTCGCCGTGACGTCGGCCTCCGGCAGCGGCGGCGGCTCCGGCGGCACGAAGTGCCCCTCGTCGTCGTCCCCGGTGCCCGCGCCGGGCGCGTCGGGGTCGGCCGGCTCGTAGTCGCGAGGGCCCACGCCCGGCGCGAAGACCACCGAGCCGCCGAGCGGCCGGTCCTCCTCCGGCTTCGGCTTCGGCGGCCGCTTGCCGAGCCCCTTGTCCGCGGCCGGGGCGGTCAGCGGGCCGTCGTCCGGCATCGCCAGGTCCTCGACCGACCGGAAGGGCCGCGCGCCCGGCGGGTCCGGCGGCTCCTCCCCGTACCCCTCCACGATGGCCCGCCAGACGGCGTCCTCGTCCAGCGGTCCGTCCCCCGCACCGGCCGGTGCGTCGGGTGCCGCGCCCTTGCCGTCGTCGTCGGCGACGGCCGCCCCCTCCACGGGGAACGGCTCGCGCTCCTCCTCGCTGCCCGCGCGCTCCGCGTCGTGCTCAGCCACCGGACGTGCTCCCCTTCTTCCCGCCCTGATCCTTCTCGCTCGGAGCGAGGCGGCCGATGAACGCATGGCTCTCGTCGAAGATCCGCTTCGCATCATGGTCCAACGTCGCCACGTGGTAGCTCTGTTCCAGCAGGACCTCGCGGACATCCGTCGAGGAGACGCGGCTCAGGATGCGGGCCGAGTCCGCGGGCGGGACGACGTGGTCCCGCGGGCTGTGCAGCAGCAGGAGCGGCTGGGTGACCTGCGGCAGGTCGCCGTCGACCAGCCGGAAGAACCTGCGCACCGAATGCGCCGCGTGCAGCGGCACCCGGTCGTAGCCCACCTCCGCGACGCCCTCCAGGGCGATGTCGCTGACCAGGCCCTTAGTCGTCGGAACCAGATGGCGGACCACCGGCAGCGCGTGCGCCGCGAGGCCGTGCACCTTGTTGGCCGGATTGACGAGCACCAGACCGCTGACCGCGTCCCCGTGCTTCGCGGCCAGCCGCAGGGCCAGCGCGCCGCCCATCGAGAGCCCGAAGACGAACACCCGCTCGCAGCGCTCCAGCAGCCCGCGGAGCTCCCGGTCCACCTCCGCGTACCAGTCCTGCCAGCCGGTCACCTGCATGTCCTGCCAGCGCGTGCCGTGCCCGGGGAGCAGCGGCAGCGAGACCGTGAGGCCGCGCTCGGCCAGATACTCGGCCCAGGGGCGCAGCGACTGGGGGGAACCGGTGAATCCGTGACAGAGGAGGACGCCGACCTCTCCGCCCTCGTGGCGGAACGGCTCGGCTCCGGGAAGGACCGGCACCGGGGTCTCCTGTTCATGAGGCTCGCGGGGGAGCGAGCGGGGGGAGCGGAAGGGGAGTTCGGAAGGATGTACGGGGTACGCGAGGATTACTTCACCGTACGCGACCGGGCCGACACCGACCAGGGCCGTCGCGCCCCGGTCCGCGGACACCCGACCGCGCTTGGCGGGAGGATGGGGGACACGGCGGGTTAAGGTCTGTCGGACAGCACACAGGAGGCATCCGAGTTGATCTACGGCGCTATGAAGTTCTCCATCGGCGGGTCGCTGAAGCTCGCCTTCAGGCCGTGGGTGGAGGGCCTGGAGAACATTCCCGCGCGCGGGCCCGCGATCCTCGCCAGCAACCACCTGTCGTTCTCCGACTCCTTCTTCCTGCCGGCCGTCCTGGACCGCAAGGTGACCTTCATCGCGAAGGCCGAGTACTTCACCGCGCCGGGGGTGAAGGGCAAGCTCACCGCCGCGTTCTTCAAGGGCGTCGGCCAGCTCCCCGTCGACCGCTCCGGCGCGCGCGGCGCCGGTGAGGCGGCGATCCGCGCGGGCATCCAGGTCGTGGAGAGCGGCGGCCTCTTCGGCATCTACCCCGAGGGCACCCGGTCGCCCGACGGCCGGCTCTACCGGGGCAAGCCCGGCGGCCTCGCCCGCGTCGCGCTCGCCACCGGGGCGCCGGTCATCCCCGTCGCGATGATCGACACGGAGAAGATCCAGCCGCCCGGCCAGATCATCCCCAAGCTGATGCGGCCCGGCATCCGGATCGGCAAGCCGCTCGACTTCAGCCGCTACCACGGCATGGACGGCGACCGCTTCATCCTGCGCTCGGTCACCGACGAGGTGATGTACGAGATCATGAAGCTCTCGGGCCAGGAGTACGTCGACATCTACGCGACCGCCGCCAAGCGGCAGATCGCCGACGAGGCCAAGCGCCGGGCCGAGGCCGCGAAGAAGACGGACGGCGACGGCGACAGCACCTGAGCGGTCCGCCGGGGGACGGGGGAGAAGAGCATGGTCAAACGCGTACGCGTGGTCCGGATGTCGGTGGAGCAGCCGCTGTGGCGTGCCCTGACGGCGTACCGCGTGCTGACGATGCTCTACGCGGTCCTGCTCGCCGCCTTCGCCCGGCACGACTACGAACGGCCCTGGATAGCGATCGCCTTCCTGTCGCTGATGGCGGTCTGGACGCTCGCCACCCTGCCGAAGGTGTCCGGCGCGGCCGCCTGCACCCGGCGCTTCCTGGGCGCGGACCTGGGCATCGCCCTCATCGGGATCGTGGTCACCCCGCTCGCCGACTTCCAGGCGCAGCACGTCGACGGGCCGACGCTGCCGTCCATCTGGACCGCCGGTTCCGTCCTGGCCTTCGCGATCAAGGGCGGCTGGCGCTGGGCGGGCTTCGCCTCCAGCCTGGTCGCCGTCGCCAACCTCATCGAGCGCGGCGAGCCCAGCCGCGACACCCTGCACAACGTGATGCTGGTCTGGGTGGCCTCCATCGCCATCGGTTACGTGGTGGAGGTCGCCCGGGCCAGTGAGCGCACCCTCGCCCGCGCCCTGGAGATCGAGGCCGCCACCCGCGAACGCGAGCGGCTCGCCCGGGACATCCACGACGGCGTGCTCCAGGTCCTCGCGATGGTCCAGCGGCGCGGCGCCGCGATCGGCGGCGAGGCGGCGGAACTCGGCCGGATGGCCGGGGAGCAGGAGGTCGCCCTGCGCACCCTGGTCTCCAGTGGCCTCGTGCCGCCGACCCGGCTCTCCGAGGACGCCTCCGAGGGCGCCGTCGTCCGGACCGTCGAGACGGACGAGGACGAGCAGGACGACGGCGGCGAGACCGATCTGCGCGCCCTGCTCGCCCCGCACGCGGGCTCCCGGACCAGCTTCGCGGAGCCCGGCGCCCCGGTGCTGCTGCCGTCCGCCGCGGCGACGGAGCTGGCGGCCGCGGTCGGCGCCGCCCTGGACAATGTCCGGGTGCACGCGGGCGAGGGCGCCCAGGCGTGGATCCTGCTGGAGGACTGGCCGGACGAGGTCGTCGTCACGGTCCGGGACGACGGACCCGGCATCCCCGAGGGACGGCTCGCGCAGGCCGAGGGGGAGGGGCGGCTCGGGGTCGCCCTGTCGATCCGCGGCCGACTGCGCGACCTGGGCGGTACGGCAGAGTTGATCTCGGTGCCAGGACAGGGCACCGAGGTCGAGTTGAAGGTTCCCAAGGTTTCACGGGGGAAGGCGGGATCGGTCCGATGAGCACGACACACGAAGAGGGCACCGGGCAGCCGGCGATCAGGGTGATGGTGGTGGACGACCACCCGATGTGGCGCGACGCCGTGGCCCGCGACCTCACCGAGGCGGGTTTCGACGTGGTCGCCACCGCGGGCGACGGGCCCCAGGCCGTACGCCGGGCAGGCGCCGTCACCCCGGACGTCCTGGTCCTCGACCTCAATCTGCCCGGCATGCCCGGGGTGCAGGTCTGCAAGGAACTCGTCGGCAGCCAGCCCGGCCTGCGGGTCCTGGTGCTCTCCGCCAGCGGCGAGCACGCCGACGTCCTGGAGGCGGTCAAGTCCGGGGCCACCGGCTACCTGATGAAGTCGGCGAGCACCCAGGAGCTGACCGAGGCCGTCCGCCGCACCGCCGCCGGCGACGCCGTCTTCACCCCGGGCCTGGCCGGCCTGGTCCTCGGCGAGTACCGCAGGCTGGCCTCGGAGCCCGCACCGGCCGCGTCCGACGAGCCCAGGGCCCCGCAGCTCACCGACCGGGAGACCGAGGTGCTGCGGCTGGTGGCCAAGGGGCTCTCGTACAAGCAGATCGCGGAACGGCTCGTCATCTCGCACCGGACCGTGCAGAACCACGTGCAGAACACCCTGGGCAAGCTCCAGCTGCACAACCGGGTCGAGCTGGTGCGGTACGCCATAGAGCGCGGCCTGGACGACGCCTGAGCGGCGGGGCGGGGCGCCCGGTCGTATATTCGCGGTGACCGGCAGCGCCCAGCACGCAGACAGGGGAGACGTCGTGGAGATCCTGGCCTTCGGAGTGCAGTCCGACGAGAAGCCGCTGATCGAGAAGGCGTTCGCCGGGAAGCACGAAGTCCGCTGCCTCGACGTCTTCCTGAACCGGGACACCGCCCCCATCGCGGCGGGCTACGAGGTCATCTCCACCAGCGTCAACGCCGACCTGGGCGGCGCGGTCCTCCAGACCCTCGCGGCGGGCGGCACCCAGATGATCGCCCAGCGTTCCACCGGCTTCAACAACATCGACCTGGACGTCGCCGAGCGCCTGGCCCTGCGCGTCGCCCGGGTCTCCTCCTACTCGCCGTACTCGGTCGCGGAGTTCGCCTGGACCCTCGCCATGGCGGTCAACCGCCGGGTCATCCGGGCCGCGGGCCGCACCCGCGACTTCGACTTCCGGCTTGACGGGCTCCTCGGCCGCGACATGCACGGCCGCACGGCGGGCGTCATCGGCACCGGCAAGATCGGCGAGGCGTTCACCCGGATCGCGCACGGCTTCGGCATGAAGCTGCTCGGCTGGGACGTCGCCGAGAACCCGGCCTGCGCCGAGCTGGGCATGCGGTACGTCGACAAGGAACGGCTGCTCGCGGAGTCCGACCTGGTCAGCCTGCACGTGCCGCTGCTCCCGTCGACGCACCACCTCATCGACCAGGACGCCCTCGCCCTGATGAAGGACGACGCGATCCTGGTCAACTCCAGCCGGGGCGGCCTCGTCGACACCTCGGCCCTGGTCGGGGAGTTGCGCGCGGGCCGCTTCCTCGGCGTCGGACTCGACGTGTACGAGGCGGAGGCCGGGCTGTTCTTCCTGGACAAGTCCCTGGAGGGCGTGGACGACGACACCCTGGCCCGGCTCGTGACCTTCCCGAACGTCATCGTCACCTCGCACCAGGCGTACTACACCGAGGACGCGGTCGGCCAGATCATCGACGCCACCGTCGAGAACGTCGGCGACTACCTGGCCGGCCGCCACAGCGGGAACGTCCTGGTCCCGGCCCGCCCCGGGACCTGACCCCGCCGCTCAGCCGCGCACCGGCAGCCCCGCCAGCAGCTCGGACACGATCGCCGCACCGCGCAGCGTCAGCACCGACTCCGGGTGGAACTGCACCGAGGCGAACCCGGCCCCGCGCAGCGCGTGCAGCTCCCCGGACACCTCGTCCCTGCTCGCCTCGATGCCGTGCGCCGCCAGCTCCGCCGCCCCGGAGTCGTCGCAGCGCGCGGTGAAGCTGTTGTAGAAGCCCACCGTCTCGGGCCGCCCGAACAGGTCGATGCGGGTCTGCGCCCCCTGGTACGGCACCGCCTTCCGGACGATCTCCAGGCCCAGTTCGGCCGCGATCAGCTCGTGGCCCAGGCACACCCCGAGCAGCCCGTGCCGGTGGTCCCGGACCAGCTCGGCGGCCATCGCGCGCAGCAGCCGCATCTTCGGGTCGGCCGCGTCCCCCGGATTCCCCGGCCCCGGACCGAGGACCACGGGCCCCTCGTGCGCCCGCACCACGTCCCGCAGCCCCGGCTCGTCGTAGCGGCGCACGGTGACGTCGAGCCCCGAGGCGCGCAGCAGGTGCCCGAGCATCGCGGTGAACGTGTCCTCGCCGTCCACCACCAGGGCGTGGCCGGTGCGGTCGGCGGCGCGCTCCTGCATCCGCAGCCAGAACGGGGCGAGCCCGTCCCGCCGGGCGTCCAGGGCCTCCCGCACCCGGGGGTCGGCGGCCAGCCGGGGCCGCTCCCGCTCCGCCTCCGGGCGGGCCGGGCGCACGCCGAGGGCGGCGAGGACCCCGGCCGCCTTGGCATGGGTCTCCGCGACCTCGCTGTCCGGGTCGGAGTGGCGCACCAGCGTCGCCCCGACCGGCACCCGCAGCGTGCCGTCCGCGTCGATGTCGGCGGTCCGGATCAGGATCGGCGAGTCCAGGGTCTGGCTGCCGTCGGCCGCCCGGCGCAGCAGGGCCAGCGCGCCCGCGTAGTAGCCGCGCCCGCCGTCCTCGTACCGCTCGATGACCCGGCAGGCGTTCTGCACCGGGGAGCCGGTGACGGTCGCCGCGAACATGGTCTCCTTCAGCACCTCCCGCACGTCCAGCGAGGAGCGGCCGCGCAACTCGTACTCGGTGTGCGCGAGATGGGCCATCTCCTTGAGGCGCGGGCCGATCACCACCCCGCCCATGTCGCCGACGGTGCACATCATCTTCAGCTCCTCGTCGACCACCATGGAGAGCTCCTCGGTCTCCTTGCGGTCCCCGAGGAAGGCGAGCAGGCTCTCCGGGGTGGGCCCCTCGGCGGGGTAGCGGTAGGTGCCGCTGATCGGGTTCATCACGACGGTCCCGCCGGACATCCGCACATGCACCTCGGGGCTCGCGCCGACGAGCGTCCTGTCCCCGGTGCAGACCACGAACGTCCAGTACGCGCCCCGCTCGCCCGCCAGCAGCCGCCGGAACAGGGCCAGCGCGTCCGCCCGGCCGAACCCGTCGATCCGGCCCCGGAACGTCCGCCGGATCACGAAGTTCGCGCCCTCGCCCCGGCCGATCTCGTCCTCGATCACCCGGCGCACGGTGTCGGCGTACTCCTCGTCGCCGACGTCGAACGCCCCGTCGTCCACGCGGACTTCGTGGCGGGGGAGCGCGTCCAGCGCCTCGTCCAGGGACATCGTGTACGTCTCGTCCGCGACCAGGACCGAGAGCGGCGTGCCGTCGTCGCGCACGTCGAAACCGCGCTCCGCGATCTGCCGGAACGGCACCAGCGCCAGCGACGGCAGGTCACCGACGGGCACGTCGGCGAGCCGGTCCGCCTCGTGCACCCGGCCGATCAGCACCTCGACGGTGTCGTGGTCGTGGCCGGGGGTGCGGCGGCGCAGCAGGGCGAACGGCGGGCAGTCGTCGCGCAGGAGTCGGTCGAAGCTCATGAGTGGGTTCCTTCCAGGGAATCAGCTGGGAGGAACGGCCCGCGGACACGGAAAAGGCCGCCCCTCGGGCGGCCTCTGCGTCAGTGTGTACGCGCGATCAGTGGGCCGCCGGATGAGCGGTCCACCACCAGTTACGGGTCGAGTGCGCGAACATGCCCCGTACCCTAACCCACGCCGGACGACGGCGGGGCCCTTTCCCACCCGGCCGGATGGGAAAGGGCCCCGCGCGCTGGGGACGTCCTGTCGGCTAGAACAGGGTGTCGTAGATCTGCCAGCCGTCCCCGACCTGCGACTTCGTCGCGAACGGGGCCGTCACCGTGCCGGTGGAGTGGTAGAACCAGAAATCGCCGGCCGAGTCCACGCCGACCAGGTCGCCCCGGCCGTCACGGTCCAGGTCGCTCGGGCCGAGCAGCAGCTTGTACTTGCCCCAGCCCGAACCGATCTTGACCCGCTTGTCGTACGGCTTGGTGGCCGAACCGGTGCCCGTGTAGATCCAGAGGACCCCGGACTTGTCCCGGGCCACGAAGTCCGCCTTGCCGTCGCCGTTGAGGTCGCCGGTGGAGACGATCTGGTCGTAGATCTGCCAGCCGTACCCGATCTTCGCCTTGGGCTCGAAGGGCTTCGACGGCTCGCCGGTGCCCTTGTAGAAATAGATGTCGCCGACGCTGTTGCGGGCGATCAGGTCGGCCTTGCCGTCACCGTCGAGGTCGCGCATGCCGTTGAGGCTGCTGTACTGGTTCCAGCCGCTGCCGACCTTGAGCCGGGCCATGTACGGCTTGTCCGGGTTGCCGCTGCCCCGGTAGTACCAGAGGACGCCGTCCTTGTCGCGGGCCACGAAGTCGCCCGTACCGTCGGCGCGCAGCGCGGTCATCGCGGTGATCGCCGTGTAGCCGCCCCAGCCGTAGCCCGCCTGGTAGCGGCGGTAGTACGGGGAGGAGGCGCTGCCGGTGCCCTGGTACTGCCAGATCCGGCCCGCGCTGTCGCGGCCGATCATGTTGTAGCGGTCGGTCC
The DNA here is from genome assembly GCF_040679335.1 of Streptomyces sp. NPDC052299. Taxonomy (NCBI): domain Bacteria; kingdom Bacillati; phylum Actinomycetota; class Actinomycetes; order Kitasatosporales; family Streptomycetaceae; genus Streptomyces; species Streptomyces sp. NPDC052299. The sequence goes on along the minus strand of NZ_JBFAUP010000016.1, from coordinate 116,837 downwards.
CGGCGTCCGGCACCGTGCTGTTCGCCTGCTCGACGTCGCTCGCCTTCACCCAGGCGATGCGGTGGTTGTAGCGGATCGGGTAGAAGAGGTTCGTGGTCCCCTTCACCAGCGTGCGGTCGTTGTCGGCCGTGCCCGCGAACGTACCCGCGAACCAGTAGTCACCCGCCTGCGCCGGCCCGGCCTGGGAGTAGGCCTGGCCCGCAGGGAGGCTGTACTTCGTCAGCGAGTCGTTGTTCTGCTTCTGCATGGGGACACCGGTGCCCTCGTAGGCGGCGTCCTCGGGGTAGGCGCGCCCGTACACGGGGACGGACGTCGCGCCGGCCCTGGCCTTCAGGACCGGCTGCGCGGTCTTGGCCACCGGCTTGGTGAACTGGCCGCCGGGGTTCTGGAACCAGGCCTTCTTGCCGCCGTACCAGATGGCGGTCCAGTCGGACTTCGACTCGGCGACCACGTACGCGCCGCCTGCCACGACCTTGTTGCCCCAGTTCGGTCCGTCGGTGGACTTCACGTTCGGCATGTACGGGTCGACGATCTTCGACGCCGTCGTGGAGGGCGAGGTGTAGAGGTAGCCGAAGTTCGCCGGCTGCTTGGCGACGTCGTTGCCGCCGTACGTCAGCGCCGGCTGGTTGGCCGTGGTGAACGGGGGCACGACCCGGACCAGCTCGCCGGCCTTCACCGGGCCGCCCGCGCCACTGGCGCCGGTCGGGGCGCCGATCAGGGACATGTAGTGGTTCCAGTCCCAGAAGGGGCCCGGGTCCCAGTGCTGGCTCGCGACATTGGCGTCCAGGACGCCCGGCACCTCGTCGTGGCCGATGATGTGCTCGCGGTCCAGCGGGATGCCGAACTTGCCGGCCAGGAACTTGACGAGCGCCGCGGAGGACTCGTACTGCGGCTCCGTGTACCAGCTGCCCGACTTGATCGCGTAGCCCTCGTGCTCGATCCCGATCGAGTGCATGTTCACGGTCTTGTTCGCCGCGTGCCACGCCTCGTTCTTCGTCTCCACCATCTGCGTGACCAGGCCGTCACTGGCCCGGATCAGGTAGTGGGCGCTGGCGTAGGAGGCCGGGTTCTGGAAGGTGGCCAGCGAACCGGCGTAGCCGCCCTCGGTGTCGTGGATGACGATGTAGCGGATGTCCTCGCCGCTGCCCGGGCGCTCCGCCTCGTTGTAGTTGCCGAAGTCGTCCGGGGTCGTGCTGTTCTGCTTGTACCCGGCCGGCTTGAAGTCGCAGTTCAGCCCGGAGGGGCACTCCGGGGTGGGCGTCGCGGTGAGGCTCACGTTCGTCGCGGCCAGCGGCATCTTCGCGGGCTTGACCGGCGTCACGGACGGGTCGGCGGGCAGGGACAGTTGCTGGCCGTCCGCCGTCACCCGGCTCTCGCCCTTCTTGACCGTCTCGAAGACACGGTTGGCGAAGAGCGTGGCGCCCTTGGTGTCCGGGGCCTGGCTGAAGCGCGCCACGGCGGGATACCACTTGCCGGCGTCCTCGGACAGGGAGCCGGTCGCTTCCTTCTGGTACTTCGCGAGCAGCGCCGCGCCCGCGCGAATGCTCTGCTCGGTGTCGTCCTGCACGGACCCGGCCGGCTCGTCGATCAGATCGGCGGCCTCTTCGAGCGTGTGCAGCACGGGCGCGTCGGTGTCGACCTTCTTCGGCAGCTCGCGCAGCGCCCGCTCGGCGTCGAAGTGCTTCGTGACGGCCGGGTCGCCGCTCATGTTGAGGTGCGCGAGCCGCTCCGCGTCGGTCGGCTGCTCGACGTCGTCCTCGGTGACCGACGTGAGCCCCATGACGTTGTACGCCCCGCTCGTGCTCGGCTCGCCGTCGTGGCTCTCCCAGCGCGTCTGCCGGTACGAGACCGCCATCAGCACGCTCGGGGGCACGTCGAACTCACGGGCCGCGTCCTCGAACTGGGCCTGGAGCACGGCGGACGGCGCGGCGGCCCCGGCGGCCCCCTTGTCCGGGTCCTGCGAGGCCACGGCCAGGGTGCCGATCGTCGCGGTCGCGACCACGGCGGCGCCGACGCCGATCAGGAGCCGTCTCTTCCTGAGGTCCCTACGGTGATTCCGCTTCAAGTCCCCACCCTCGGTGTCCACTTGTCCAACGTTGTTCAACGCTGAAAGACGCGAGGCTAGCAGGCGGTCCGGACAGCCCTCGCACCGACCGTGCCGAGACGTCCGTCTCAGTGGCTGGGAAACCGGGAAAAGGAGCGGGCGCAACCCCGTAGTGTGGACGCCGTGACCGTGAACGCCAATACCTCCGTCGCCGGTGGCAACACCTGGCGAGACCTTCCCGCGGCGCAGCAGCCCGAGTACCCCGACTCCGAGGCCCTGCGCGATGTACTCGCGGACCTCGCGTCGTATCCGCCGCTCGTCTTCGCCGGCGAGTGCGACCAGCTGCGTGACCGTATGGGAGCCGTCGCCAAGGGCGAGGCGTTCCTGTTGCAGGGCGGAGACTGCGCCGAGGCATTCGACGCCGTGTCGGCCGAGCACATCCGAGCCAAGCTGAAGACGCTGCTCCAGATGAGCGCCGTCCTCACCTACGCGGCCTCCGTGCCCGTCGTCAAGGTCGGCCGGATCGCCGGACAGTACTCCAAGCCGCGCTCCAAGCCGACCGAGACCCGCGACGGCGTGACCCTGCCGACCTACCGGGGCGACTCCGTCAACGGCTTCGCCTTCACCGAGGCCGACCGCGTCCCCGACCCCGAGCGCCTGAAGCGGATGTACCACGCGTCCGCCTCCACGCTGAACCTCGTGCGCGCCTTCACCACCGGCGGTTACGCCGACCTGCGCCAGGTGCACGCGTGGAACCAGGACTTCGTGAAGTCGTCCCCGTCCGGCCAGCGCTACGAGGCCCTGGCCCGCGAGATCGACAACGCGCTGAACTTCATGAAGGCGTGCGGCACCGACCCCGCCGAGTTCAAGGCCGTCGAGTTCTACGCCTCGCACGAGGCCCTGCTGCTGGACTACGAGACGGCGCTGACCCGCACCGACTCGCGCACCGGCCACCTGTACGACACCTCGGGCCACATGGTGTGGATCGGTGAGCGCACCCGCCAGATGGACGGGGCGCACATCGAGTTCGCCTCCAAGGTCCGCAACCCGATCGGGATCAAGCTCGGCCCGACGACCACCGTGGACGAGGCCCTGGGCTACATCGAGCGCCTCGACCCCGAGCGCGAGCCCGGCCGGCTGACCTTCATCGTCCGGATGGGCGCCGACAAGGTCCGCGACAAGCTGCCCGAGCTGGTCGAGAAGGTCACCGCCTCCGGCGCCACCGTCGCCTGGGTGACCGACCCGATGCACGGCAACACCTTCGAGGCGGCCTCCGGCCACAAGACGCGCCGCTTCGACGACGTCCTGGACGAGGTCAAGGGCTTCTTCGAGGTGCACAAGGGCCTCGGCACGCACCCCGGCGGCATCCACGTCGAGCTGACCGGCGACGACGTCACCGAGTGCGTCGGCGGCGGTCACGAGATCTTCGTGGACGACCTCCACCAGCGCTACGAGACGGCCTGCGACCCCCGGCTCAACCGCAGCCAGTCGCTCGACCTGGCCTTCCTCGTCGCCGAGATGTACCGCGACCAGTAAGCCGCGGCGGGCAGCACCGTACGACTGTGGGGCACGGATCGATGTGATCCGTGCCCCACAGGGCGTTCCGGGCTTTTGCCGCCCACCGAGGGGCGGGTAAGGTTAGGTTAGCCTCACCGGGCACCCGGAGCGGCGCCCCAGACCCGTCCCCGCCCGGGAGGTGAACCGCATGTACGTCTGCTCGTGCTTCGGCGTTACGGAGCAGCAGGTGAAGGAGCATGCGGCGGCCGGGGCCTGCACGCCCCGCCAGATCGCCTCCGCTTCCAAGGCCGGCACGGACTGCGGCGGCTGCGTCCGCACCATCCAGGCGATGCTCGGCCGGGGCGCCTGTCCGCGCCGCGAGCTCCTGGAGCGGAAGGCCCCCGCCACCGCCCCGGCGGACGGGCTCCCCGAGGCCGCCTGAGCGCGGTCAGCTCTCCGGCTGCTCGATGAGCTGCGCGATGTACAGCGGCTCGCCCAGCTTCTCGACCAGATCGAGCTGGGTGTCGAGATAGTCGATGTGGTGCTCCTCGTCCGCGAGGATCGACTCGAAGATGTTCGCCGAGGTGATGTCGCCCTTGTTGCGCATCAGCTCGATCCCGCGCTTGAGGCGGTCGATCGCCTCGACCTCGATCTGCCGGTCGGCCTGGAACATCTCGGTGACCGTCTGGCCGACCCGTACGTGGAACAGTCGCTGGTAGTTCGGCAGGCCGTCGAGGAAGAGAATGCGGTCGGTCAGGATCTCCGCGTGCTTCATCTCGTCGAAGGACTCGGCGCGCGTGTATTTCGCCAGCTTCGTCCAGCCGAAGTTGTCCTGCATCTTCGCGTGCAGGAAGTACTGGTTGATGGCCGTCAATTCGGCGGTCAGCTGTTCATTCAGGAACTCGATGACCTCGGGGTCGCCCTGCATCGCAGAGGCTCCTTCCAACGGTGGACCGGGCACATTGGCGGCATCCTCGCACCGGACCCGGGGACCGTCCAGTAAGTACATGCTTAGTATGAGTTGCCCGAATCGCCTCCGCCCTGGTCACGACCACCCCGGCCGGTCTGTCACCATGGAGACATGGGTCAGCCGGAAAGCCGGGAACACCGCGCGTCAGAGCAGTCCGAGCTTCCGCCGGGCCAGCGGCTGCAGCGCGGGTGGCCGGTGACCCATTACGGGCCCGTCCCCAAGTTCAAACCGGAGCGCTGGGAATTCCGTGTCTTCGGTGCGACCGCCGACGCCGAGAAGCACTGCTGGAACCACGAGGAATTCTCGGCACTGCCGTTCTCCTCGGTCGTCGCCGATCTCCACTGCGTCACGAAATTCAGCATGCTGGGCGCCGAGTGGGGCGGTGTGCTCGCCCGCGACGTGGTCGCCCTCGCGCCGCCCGCCCCTCAGGTCACCCACGTCATGGTCTGGGCCGAATACGGCTTCAGCTCCAACCTCCGGCTGGACGACTTCCTCTCCGACCGGACCCTGTTCGCGACCCACAAGGGCGGCGAACTCCTCACCGCCGAACACGGCTTCCCGCTCCGGCTCGTCGTCCCCCATCTGTACGCCTGGAAGGGCCCCAAGTGGGTCCGGGGCATCGAGTACATGACGGCCGACCGCCGCGGCTTCTGGGAGGAGCGCGGCTACCACAACATCGGCGACCCCTGGAAGGAACAGCGCTACTCCTACCAGGAGGAGCCCGGGGACGGCCCCGAACTCTGAACCGGGCGCCCTCGGCTCAGCCCTCGTCGCGCAGCGCCTGGAGCCGGGCCACGTCCGCCGCGTGGCCCTCCTTGCCGCCCGGCGTCTCGATGACCAGCGGCACGCCCTCGGTCGCCGGGTGCGCGAACAGCTCGCGGAACGGCTCCTCGCCGATGTGGCCCGAGCCGATGTTCTCGTGCCGGTCCTTGTGGGCGCCGGAGACGTCCTTGGAGTCATTGGCGTGGATGAGCTTCAGCCGGCCCTCGCCGACCGTCTCCACCAGCAGGTCCAGCGTTTCCTTCATCCCGCCGGGACCGGCCAGGTCGTGTCCCGCCGCGAAGATGTGGCAGGTGTCCAGGCAGACCCCCAGCTTCGGGTGGGCGTCCAGAGCCTCGAAGTACGGACCGAAGTCCCAGGTCCGCGAGCAGAGCGAGGAGCCCTGCCCGGCGGTGGACTCCAGCAGCAGGAACGGGTCGTCGTCGCGCGTCAGCTCGTCCAGCAGCGGCCGCATGTGCGTCCGCACCTGCGCCAGCGCCTCCTCGCGGGGCCGCCCGCCGGTCGCCGACCCCGTGTGCACCACGACGCCCAGCGCCCCGATCTCGCGGGCCCGTCGCAGCGAGTGGCGCAGCGACTCCACGGACCGCTCCACCGTCGCCGGCGTGTGCGAGCCGAAGTTGATCAGATACGGGGCGTGCACGTAGGCCGGTACCGACTCGGCGGCGCACTGCTCGCGGAACAGGGCGTCCTGGGCGGGGTTCCCGACCGGGGTGGCCCAGCCGCGCGGGTTGGCGACGAAGACCTGGACCGCCTCGGCGCCCATCTCGCGGGCGTAGGGGAGGCCGACCTTGGCGAGGCCGCCGGCCACGGGGACGTGGCCGCCGACGGGGTTGCGCGTACGGATCTCTACAGTCCCTTGGTCTTGATGGTGATGGTGTCGCCCTCGGGGGCCCGGTCGCCGCCGTCCACGGACTGGCTGGAGACCTTGTCGCTGAAGGAGAGGAACCCGCGGTCGACCTCGACCTCGAAGCCGGCGGCCTCCAGTTCGTCCTGGGCGTCGTCCACGTTCTTCCCGACCACGTCCGGCACCTCGACCATGCGCGGACCGGAGGAGACCGTCAGCGTGATGGTGTCGCCCTCGGCCGCTTCGGCGCCCTCCTCGGGTGACTGGACGGCGACGTCGCCCTCGTCCTCGGGTGAGTGCACCCGGCCGGGCTTGACCTTCGCCTTCAGCCCCTCGTCGGCCAGCGTGTCGGTGGCGTCCTCCACGGAGAGGCCGGTGACGTCCGGGACGTTGACGGGGCTGCCCTTGGAGACGACGATCGCGACCGCCGAGTCCGGGTGGCGGTCCGTGCCCGCCTTCGGCTCCGTCCGCACCACCTCGCCGGCCGCCACGTCCTCGCTGAACTCCTTGGTGACCATGCCCGGGAGCAGGCCCGCCTTCTTCAGCCGCTGCCTGGCGTCGGCGAGCCGGTCGCCCGCGACATCGGGGACCTGGACGATCTCGGGGCCGCGCGAGACGACGAGCGAGACCGAGCCGTTGCCCCTGATCCGCGCGCCCGACTTGGGATCGCTGCTGATCACCTTGCCCCGGTCGACGGTGTCGCTGAAGGCCCGCTCGACGTTCTTCAGCTCCAGGCCCGCGTCGGAGAGCCGCTTCCTGGCCGCCTGCTCGGTCTGGCCCAGCAGCGAGGGGACCTTCGTGAACTGCCCGGAGTTGATGTACCAGACGCCGCCGCCGACGCCCAGGACGACGAGCACCGCCAGGACCGCCGCGATCAGCCCGCGCCGGGGGCCGCCGAGCGGTCCGCGCCGGCGCGGCGGCAACGGCTGCTGCCCGGGCGGGGGCATCTCCAGCCGGCTGGTGTGGTGGGCGGTGCCCAGATCCTTCGGCAGCACCCGGGGGATCACCGTCGTCCGCGCGTCGGCCCCCTCCGCCCCGCCGCCCGGGCCGGGCTCCGGCAGGGCCTGCGGCGGTACGGCGTCGAGCTGCGCGTCCGTGAGGGCGGCGCGCGCCCGGCGGGCCCCGGCGAGCAGCGCCACCGCGTCGAACGGGCGGGCCTCCGGGTCCCGGGCGGTGGCGCTCGCCACCAGCGCGTCCAGCTCGGGCGCGAGGCCCGGGACGACCGCCGACGGGGGCGGCACGTCTTCGTGCAGATGCTGGTAGATGACCTGGGCGGGCGACTCCCCGTCACGCGGCTTGTCGCCGGTCAGCATCTCGTACAGCACGACCCCGCAGGCGTACACGTCGGCGCGGGTGTCCGCCGTGCCGTGCTCGATCTGCTCCGGGGCCAGGTACGAGACGGTGCCGAGGATCGTCCCGGTGGTGTTCGTGACCGTGTCCACGGCCCGGACCAGGCCGAAGTCGGCGACCTTGACCCGGCCGTCGTCCCCGATCAGCACGTTCTCCGGCTTCATGTCGCGGTGCACGAAGCCCGCCCGGTGCGCCGCGCCGAGGGCGGCGAGCACCGATTCCAGGATGTCCAGCGCGGCCCGGGGCCGTAGCGCGCCGCGCTCGCTCAGCACATCGCGCAGCGTGCACCCGGCGACGTACTCCATGGCCAGGTAGACGTACTGCCCCTGGGCGCCCTGGTCGAAGACCCCGACCACGTTGGGGTGGGCGAGGTGCGCCACCGACTTGGCCTCGCGGATGAAGCGCTCCACGAACGAGGCGTCGGTCGCCAGCGCCGGGTGCATCACCTTGAGGGCGAGCACCCGGTCGAGCCGCATGTCCATGGCCCGGTAGACCGTGGCCATGCCGCCCACGGCGATGCGGGCATCGACGCGGTAGCGGCCGTCGAGCAGCTGCCCGACGAGGGGGTCCTGGAGGGTCGTATCCACCATGCGAGTCTACGAGCCGCCGCGGACAGGCCCGCCGCCGTGGAGCGAACCCGGGGCAGGACTGAAGCCGAGCCGTGACAGGGACGCGTCGCCCGAGCCCGGAATCCCGGCTTCCCACGGGCTCCGGGGCCCGGAACTGTGGATTCCGGCACGTTGGTCCGGACCGGGGCGGCCCATCGCGCTCAGAACGCCGGCCGCTCCGGGTCGAGCGCCGCGCGCCCGGCCGTCGGCGACGACGCCTCCGCGAAGTGGCGGCGCGGGATGCGCCCGGCCCGGTGCGCGAGCCGCCCGCCCTCCACCGCGTGCCGCATCGCGGCGGCCATCAGCTCCGGCTCCTGGGCCCGGGTCACCGCGGAGGCGAGCATCACCGCCGAGCACCCCAGCTCCATCGCGAGCGCCGCGTCCGACGCCGTCCCGGCACCGGCGTCCAGGATCACCGGCACCCCGGCCCGCTCGGTGATCAGCTGGAAGTTGTGCGGGTTGCGGATGCCCAGACCCGAGCCGATGGGGGAGCCGAGCGGCATGACCGCCGCGCACCCCACGTCCTCCAGCTTCCGGGCCAGGACCGGGTCGTCGTTGGTGTACGGCAGCACCGTGAACCCGTCGTCCACCAGGGTCTCGGCGGCGTCCAGCAGCTCGACCGGATCGGGCAGCAGCGTCCGTTCGTCGGCCACCACCTCCAGCTTCACCCAGTCCGTGCCCAGCGCCTCCCGGGCCAGCCGGGCGGTGAGCACGGCCTCCCCGGCGGTGTAGCAGCCGGCGGTGTTCGGCAGCACCCGGATGGACAGCTTCCGCAGTACGGAGAGGACGGAGCCCTGCACGGTCGGGTCGAGGCGGCGCATCGCCACGGTGGTCAGCTCGGTGCCGGACGCGATCAGCGACCGCTCCAGCACGTCCAGGCTGGGCGCTCCGCCCGTGCCCATGATCAGCCGGGACGTGAAGTCGGTGCCGCCGAGGGTGAACAGGTCGTCGGACATCGTCAGCCTCCCTGGACCGCGGTCAGGACCTCGACCCTGTCGCCGTCGGCGAGCGCGGCGGCGGACCACCGGCCGCGCGGCACCACGGTCTCGTTGAGCGCGGCGGCGACCCCCGTCGGCGCGTCGGTCAGCGTCGCGACGAGGGCGTCCAGGGTGGTGCCCGGTGCGACGACGGCCGGAGTGCCGTTCACGGACACGGTGAGCGGGGTGGGCTCGGTCATGCGGGCTGCTCCTGGGGTGCGGCGGCCGGGGCGAACCGGCCGGGGGAGAAGGGGCGGACCGGCTCGGGCAGCTCGCCGTCGGCCAGCAGCGACGCCATCGCGTCCCCGGTGGCGGGGGTGAGCAGCACGCCGTTCCGGCCGTGGCCGGTGGCGAGGTGGAGGCCGGGCAGCGCGGTGCGGCCGAGCAGCGGGGCGTTGTCCGGGGACGCGGGGCGGAGACCGGCACGGGTCTCGGTGAGCGGCAGCTCGGTGATGCCGGGCACCAGCTCGTGGGCGTCGCGCAGCAGTTCGTAGACCCCGCCCGCCGTGACGGTGGTGTCCCAGCCCATCTCCTCGGTGGTGGCGCCGACGACCAGCTCGCCGTTCTCGCGCGGTACGAGATAGACGTGGCTGCCCCGGACCACCGCGCGCACGGTGCGCGAGAGGAAGGGCGCGTACGCCGGGGGCACGGTGAGGCGCAGCACCTGGCCCTTGACCGGCCGGACCGGCGGCAGGACGTGGGCCGGAACCCCGGCGAGCCGTCCGCTGAGGCTGCCCCCGGCGAGCACGACCTGGCCGGCGGCCAGCTCCGTACCGTCGTCGAGCACGGCGCCCACGGCCCGGTCCGCGACCACGCAGAGGCGGTCGGCGCGGTGGCGGTGGAAGACCACTCCCGCCCGTTCGCAGGCGGTGAGCAGCGCGGCGGCGAGGCGGCGCGGGTCGACCTGGTGGTCGCCGTCCACCCGGAGGCCGCCGCGCACGCCCGGGGCGAGCATCGGTTCCAGGCGGCGGCACTCGCGCCCGGTCAGCCACTCCGACTCCAGGCCCGAGCGGCGTTGCAGCTCGTGGAGTTCGCGCAGATGGGCACGGTCGTCGGCGTCCAGCGCGACGGCCAGGGTGCCGCAGGCGCGGAAGCCGATGTCCTGCCCGCTCGCCTCCTCCAGCTCCGCCGTGAAGGACGGATAGCGCCGGGCGGAGGCGAGGTTGAGCCCGAGCAGCATCTCCTCGCCGTAGTGCAGTTCGGTGACGGCGGCCAGCATTCCGGCCGCGACCCGAGCCGCTCCGCCACCCGGCCCGGGGTCGGCGAGCGCGACGGACAGGCCGCGCCGCGCGGCCCGCCAGGCGGTCACCAGACCGATGACGCCGCCCCCGATGACGAGGACGTCGGACCCTTCGGTGGGATGGGTGCGCATGGGCGTCCAGCCCCTCCCTTCGCCGGCATGACCCGGATCAGGTTCGTACGGTCGGAGGCCGCCAGCCTCCCTCTCAGCCCGGTACGCCCGGGCTCCCGCGTGTCTTACGGTGGCCACCCTAAACCCCGTCCCCCGGGGGCGGGGTGGGGCCGCCCTTTCCTGACGCCCGGTCAGCTACGTAAGGTGGGCGGGTGAGCGAGCAGCAGCGGGCAGAGCGGACGGAACGCCGGGTCGTCGTCGCGGGCGCGGGCATGGCGGGCGTGCAGACCGCCGTCGCCCTGCGGGAACAGGGCTTCACCGGCCCGGTCACGCTGATCGGCGCCGAACCCCACCAGCCCTACGACCGGCCCCCGCTGTCCAAGGCGGTGCTGCTCGGCAAGGCCGAGGAGTCCGCCTTCGACATCGACTTCGAGGGGCTGGACATCGCCCTGCGCCTGGGCTGCGAGGTCACCGGGGTCCGCGCCGGCGACCACGAACTGGACACCTCCGACGGCCCGGTCCCGTACGACGTCCTGGTCCTCGCCACCGGCGCCGAACCCATCGCCCTGCCCGGCTCCGCCGGGGTCCCCGGCGTCCATCTGCTGCGCACCCTCGACGACGCGGCCCGGCTGCGGCCCGTCCTGGAGGCCGGGCACCCCGTCGTGGTCGTCGGCGCGGGCTGGATCGGTGCCGAGTTCGCCACCGCGGCCCGCGCCGCCGGCTGCGAGGTCACCGTCGTGGAGGCCGCCGACCGCCCCCTGGCCGGTGCCCTGCCCGCCGAGGTCGCCGCCCCGATGGCCGCCTGGTACGAGGAGAGCGGCGCCCGGCTCCTCACCGGTGCCCGGGTCGCCCGCGTCGAGCCCGGCACCGTGGTCCTCACCGACGGGCGCACCCTCCCGGCAGGCGCGGTCGTCGTCGGCATCGGTGCCCGCCCCGCCACCGGCTGGCTCGCCGGCTCCGGCATCGCGCTCGGGCCCGAGGGCTCGGTGACCGCCGACGCAGCGCTGCGCACCTCGCTCCCCGATGTGTACGCGGTCGGCGACTGCGCCTCCTTCCCCTCGGCCCGCTACGGCACCCGCCTGGTCGTCCACCACTGGGACAACGCCCTCCAGGGGCCGAGGACCGCGGCCGCCCACATCGCGGCGGAGGGCGCGGGCATCCCGCCGTACGACCCCGTGCCCTACTTCTGGTCCGAGCAGTTCGGCCGGTTCGTGCAGTACGCCGGGCACCACGCGGAGGCGGACACCCTGCTGTGGCGCGGCGACCCGGCCGAGCCCGCCTGGTCGGTGTGCTGGCTGCGCGACGGCGTCCTGGTCGCGGTCCTCGCGGTGGGCCGCCCGCGCGACCTGGCCCAGGGGCGCCGGCTCATCGAGGCGGGGACCCGGCTCGACGCGCGGCGGGCCGGGGAGCCCTCCGTACCGCTGAAGTCGGCGGTTCTGCCGTAGAGGCCCGGGACCTGAAGGGCCGAGTCCGGGTTTCGGCTGTCAGTCCGGGATGGCAGGCTTGTCCCGTGACCGAGATTGACGCAAAGATCGATGCTCTCGTCCCTGCCTGGCTCCACCTGCCCGACATCGCGGAAATGCTCGATGTCGAGGTGACGCGTGTGCGGCAGCTGGTCAAGGAGGGCCAGCTCATCGCCGTACGCCGTGGGGAGAACCGGGCGCTTCAGGTGCCCGCCGCCTTCATCGACGGCACGAAGGTGGTCAAGGGCCTCTCCGGGACCCTGACGCTCCTGAAGGACGACGGCTTCTCCGACGAGGAGATGCTCGAATGGCTCTTCACCCCCGACCCGACCCTGCCGGGCACGCCCGCGCAGGCACTGAGTGAGAATCGCGGCACGGAGGTGAAGCGCCGCGCCCAGGCGCTCGCCGTCTGACCGACCGGGAAGCGGGCCGCACCGCGCGAGCGGGCGGCCCGCTTCCCCGCGCCCGCACCACCGATCCGCCGTCACCGTCTTCCCCGGGGGGAAACCGCACCATGTCCAGACCTCGCGCGCAGCTGTCCGACGCCCGGCTCTACCTGTGCACGGACGCGCGCAGGCGCCAGGGCGACCTGCCCGACTTCCTCGACGCGGTCCTCGCCGGCGGCGTGGACATCGTCCAGCTCCGCGACAAGGGCATGGAGGCCGGCGAGGAGCTGGACCACCTCGCGGTCTTCGCCGACGCCTGCGAGCGGCACGGCAAGCTCCTCGCCGTCAACGACCGGGCCGACGTGGCCCACGCCATCGGCTCGGACGTGCTGCACCTGGGCCAGGGCGACCTGCCGGTGCCGGCGGCCCGCGCGATCATCGGCGCCGAGCCGGTCATCGGCCGCTCCACGCACGCCGAGGCCGAGGTCGACGCGGCCGCGGCCGAGCCCGGCGTGGACTACTTCTGCACCGGCCCCTGCTGGCCCACCCCCACCAAGCCCGGCCGCCACGCCCCCGGCCTGGACCTCGTCCGCTACGCCGCCTCGCTCGCCCCCGCCCGCCCCTGGTTCGCCATCGGGGGCATCGACGCGGACAACCTCGACCAGGTGCTGGACGCCGGGGCCCGCCGGATCGTCGTCGTGCGGGCCCTGACCGAGGCGTCCGACCCGGGTGCCGCCGCCGCTGAGCTGGCGCGACGGGTCCGCGAGCGCGCCGGAGCCTGACGCGGGACGGCCGGTTCCGGAACGGCGGCCCGGAAGGGGCCTGGGACGAATCTGTCCGAAGGATGGACAAGAATCGGTCAATTCCGGCAAATGACTCCGGTTCGGTTGGGGGCCCGCCCCGCCCTGGTTAACCTGCCCGTATGGCCCTTGGCACACCTTCCACCAGGACAGATCACGCACGCACCGTGCGTGAGATGCTCGCGACCGGCGAGACCTCGTACTCGTTCGAGTTCTGGGCGCCCAAGACCGAGAAGGGCGAGCGCAACCTGTGGAACGCGCTGCGCCGGGTCGAGGCCGTCGCCCCGAGCTTCGTCTCGGTGACGTACGGAGCCGGGGGCTCCACCCGCGCCGGCACGGTGAAGGCCACCCAGGACATCGCCGCCGAGTCCACGCTCACCCCGGTCGCGCACCTCACGGCGGTCGACCACTCGGTCGCCGAACTCCGCAACATGGTCGGCCAGTACGCGGACGCCGGCATCCGGAACATCCTCGCCGTGCGCGGCGACCCGCCGGGCGACCCGATGGGCCCCTGGGTCGAGCACCCGCAGGGCGTGAAGTACGCGGCGGACCTGGTCCGGCTGATCAAGGAGGCCGGCGACTTCTGCGTGGGCGTGGCGGCGTTCCCCGAGCGGCACCCGCGCTCCGACGACTGGGACACCGACATCCGCCATTTCGTGGACAAGTGCCGCGCGGGCGCCGACTACGCGATCACGCAGATGTTCTTCGACCCGGAGGCGTATCTCCGGATGCGTGACCGGGTGGTCGCGGCGGGTTGCGGGACTCCGATCATCCCCGAGGTCATGCCGGTCACCAGCGTCCGGCAATTGGAGCGATTCCCCCAGCTCAGCAACGCGACCATGCCCGACGAGCTGAAAGACGCCATCCTCGCAGCCAAGGACGACCCCGCCGCTGTACGCTCCATTGGCATCGACTTCGCAACGCGGTTCTGCGCGAAGCTGCTCTCCGAGGGCGTGCCCGGACTGCACTTCATCACGCTGAACAACTCGACTGCGACGCTCGAGATCTACGAGAATCTCGGACTGCACAAGCAGTCGTGACCGGCCGTACCCGCCACCATCCGGGGCGGCGGCCGTAGAAGGGGGCGGGCATGGGCTGGACGGTCCTCTACATCGCGTTCGGTGTCGTCGCGCTGTGGCTGCTCGGCGAGGTGCTGCTGCAGTACAAGGCGCGGCTGCGCTGGCGGCTCCTCGCCTTCACCGGCTTCCTCGGTGTGGTGGTCGGCGTCCTGATGCCGTCCGTGCCCGTCATCGCCCTCGGCGCGGTCGCCTTCGCCACCGGCCAGACCTACGTCACGCTCTCGTTCCGCAAGGGCTTCTCCACCGGCTGGGCGATCGGGGGCAAGCCCGGCGAGAGCCGCCGCAGGCGCGGCGCGGCCGAGCGCAGGCCCACCCTGGAGGTCTCGGACCTCGAAGTGGAGTACGAGGGCGGCGCCCCGGACGCCCCGCCGTCCGCCCCTGCCCCCGCCGCCGTCTACGCGACCGAACCGATGCCCGAGGACACCGGCCAGTACGGCGTCTACACCGACCCCGTGCCGCCCCGTCCGGCCCAGGAGCCCCAGGCCGCGCAGAGCCACGAGGCGTACGACGCGTACGGCTATCCGGTCCAGCAGCCCCAGGACCAGGACACCTACGCCGGGGCCGGGCAGTACGACTACGGCACCGGTCAGCAGAGCTACGCCGCCTACTCCGACCCGTACATCGGCACCACGGCGAGCACCCCGCAGTACGGCACGTACGACGGCTACGGGAACGACGACGGCCGGCAGTACACCGATTCGTACGCGCAGGGCGACACCTACGGGTCGGAGACCCCGCCGGGCGGCGTCTGGGTGCCGCAGCAGCGCGAGGGCGAGCAGTACCCCCAGCAGCCCGCCGCCCAGCCGGCCCCGTACCCGAACGGCTACGACACCGGCTACAACGAGCAGTACCGCTACTGAGGCGCCCCCGGCTCACTGCGAGCCGCGGAAGCCGTCCCCCTCCACCACGGTCCCCGCGACCAGCGCCCCGGACATGCCCGCGTGCGCGAGTCCGCCGCCCGGATGCGACCAGCCGCCGGCCAGCAACAGGCCCGGCAGCCGGGTCCGGTTGGCGGCGTGCAGGAACGCGCCCCCGGCACCGCCGAGCGCCGGCGGCGGCACGGCACCGCCCTCGGCGCCCGTGTCCGCGGCGGTCTCGGCGGGCGTCCGCACCCGCGTCCGCAGCACCCGCTCCCGCAGCCCCGGCACCGCGGCCTCCGCCACCCCGGTCACCGTCTCCGCGAACCGGGCCCGCAGCGCCTCGTCCGTCCAGTCCACCGGGCCGTGCGGCGCGACCGTCGCCACCAGCGTCACCGCCTCGTGCTCCGCGTCGGGCCGGGTCGACGGATCGTCGGGGCGCAGCACGGTCACCGTCGGGTGCGCGGCGGTCCGGCCGCCGAAGACCGCCTCGCGCTCGGCCGCCCCGTCCGCCGGGTGCACCACGGTCCGGTGCACGGCGTCGTCGGGCCGCCCGCCGCGCAGCGACAGCATCACCACGAACCGGCCGCTCGCCGCCGCCCCGTCGGCACGGGCCGTCACATCCCCCTCGGCCCACAGCTCCTGACCCGGCACCAGGCCGGGCCACGGCCGGGCTCCGAGCACCACCTGGGCCGCCTCCGCGACCGTCCCGTCCGCCAGCTCCACGCCCGCCGCGCGGCCGTCCTTCGCCACGACCCGGGCCACCTCGGCGCCGAAGACGAACTCCACCTTCCGGGCCTGGCACCGCTCGTACACCGCCCGGGCCAGGGCCCGCATGCCGCCGCTCACGTACCAGGTGCCGAACGTCTCCTCCATGTACGGCAGGAGGGCCGCGCCCGCCGGGGCGCGCGAGGGGTCCAGGCCGTATCCGAGTGCGTAGCCGTCGAGGAGGGCCGCGAGCCGCGGGTCCGCCAGCTCCCAGGCGCCGATCTCCGCCACCGTCCCGGCCCGCCGCGCCGGGCGCAGCAGCCGCCGGCGCTCCTCGGCCGGATACGGGTCACGGCCCAGCACCTGCCAGTCGGGACGCAGGGGTTCCTCCAGGAGCGGCCGCCGCGAGCGGTCCCAGGCGTCCCTGGCCCGGTCGAGGAAGGCCCCCCACTTCGCGCCCGCCCCACCGCCGAGCGCGGCGTCCAGGGCGGCGACGGTGCCGGCGCGCGAGGCGTTCGGCAGGGAGACGGAGGTGCCGTCCGCGAAGAGGTGCCGGCTCGCCGGGTCCACCTGGGCCAGCGTGACGCACCGCTCCAGCGGCTCCTTGCCGGTCTTCACGAACAGGTCGCGGTAGACCGCGGGGAGGTGGAGCAGCCCGGGGCCGGTGTCGAACGTGAAGCCCTCGTCGGCGTACTGGCCGAGCGAGCCGCCGTACGTCCGCGACCGCTCGTACACCGTCACCCGGTGGCCTGCCACGGCCAGCCGGGCCGCCGCCGCCATCGCGCCCATCCCGGCGCCGATCACCGCAATTCGTGCCATGCGGCGACCTTAACGGCCGCCACCGACAGCGCGTCCGTCAGCCCCAGGGAGCTCCGGCAGGCGGGACGACGGGCTGCTGCCCCCGGCGTTTCTCCTCGCGGCGCTGCGCCCTGCGGCGCCAGAACCTGCGGATGCGGGAGGCCAGGAAGATCACGAGCGCGAGGCCCACGACGAGGAGCGTCCCGGCGAGGGTGGCGGCGATCCACGGATGGAAGATCGCGAAGGTGACGACGCCCGCGACGCCCAGGTCCTCGGCGGCGCTCAGCGCGATGTTGCTGAAGGGCTCGGGGGAGGTGTTGACCGCCATCCGGGTCCCGGCCTTCACCAGATGGCTCACCAGGGCGGTCGAGCCCCCGATGGCACCGGCCGCGATCTCCGGGAGCGAACCGCTCTCGCCGGCCAGCAGGGCCGCGACCACCGCGCCCGCCACCGGCCTGACGACCGTGTGGACCGCGTCCCACGCGGTGTCGACATAGGGGACCTTGTCGGCGACCACCTCGCAGAGGAAGAGGACCGCGACGACGACGAGCACGTCGGTGCGCTGGAGCGAGGCGGGCACCTCGTCGCTGACACCGGTCGCGCCGAATATGCCGAGCAGGAGGACCACCGCGTACGCGTTGATCCCGCTCGCCCAGCCGCTTGTGAACACCAGAGGGAGTACCGACACGCAGGCGATCGTAGCCAGCGGGCCTTGCCCTCCGGCAGGGCGCGTGGAGCCGGCACTGAGTACCCGTACTCAGGGCGCGGGATGAGTAGCCGCACGGATGGGCCGTGACCTGCCGGAACGGCAGAGTGGGTGGCCACGGAGGGGGCGCCGCCCCGCCACCGCCGGCACGGGGCGGCGGTAGGGGGGCGGCGTCGTCCTTCCGAACGGGGGTGCGCGGCGGAGGACTTCGGGACCACGGGGGACACGGGTCACGGGGGACGGTCCTCCGGCAGCACGGAAGGCGCCGGTCGGGCGGGCTCGGGGGACGGGCCGCGCGCGACCGGCGCCTTCGTGCGTACGGGAGCGGGCCGCCCTCAGCGCCCGCTGACGCGGCCGCGCAGCAGCAGGGACAGCGCCGAGTGCACGTCGTCGATCGAGCGCTCCGGCTGGAACGCCTGCCAGTCCAGCGCCGCCACCAGCACCATCCCGACGAGCGCCGCCGCCGTCAGCGGCACGTCGATCTCCTCGCTCAGTTCCCCGCTCGCCACGCCCTCCGCGATGACGCCCTCCACCACGGCGACCGCCTCCCGGCGCACCACCAGCAGCGTGGACTGCCAGGCGCGGTTGGTGCGCCAGAGTTCGGCCACGTACAGCTGGGTGAAGGCCGGGTAGCGGTCGATGAAGACCAGACCGGCCCGGATCATGGCGTCCAGCGCCTCGACCCGGCTGCCGCCGCGGGCGCCGGTCTCCTCGGCCGCCGCGCGCAGCGAGGAGGTGAGCAGCCCGACGCCGTGGCGCAGCAGCTCCTCGAAGAGCTCGGTCTTGCTCTTGAAGTTGTAGTAGACGGTGCCCTTGGCGACCCCGGCCCGGTCGGCGATCTCGTCCACCGTGGTCGCCGAGAAGCCCTTCTCGGCGATGAGGGTGACGGCCGCTTCGTAGAGCCTCTGCCGGGTGGCCTGGCGGCGCGTGCTGCTACTGCTTTCCATGGCCCTGATTCTCACAGGTCCCGGCACGGTCACAGACTCAGCTCGGGATGCAGCCGCTCCAGTGTCCACATCTGCTTGCGGCGGGCCGACAGGGCGGTCAGCGCGAGCGCCCCGGCGGTGAAGGCGGCGAGCACCGCGCAGCCCTGCCAGACCGGGCCGAGCCCGCCGCCCGTGATGAGCCGGCGCAGCCCCTCCACGATGTAGCTCATCGGCAGGTACGGGTGGATGGCGTTGAAGAAGCCGGGACTGGTCTGTACGGGGTAGGTGCCGCCGGCCGAGGTCAGCTGGAGCATCAGCAGCGCGAGGACGAGGATGCGCCCGGCCGCGCCGAAGCAGGCGTTCAGCCACTGCACGATCGCCACGAAGCAGCAGGTGACCAGCGCCAGGAAGCCGAGCGTCCCGGCGGTGTGCGCCATGTCCAGGCCGGGGCCCCAGTGCAGGACGGACATCAGCGCGGCCGTCTGGAGCAGCCCGACCCCGGCCACCGGCAGCCAGCCCGCGAGGGCGATCCGCCAGGCCGGTGCCCCGGCGGCCAGGGCCCGCCTGCTGAGCGGCTGGATCAGCATGTACGCCACCATCGCGCCGACCCAGAGGGAGAGCGGGATGAAGTAGGGCGCGAAGCCCGTGCCGTAGTTCGGGGCGGAGTGCAGCGACTGCGAGGCCAGGCGTACGGGGTCGGCCATGACCTCCGTACGGGCGTCGCGGTCCTTCTTCCCGTAGTCGGGGATCTTGTCGACGCCGTCGCCGAGGCCCCGGGCGAGCGTGGCGGAGCCGTCCTTGAGGCGCACCAGCCCCTTGTCCAGGCTGTTGGCGCCCTTCTTGAGCCTGCCGACGCCCGTGTCCAGGTCGGACGAGCCGGTCTTCGCCGTGCCCAGTCCTGTGTGCAGCCGGTCCGCGCCGGTGGCGACCTTGTGCGCGCCGGTGTTCAGCGCGTTGATCTTCTTGACCGCGGCTTCCAGGTCCTCGTCCAGGTGCGGGGAGCGCGCGGCGAGTCCGTTCGCCTGCCGCTCCAGCGTGGTCAGCTGGGTGCGCAGCTTCTTCAGGTCCCCGTTCTGGTTCTTGACCAGGGCGTTCACGTCGTCGGCCACGGCGGCGACGTCGGCCGCCGCCGTCACGGCCCGCTTCAGCGGCGGGCAGACGGTGGGGTCGGGGACCGGCTGCTCCTCGCAGCGGGTGCGCTGGACGTCGGCGAGGTCGGTGGCGGCGGTGTGCGCGGCGGTGGCGGCGGTGGGCGCCGCCTTCACGAGCAGGTCCAGGTTGTCCCGTACGGTCTTCGACGCGTCGGCGACCAGCCGGGCGGTGTCGCCGATGGCCTTCCCGTTGTCCTTCAGGAACGGGCGCACGTCGGCGGCGACCCCGTTGACCTTGTCGGCGAGGAGCTGGGTGCCGTCGGCGACCTGGCGCGAGCCGGTCTCCAGGTCGCCCGCGCCCTTGTCGAGCTTCACGATCCCGCCGGACAGCTTGCTGCTGCCCTTCTTCGCGTCCTTCAGTCCGTCCGCGAGGTCCTTCGAGCCCTTCTTCGCCATGCCCGCCCCGTCCTTGAGGTCGGCCGCGCCCTCGGCGGCCTTCGCCGTTCGGTCGTGCAGGTCGGAGAAGCTGATGAAGATCCGGTCGAGGAACCCGCGCGAGGCGTTGGCGGAGGCGGCCGTGCGGACCTCGGAGAACACCGTCCGGGATATCTGCCCGACGATGTAGTTGTTCGCGTCGTTGGTACGCACCTGGAGCGCGCCGGTCTCGGGGGAGTCACCGGCGCTGGACGCGATGCGCGCGCTGAAGTCCGCGGGCATGCGCAGCGAGAGGTAGTACGTGCCGTTCTCGAGACCCCGGTCGGCCTCCTCGGCGCTCACTTCGTGCCAGTCGAAGGTCTTGGACTCCAGGAGCTTGCCGGCGATCCGGTCCCCGGCCGCGAGGCGCTTGCCGTCGGCGGTGGCGCCCTTGTCGTCGTTGACCAGGGCGACCGGGATGCGGTCCAGGCGCCCGTACGGGTCCCAGAAGGACCACAGGTACAGCGCGCCGTAGAGCAGGGGGAGCAGCAGGAGCGCGGCGAGGGCGGCGCGCGGCAGCCGCCCCCTTCCGAAGCGCCTCAGCTCAAGCGCGGCCAGTCTCGGCGAACGCATCGGCCGGTTCCTCCTCGTGCGTGGTGGCTTCGGTGGTCCGCGGGGCGGCGCCCGTGCGGACGGTGACGGCGTCGTCCGGGGCCTCGCTGCAGACGGCCAGGACCGTGGTACCGGCGGCGGCCACGGAGCGCAGCAGCCCCCACACCTCGGCCCGCTCGGCGTCGGACAGCTTCAGGTCGGTGTCGTCCACCGCGAGCAGCCGGGGCCGGCCCATCAGCGCGAGGGCCACGGACAGCCGCAGCGCCTCGGTCCGCTCCAGATCCCGTGCGGCGGTGCGCTCGGCCTTGGGCAGCGTGGCGGGGTCGAGTCCGGCGGCGTCCAGAGCGGCGTCGATCCGGGCCCGGGCGGCGGCGGCCCGCTTCCGGGGGCGGTGCAGCAGGGCGCGCGGGGAGCCGTCGTAGCGGCGCAGGAGCAGGGCCCGCTCGCGCAGGTGCTCGGCGACCGTGAACGCCGGGTCCAGCTCGCTGACACCGGGCACCGGACCCAGGGCCGCGACGCGGCGGACGGCGGCGGCCCGGCGCGGCAGGGCGAGACCGGCCGTCGCGGCCTCGCCCTCGGTGGGGCGCATGCGGCCGGTGAGGGCGAGCAGCAGACAGGTGCGGCCCGAGCCGGACGGGCCCTCGACGGCGATCAGGGCGCCGGGCTCCGCGTGGAGGTCCACGCCCCGGAAGGCCCAGCCGCGCGGCCCTTCGAGCCCCAGGTTCCCGGCGGTGACGGCCGCCCCGTGCGGCATCTCCACGCACCCACCCCTTGTGTCGAAACGATTATTTGAACTGACTGGTCAGTCCAAAAAGTAGCCCGAACTTGCGATCGAAGCAAAAGACCAGGTCAGGGGCGTGCCGGGGTGGATTGTCAGTGGGGGCCGTCACGATGGATACAGACGGCCACAGAGCCGTCACCGAGACAGGAGGTTCTGTCATGGCCCACTCGTCCGCAGCCGCCGCCCCGCGACGCCGCGCAGACGGCCCTGCTCCCTCACCGACCGGCCCGGCCCGCGATGTCCACCCCGTCGTACGGCGCACCACCGCACCGCCCGCCGCCCTCGATCTCCTCACCCAGGCCCGCGCGGGCCTGGACGAGGCAGCTGTCCTCTCCGTGCCCAACGAGCGGTACGCCACCGCACACCTCGCCGCCCTGCGCACCGCGGCCGCCGTCCTCGCCGCGCGGGCCCGCCCCGAGCCCGCGCGGCGGCGCAGGGAGCCGATCCGCAGCGCCTGGGAGATCCTTCCGGAGCTGGCCCCCGAGCTCGCCGAGTGGAGCGCCCTCTTCGCCTCCGGCGCCGCCCGGCGGGCCCGCGCCGAGGCGGGCATACCCGGCGCGGCCAGCCGGCGGCAGGCCGACGACCTGCTGCGCGACGCCGCGATGTTCCTCCGCCTCGTGGAACGGCTGCTCGTCCTCCAGCCGGTGCTGCCGCAGCCGCGCGAGGAGCGGCCCGACGCGGGGTGACCGCGTGGGCGGCGCCAGGCCATAGGGTGGGCGGTACCTGTTACCTGCGCTGTTCACGCTCCGCCCCCGGGCGGCCCGTGCCGAGGAGTCAACTGCCGTGTCGGACCCGCTGCGCCCCCGTGCCTCCCTCCGTACCGCCGTGGTCTGGGAGGTCCTGAAGGACGCCCTCGACCGCCGGGTCAAGGCGACCGGCCGGGACGCCCTGGACGTACTGGACACCGGCGGCGGCACCGGCAACTTCGCGGTGCCCGCCGCCCGTCTCGGCCACCGGGTCACCGTGGTCGACCCCAGCCCCAACGCGCTCTTCGCGCTGGAGCGCCGCGCCGCCGAGGCCGGGGTCGCCGACCGGGTGCACGGCGTGCAGGGCGACATCCTCGGCCTGTTCGACGTGGTCGAGCGCGAGGGCTACGACGCGGTGCTCTGCCACGGCGTCCTGGAGTACGTGGACGACCCCGCCGAGGGCGTACGGCACGCGGTGGAGGCCCTCCGTCCGGCCGGGGCGCTGAGCCTGCTCGCCGCCGGGCTCGGCGGCGCCGTCCTGGCCCGCGCGCTGGCCGGACACTTCAACGAGGCGCGGCACGCGCTGGGCGACCCGGAGGGACGGTGGGGCGACGGGGACCCGATGCCCCGGCGGTACACGGCCGAGCAGCTGGCCGAGCTGGTCACCGCCGCCGACGTCGAGGTGAGCGCCGTGCACGGGGTACGGGTCTTCGCCGACCTCGTCCCCGGGGTCCTGGTGGACACCGAGCCGGGCGCGATGGACGCCCTGCTCCGCCTGGAGGCCGCCGCCGCCGAACTGCCCGCGTTCCACTCCGTGGCCACCCAGCTGCACGTCCTGGGCACCAAGCGGGGCTGAACCCCCCGGGGGTTACCGTCGGGAGCGCGGCTGATCAGCGACGCAGCGGCAGACGGAGTACGCACCGACCGCCCCGTTCGGCGCTCCGGCCCCGTATGATCGGGGGACACCATCCGGCATGACGGATCGGAGGTTGGGGAATCAACTCAGCAGCTGAGCCGTCGTGGCGGCCCGGACTGGCTGTTTGGCAATGAGGGCGGGTTTCACGGGGGCGACTCCCCGCCTATCCTGGAAGGGCCGCATACCGGCCGCCCCCCGCGGCCGACGACGAGGAGGACTCCGTGCCGCTCTCGGAGCACGAGCAGCGAATGCTCGAGCAAATGGAGCGAGCGCTGTACGCCGAAGATCCCAAGTTCGCGACAGCGCTCGAGGGAAGTGGGCTGCGTACGTACACCCGGCGACGGGTCTACCAGGCGGTCGCTGGCTTTCTGGTGGGTATCGCGCTCCTCATGGCCGGAATGGTCGCCCAGCAGATCTGGATCAGCGTGGTGGGCTTCCTCGTCATGCTGGGCTGCGCGGTGCTCGCGGTCACGGGATGGCGCAAGGCGCCCAAGCCGGGCGAACAGCAGTCGGTGCGCACCGGTGGCGCGGGTGGGAGGCAGTCCCGCCAACGCCGGTCCGTGATGAACCGGATCGAACAGCGGTGGCAGCGTCGCCGCGACGAGCAGGGCCAGTAACCACACAACGCTTCAGCTGAAGGGGCGGCCGCGACCACGCGGCCGCCCCTTCACGCGTGGGCCTTGGGCGGCCGGCATCCGTGCGGGGCGGCCTGGCGGCCGCAGTCCCGGCGCCCGCACCGCGGCTGCGGGCGGGGAAGGTGCCCCGGACCGACCGGCCGCGGGGTCCTCGGCCGGATGTGCTCTTCCCGGGCGGGCTCCCTTGGGCCCGAGTGCCCCAGACGCGCGCCCCTGGGCGGGGCTCCCCGGGCGGGCCCCCGGGGGGGCTTCCCGGGCGGGCTCCCGCCCTTGGCCCGAGCGCCCCGGCCCGGCTGGCTGCGGCGGCCCCGGCCGAGGGCGCATCCGCCCGGCCCCTGGCCCCGGCGGGCTCTCCCGTCCGGGCCGCGCCCGGCCCCCTGGCCCCGGCGGGCGTTCCTACCCGGGCGCCGCGGGTGGCCCCTGGCCCCGGCGGGCGTTCCTACCCGGGCGCCGCGGGTGGCCCCTGGCCCCGGCGGGCGTTCCTACCCGGGCGCCGCGGGCGGCCCCTGGCCCCGGCGGGCTCTCCCACCCGCGCGCCACGGGCGGCCCCTGGCCCCAGCGGGCCCCCATCCGGGCCGCGGACGGCCCCCCGGGCCCCGGCGGGCCGTCCCACCCGGGCCACGGCGTCCCGCACACCCGGGCCGCAGGCGGCCCCCCTCAGTTCTCCTGGCGGGTCGGGCGGCGGGTCCACGTGGGGCGGGGTGGCAGGCGGAAGCGGGCGGTCAGGGCCGTCCGGCGCTTCGACAAGGCCCAGGCCACCCGTACGGACGAGCGGGGGGCCAGGAGCGCGCGGAGGCGGGCCGGGCGGCCGGCCGACAGGCCCAGACCGGCTCGTACCGCCCGCGCGTCCTCGGCGAGGCCCGACGCCGGGCGCGGCTCGCGGGCGTAGAGCGCCTGCTCCACCGCCCCCGCGACCCGGTGCACCGCGTCCGCCGCCTCCGTGTCCAGCCGGCCCAGCAGCACCAGCCGCTCGGCGGTGCGGCGCGGAGTCAGCGCCTCGTCCGGGGGAATGCCGTGGTCCCACGCAGTGTCGGTGACCTCCCGCCACACCGCCAGGGTCCGCGCGGTCGCGTCGGCGGGGGCACGGCCACCCGAGGAACCCAGGCGGCGGGCCCGCGCCCGCAGCCGCCAGAACATCGGCAACAGGGGCAGCACCAGGACGAGCACCACCGCGGCGGCCACGCCCAGCACCGTGCCCGTCGGCGTCCCCGGGTCCGTCGGCGCGGCCACGCCGGGCGCCGCCGACTGCCCGCACTCGCCCTGCCTGCGCATCTGCGCCGGGCAGCTCTCCGACGCGGACGGCGTGGCCGCGACCGGCGCCGACGCGTCCGCCTCCGGCCGGGCCGGGTCCGCCGTGTCACCGGTCGGCGCGTCGGGCAGCGTGTACGACGGGACGGAGCCCCGCGTCGGCGTCGGCTCGAAGCGCGTCCAGCCGATCCCCTCGAAGTACAGCTCCGGCCAGGCGTGCGCGTCGCGCAGACCGACCGAGTACGAACCGTCCGGCTGCGCGCTGCCCGGTGTGAAGCCCACCGCGACCCTGGCCGGGATGCCCAGCGTGCGGGCCATCGCCGCCATCGTGAACGAGAAGTGGACGCAGAAGCCCCGCTTGTCCTTCAGGAAGCGGGCGATCGCCGCGCTGCCCGTACCGGAGTCGACCGAGGTGTCGTAGGTGAACCCGCCGCCGGTGGAGAAGTAGTCCTGGAGCTTCACCGCCCGCTCATAGGAGTTGGCGGCCCCCTTCGTGATCTCGTCCGCCGTCCGCGCGACCACCGTCGGCAGTGAGTCGGGCACCTGCGTGTACTCGCGCATCAGCTCCGGCGGCACCGCGCCCGCGCGGGCGAGCTGGTCGGACGTCGGCTGCACGTCGAGGCTCGTCACCGTGTACTGCGCGCCGCCGGTCGTCTCCCCGTCGTCACCGACGAGGGTGCGGCCCTCCGGCTCGAAGCGCCACCGGCCGCCGACCCGCACCTCGGACGCCGGGTAGGGCAGCGGCAGATACGTCTGCTTGTAGGAGGCCGACGCCGAGACGGTCGACCTGATCTCCGTGACCGCGACGGACGAGGAGAGACCCGGCGGGGCCGGCAGTTGCTTCGGCACGTCCTGGAGCCGGCGCGTCGAGGCGCGCCACTCGTTCCCGTTGAACTGGTCCAGGGCCAGGATGCGCAGATAGAAGTCGCCCGGACTGCTCGCGCTGGTGCGGTACGTCATCACCTGCCGGTTCTCCGGCTGGTTGAGATTGTCCTGGAGCGAGACCAGCGGGTTCACCGCGGAGATCGTGCCGCCCCCGCGCCCCTTGCCGCCCCCGCCGCCCGCACCGCCCAGCAGCCCGCCGTCGAGCCCGGGCAGCGCCGCGGGCACCACCAGCGCGACCCCCAGGGCCACCGCCCCGATCCGGCGCCCCGTGCGCACCGGGGCCAGCGCCTGTCCGCCGCCCGTGGTGTCGAGCCCGGCGGACGAAGCACCCCGGGGCCGCGCGGCCCCCGCGAAGACCCGCCCCCACTGGGAGAGCCGGTCACGCCCCTCGGCCAGCAGGAGCAGCAGATAGCCGGAGGCGGCCAGGAGGAACCACAGCCAGCCCGCACTGCCCTCCGCCAGCCCGGCGGCCACCGAATACAGCGCCAGCAGGGGCAGCCCGGCCGGCGCGGCGCTGCGGAACGTCACCGCCAGCGTGTCCACCAGCAGCCCGACCAGCAGGACACCGCCCACCAGCATCAGCCGGATGCCCGGCGTCGCCGGCGCCGGGATCGCGTACTGCCCGACGTCGTCCCCGCCGGCCGTCAGCAGGTCCACGAGGTGCCGCACGGCCTGCGGTCCGGGCAGCACGCCCGCCACCGCCTGCTCCCGGGCGAACGCCACGGTCAGCAGCACCACCATGACCAGCGCCTGGGCCGCGGCCGTCAGCAGCCGGGGCAACGGCACCCGGCGGCCCAGCACCCCCACCCCGCACTGCACGGCCAGCAGGAACGCCCCCTGCACGATCCAGCTCACCGGGTCCACCAGCGGCAGCATCGAACAGGACGCCATCAGCGTCGCCGCGAAGGCGGCCAGCGCCAGCCTGCCCCGACCGCTCATGACCGCCCCCTCATGACCAACCCCCGAATCCCGCGGGACCGGCCGTTCCGCCGGACCCGGCCACCGCACCGTGCCGGCCCGCCAGCTGCCACAGCTCGGCCAGCCGCGCGCCGGGCTCCACCGGCACCACCGTCCACCCCGCCTCGCGCAGCAGCCGCAGCCGCCGCTCCGCCGCCTCCCTGGTGGCGGGCGATTCGCCGTTCACCCAGGCGGCACTGTCCAGCACGAAGGCCACGGCCCCGCCGCTGCGCTGCCGCATCCGGGCGGCCATGCC
Organism: Streptomyces sp. NPDC052299; assembly: GCF_040679335.1. Lineage (NCBI taxonomy): Bacteria > Bacillati > Actinomycetota > Actinomycetes > Kitasatosporales > Streptomycetaceae > Streptomyces > Streptomyces sp. NPDC052299. The sequence goes on along the minus strand of NZ_JBFAUP010000016.1, from coordinate 90,212 downwards.
GGTCTGCTCCTCGTCCAGATCGCCGAGGAAGGCGATCAGCAGCCCCTCGTCACCCCCGCGCAGCGCGTCATGGGCGCGGGAGAGGCCCCCGCCGTCGGAGTGCCCGATCTCCGCGAGGGTGTCCAGCATCAGCCCCGCCGCGTCCGCGGCGGCCTGGGTCGCGCCGGCGAACCCGCCCTCGCCCTCGCCCGCCCCCGCGCTCCCCGCGTCGGTCAGCAACCGGACCGCGAAGCCCCGCTCCAGCATGTGCACCAGCGCGGACGCCGCCCCGGAGACGGCCCACTCGAACGCGGAGTCCGGCCCCGCCCCCCGGTAGGCGGTCCGGCGGGTGTCCAGCAGGACCGTGCACCGGGCGCGCTGCGGCTGCTCCTCGCGGCGCACCATCAGCTCCCCGTAGCGCGCGGTGGACCGCCAGTGGACCCGGCGCAGATCGTCCCCGTGGCGGTAACCGCGCGGGATCACGTCGTCGTCACCGGCCAGCGCCAGGGACCGCTGACGCCCCTCGCCGTACCCGGAGGACTCGCCGGCCAGCGGCACGGGGGACAGCGGTTCGGTGCGGGGCACCACGACCAGGGTGTCGTAGGCGCTGAACGAGCGGGTCAGCTCGCACATGCCGAAGGGGTCGCTCAGCCGCAGTTGCAGCGGGCCGAGCGGATAGCGCCCGCGCAGGTCGGACCGGACCCGGTAGGACACCTCGCGGCGCCCGCCCGCCTCCACCCGGTCCAGCACGAACCGGGGCCGCGGCCCGAGCACGTACGGCACCCGGTCCTGGAGCATCAGCAGCCCCGTGGGCAGCCGCGAGACGTTGTCCATGCGCAGGTGGACGCGGGCCTCGGAGCCCGCCGGGACGCGCGAGGGGGAGAGCCTGCGGGTGCCCGTGACCCGGTAGCGGGTCCGGTAGAGCACCGTCGCGGACACCAGAGGCAGCACGGCGAGCAGCAGACCGACCCGCAGCAGGTCGCCCTGGCCCAGCACGTAGGCGCAGACCGCCGCCGCGATCCCGGCCGCGAGGAAGGACCGCCCACGGGTCGTCAGGCCGCCGAGCGCGGCCCGCACCCCGCCCTTGTCGTCGCCGCCGTCCATCGCGACGGGCTCCGACGCGGCCATCACGGACGCCGCGCGCCGGGCTGCTGCGCTCCGCCGTACGCCTGGCCCGCCGGATAGGCGGCGGCCTGGACGTCGGCACCGCCGGAGGCCGTGGGCACCGGGGTCTGATGGAGGATCTCCCGCACCACCTGCTCGGCGGTGCGGCGGTTGAGCTGGGCCTGTGCGGTGGGCAGCAGCCGGTGGGCGAGCACCGGGACCACCAGGGCCTGCACGTCGTCCGGCAGGCAGTAGTCCCGGCCGGCCAGCGCGGCGGAGGCCTTGGCGGCGCGCAGCAGGTGCAGGGTGGCGCGCGGCGATGCGCCGAGCCGGAGGTCGGGGTGGGTGCGGGTGGCCGCGACGAGCTGGACCGCGTATCTGCGGACGGCCTCGGCGACGTGCACCGCGCGGACCGCTTCGATCAGCTTCACGATGTCGTGCGCGTGCGCCACCGGCTGGAGGTCGTCGAGCGGCGAGAGGCCGCCGTGCACGTCGAGCATCCGGAGCTCGGCCTCGGCGCTGGGATAGCCGATCGACACCCGGGCCATGAACCGGTCGCGCTGGGCCTCGGGCAGCGGATACGTGCCCTCCATCTCCACCGGGTTCTGCGTCGCCACGACCATGAAGGGGTCGGGCAGCTCGTAGGTGTGCCCGTCGATGGTGACCTGGCGCTCCTCCATCGACTCGAGGAGCGCGGACTGGGTCTTCGGCGACGCGCGGTTGATCTCGTCGCCGATCACGACCTGCGCGAAGATCGCGCCGGGCTTGAACTCGAAGTCCCGGCGCTGCTGGTCGTATATGGACACGCCCGTGATGTCCGAGGGCAGCAGGTCGGGCGTGAACTGGATGCGCCGCACCGAGCAGTCGACCGACCGGGCCAGCGCCTTGGCCAGCATGGTCTTGCCCACGCCCGGGACGTCCTCGATCAGGAGGTGCCCCTCGGCGAGCAGCACGGTCAGCGAGAGCCGCACGACCTCGGGTTTGCCCTCGATCACGGCCTCCATCGACCTGCGCACCCGTTCCACGGTGGTGGTCAGATCTGTGAGGCTCGCTCGATCGTCATAGGTCGTCACCCCGGCCCTCCTCGGCCCCGCCCCACGCTCACCAGGAGCAGGGGATTCCCCAGTCACGGGCCGGCGCCCTCGTGCGGCCCGGCCCACCCCGAATTGCGGACACCGCGCCGGACGCGGTCCGGCGGGGTGTCACCCACGCATTCTTGTTGCCGTTACCGCTTCGTGTCACTCGCCCGTGAACAACCAGGGGCGATATGTCGGATTGGGTGAGGATTTCGTCACCGGAAGGTGGCGGTCCGGGGCCATGCGGACCTTCGGTCAGGCGACGGGCAGGACCTCGCGCAGCTTGCCCGTGGTCACGTCGAAGACGAAACCGCGCACGTCGTCGGTGTGCTTCAGGAACGGCGAGGTGCGGGCCCGCTGCATCGACTGCCGCACGTCCTGGTCGGCGTCGGTGTACGCCTCGACGGCCCAGGACGGCCGCTGCCCGACCTCGCGCTCCAGCTCCTGGCGGAAGTCCTCCGTGATCGACTCCATGCCGCAGCCCGTGTGGTGGATCAGGACGATGCTGCGGGTGCCCAGCGCCCGCTGACTGATGGCCAGCGACCGGATGACGTCGTCGGTGACCACGCCGCCCGCGTTGCGGATGGTGTGACAGTCGCCCAGCGAGAGGCCGAGGGCCTTGTGCAGGTCGAGACGGGCGTCCATGCAGGCGACCACGGCGACCTGGAGCACCGGCTTGGCGTCCATGCCGGGGTCCTTGAAGTCTGCTGCGTAATGGCTGTTCGCCTCGACCAGGCGGTCGGTGACGGTGGGGGCGGAGGCGGGGGAGTGCGCGGAAGTCGACATGCTCAAGACGTTAGCCCGCACCCCCCGCCCCCGGGCGAGAGGGAAGCGGACAAAAAACGTCAACAGCGCTTGTTGTGAGGTAATCCACAAGCCCGCCTCCGGCCACCCGTGCGGGTGAACGCGCCACGGCCGACGCGCTGCCGGGTTGATTGATCGGGAATCGATCGAGTGGCAGGGTGGACTAAAGTGACGGGAAGTTACCGACACCCTGCACATTTCGAACTTTTACCCGTGTGCGCGGCGTACGTACGGCCCGGCCCTCTCCCGCTCGCCGGTCGGCTGACGCCCCTTCCCCGGCGCCGGCGGACCTCCCCTTCGCGAGCGGGCGGGGACCAGGCCGTACGTCCCGCCACCCGGGAGCTGAGCCTGAGAGGGCGCATGAGCCAGACCCGACACGTCCCGGTGATGCTCCAGCGATGCCTGGACCTGTTGGCACCGGCTCTGGAGGCCCCGGGCCCGCAGCCTCCCGTGGTCGTCGACTGCACCCTCGGCCTCGGCGGTCACAGCGAGGCCCTGCTCTCCGCCTTCCCCACCGCCCGGCTGATCGCCCTCGACCGGGACAAGGAGGCACTCCGGCTCTCCGGCGAGCGGCTCGCCCCCTACGGCGACCGCGCGACCCTGGTGCACGCCGTCTACGACGAACTGCCCGAGGTGCTCGACCGGCTCGGCATCCCCAAGGTGCAGGGCATCCTCTTCGACCTCGGCGTCTCCTCGATGCAGCTGGACGAGTCCGACCGGGGCTTCGCCTACGCCCGCGACGCACCGCTCGACATGCGCATGGACCAGACGACCGGGGTGAGCGCCGCCGAGGTCCTCAACACCTACCCGCCGGGCGAACTGGTGCGCATCCTGCGCGCGTACGGCGAGGAGAAGCAGGCCAAGCGCATCGTCTCCGCCGTCGTGCGCGAGCGCGAGAAGGAGCCGTTCACCAACAGCGCCCGGCTGGTCGAGCTCATCCGCGAGGCCCTGCCGCAGGCGGCCATGCGCACCGGGGGCAACCCCGCCAAGCGCACCTTCCAGGCCCTGCGCATCGAGGTCAACGGAGAGCTCACCGTCCTGGAGCGGGCCATCCCGGCCGCCGTCGCCGCCCTCGCCGTCGGCGGGCGCATCGCGGTCCTCTCGTACCAGTCCCTGGAGGACCGGCTCGTGAAGCAGGTCCTCGCGGCGGGCGCCGCCAACACCGCCCCGCCCGGCCTGCCCGTCGTCCCCGAGCGCTACCAGCCCCGGCTGAAACTCCTCACCCGGGGCGCCGAACTCCCCACCGAGGAGGAGGTCGCGGAGAACCGCCGCGCCGCCCCCGCCCGGCTGCGCGGCGCCCAGCGCATCCGCGAGGACGAGCGGTGAGCCGGCCGGCGGTCGCGCGGGCCGGGGACGGAGCGGCGCGGTGAGCAAAACGGCCGGGCAGCGGCAAGGACGCGTCGCACGGCTCACCCGGCTCATGCCCGCCGGGCCGAGCACCGCGGCCCGGACCCCGTTCGTCCTGCTGGTCGTGGTGCTCCTCGGCGGCGGCCTGATCACGCTGCTGCTGCTCAACTCCGCGCTCAACGAGGGCTCCTTCGAGCTGAGCGAGCTGAAGAAGCGGACCACCGAACTCACCGACGAGCAGCAGGCGCTCCAGCGCGACGTCGACGCCTCCTTCGAGCCCGACGCCCTGGCGCGCCGCGCCCGTGAGCTCGGCATGGTCCCCGGCGGCAGCCCCGCCTTCCTCGACCCGGACGGCAAGGTCCGGGGCGTCCCGTCCGAGGCCGCCCCGGCCCCGGTCGTCGCGCCCCCGCCGAGCACGCGGGCCCCCGCGTCCACGCCGGCCCCCACCGGCACGGCCGCCGCCACCCCGGCGCCCGGGCCCACGCCCTCCGGCACACCGGCAGCCCAGCCCTCCACGAGCCCCGGCAGGTGACGCAGTGCCCCCCAAGGAACCGCCGCGCCGCCGGGTACCCGGCCCCGCGCGTCCCCGTAACGCCGCCGCGGCACCGGGCCGCCCCCGCCCGCAGCAGCGCCGGCGGCCCCCGTCCGCCGCGCAGCGCGCCCGCTCCCGGCGGCCGTTGCGGCTGGGCAGCCCGCGCCCCCGGCTGCGGCTGGTCAGCCTCGCCCTGACGCTCGTCATGATCGCGTTCGTCGTACGGCTGCTCCAGGTCCAGGCCGTCGACGCGCACGCGTACGCCGCGAAGGCCGAGACGAACCGCTACCTGAGCTACACGGTCGCCGCGGAGCGCGGCGAGATCACCGACCGTAGCGGCATCGCGCTGGCCACCAGCGTGGACGCGTACGACATCACGGCCGATCCCAAGATGTTCACGCCCGCCGACAGCAAGGCGCCCGACGCCCCCCAGCAGGCCGCCGCCCTGCTCGCGCCGATCCTCGGCGTCGACGCGGACGGGCTGGTCAAGAAGCTCTCCAAGCCCAGGAGCCGGTACGCGGTCCTGGCGCGGAGGCAGACCCCGCAGGTCTGGAAGCAGATCAAGGACCTCAAGTCCGTCTTCGCCGAGAAGGCCGCCAAGGACAAGGCGGCCGGCGGGCCCGGCGCCAACGTACTGGCGGGCGTCTTCCAGGAGGCCACCACCAAGCGGGTCTACCCCAACGGCACCCTGGCCGCCGGGATACTGGGTTACGTCAACGCCGAGGGCAAGGGCGCCGGCGGCCTCGAATCCCAGCTCGACAAGGAGCTCGCGGGCGAGGACGGCACCATCAAGTACGCCCAGTCCGGCGGCCGCAGGGTGCCCACCGCGGGCACCAAGGAGGTTCCCGCGGTCCCCGGCTCGGACATCGAGCTGACGATCGACCGCGACATCCAGTGGGCGGCCCAGAAGGCCATCTCCGAACAGGTGACGAAGTCCAGGGCCGACCGCGGTTACGTCATCGTGCAGAACACCCGCACCGGCGAGGTCCTCGCCATGGCCAACGCCCCCGGCTTCGACCCCAACGACCTCTCCCAGGCCGACGCCGCCTCGCTCGGCAACGCGGCCCTCCAGGACGTCTACGAGCCCGGCTCCACCAGCAAGGTGATGTCCATGGCCGCGGTCCTCGAAGAAGGCGCCGCCACGCCCCTCACGCACGTCACGGTCCCCAACCGGCTCCACCGGGGCGACCGCCTCTTCAAGGACGACGTCGACCACGCCACCTGGCAGCTCACGCTCAACGGCGTGCTCGCCAAGTCCAGCAACATCGGCACCATCATGGCCACCGGCCAGCTGGGCAAGACGCAGTCCGAGGCCAACAAGGTCCTGTACTCCTACCTGAGGAAATTCGGCATCGGCTCGCCCACCGGGCTCGACTACCCGGGCGAAACGCCCGGTCTCCTCGCCAAGCCGCAGGACTGGTCCACCTCGCAGCAGTACACGATCCCGTTCGGTCAGGGCCTCTCCCTCAACGCCATGCAGGCCGCGTCGATCTACTCGACCATCGCCAACGGCGGCGTACGCATCCGGCCCACGCTCGTGCGCGGCACGAGGGGCCCGGACGGCCGCTTCACCCCGGCCGAGGCGCCCGAACAGACGCGCGTGGTCAGCGAGAAGACCGCGAAGACCCTCGCCACCATGCTCGAATCGGTGGTCGCCGACCAGGAGGGCACCGGCACCAAGGCCCAGATCCCCGGCTACCGGGTCGCGGGCAAGACCGGCACCGCCAACCGCGTCGACCCGGTGCGCGGCGGTTACCACGGCTACACCGCGTCCTTCGCCGGATTCGCGCCCGCCGACGACCCCCAGGTCACCGTCTACTGCGCGATCCAGAACCCCACCAAGGGAAGCCACTTCGGCGGCCAGACCTGCGGGCCGATCTACAAGCAGGTCATGGAATTCGCCCTCAAGACGCTCCAGACACCCCCGTCCGGCCGCGCGCCGGCCAAGCTGCCGGTGTTCTTCGGAACCGGCGAGTGAACTCGCGGAGACCACCAGTGACAACCATCACCCCCGACCCCGGGAACCGGAACGCAAACGTCCGCTCGCCGGGCCCCTCACTTCGCGAGAGGCGGGGTGAGCCCGGTACGCTCACCGCCGTGCCCCACGCCGAACAGTCCCGAACGACCCAGAAGGACGCACCTGTGAACTACCCGGGAGCGCCTCGCCCGGACCGCCTGCGGCCCACCTCCCTGGTCACGCTGGCAGAGCGGCTCGGACTTGAACCGCCGGGCACCGGCGACATCACCGGCATCACCCACGACTCCCGTGCGGTGCGCCCAGGAGACCTGTACGCGGCCCTGCCGGGCGCCCGCCTGCACGGCGCCGACTTCGCCACCCAGGCGGCCGGTCTCGGCGCCGCGGCCATCCTCACCGACCCCTCCGGCGCCGACCGCGCCCGGGCCACCCGCGTGCCGGTCCTGGTCACCGAGGACCCGCGCGGCCGGATGGGCGAACTCGCCGCCGAGATCTACGGCCACCCCGGCACCAGCCTCCTCCAGGTCGGCATCACCGGTACCTCCGGCAAGACCACCACCGCCTACCTGGTCGAGGGCGGCTTCCGCGGCGCCGGACGCGCCACCGGGCTCATCGGCACGGTGGAGATGCGGATCGGCGACGAGCGCATCAAGTCCGAGCGCACCACGCCCGAAGCCACCGATCTCCAGGCCCTGTTCGCCGTCATGCGCGAACGCGGCGCCGACGCCGTCACCATGGAGGTCTCCAGCCACGCGCTGGTCCTCGGCCGGGTCGACGGCTGCGTCTTCGACGTCGCCGTCTTCAACAACCTCAGCCCGGAGCACATGGAGTTCCACTCCGGCATGGAGGACTACTTCCAGGCCAAGGCCCAGCTGTTCACCCCGCGCCGCAGCAGGCAGGGCGTCGTCAACTACGACGACGAGTACGGCCGCAGGCTCGTCACCGAAGCCTCGGTGCCCATCACGACCTTCTCCGCCGAGGGCCACCCGGACGCCGACTGGCGCGCCGAGGACGTCGTCGTCGGCCAGCTCGGCTCGACCTTCACCGCCGTCGGGCCCAAGGGCGAGCGGGCCACCGCCAAGGCCCCGCTGCCCGGCCCGTTCAACGTCGCCAACACGCTGGCCGCGATCGTCGCGCTCGCCGTCGCCGGCATCGACCCGCAGACCGCGGCGGACGGCATTGCGACCGTGCCCGGGGTGCCGGGCCGGCTGGAGCGGATCGACGCCGGACAGCCCTACCTCGCCCTGGTCGACTACGCGCACAAGACCGACGCCGTCGAGTCCGTGCTGCGGTCCCTGCGCAAGGTGACCAAGGGCCGGCTGCACATCGTCCTCGGCTGCGGCGGCGACCGCGACACCACCAAGCGCGGCCCGATGGGCGCGGCGGCGGCCCGGCTCGCCGACACCGCCGTACTGACCTCCGACAACCCCCGCTCCGAGGACCCCCTGGGCATCCTCGCGGCCATGCTCGCGGGCGCCGCCGAGGTGCCCGTCCACGAGCGCGGCGACGTCCTGGTCGACGCCGACCGCGCCGCGGCCGTCGCAGCCGCGGTGGCCCGGGCCGAGCCAGGCGACACCGTGCTCGTCGCCGGCAAGGGCCACGAGCAGGGCCAGGACGTCCACGGCGTCGTCCGCCCCTTCGACGACCGGGTCGTCCTGCGCGAGGCCATCGAGCGCTCCCTGGGGCACGAAGGCGCCGGACCCCGTGCCTCCCACCACGAGAACAACAGTCAGGGATGACCAAGTGATCGCCCTTTCCCTCGCCGAGATCGCCGAAATCGTCGGCGGGCAGACGCACGACATACCGGATCCGTCGGCCACCGTCAGCGGGCCCGTCGTCATCGACTCCCGCAAGGTGACCCCCGGCAGCCTCTTCGTCGCCTTCGCCGGCGAACGGGCCGACGGCCACGACTACGCCGAGCGCGCCGTCGAGGCGGGCGCGGCCCTCGTCCTGGCCACCCGCCCCGTCGGCGTGCCCGCGATCGTCGTGGACGACGTCGTGGCCGCCCTCGGCGCGCTCTCCCGCGCCGTCGTCGGCCGCCTCGGCGCCACCGTCGTCGCCCTCACCGGCTCCGCGGGCAAGACCTCCACCAAGGACCTCATCGCGCAACTCCTGGAGCGCAAGGGGCCCACCGTCTATCCGGAGGGCAACCTCAACAACGAGATCGGCCTGCCGCTCACCGCGCTGCGCGCCACCGACGAGACCAAGCACCTGGTCCTCGAAATGGGCGCCCGCTACATCGGGGACATCCGCTACCTCACCGGACTCGTCCCGCCGCGCATCGGCCTCGTGCTGAACGTCGGCAGCGCGCACATCGGCGAGTTCGGCGGCAAGGAGCAGATCGCCCAGGCCAAGGGCGAGATGGTCGAATCGCTCCCCGAGGACGGCATCGCTGTGCTCAACGCCGACGACCCCCTCGTACGCGCCATGTCCTCCCGTACCAAGGCCCGCGTCGTCCTCTTCGGCGAGGGCGCGGATGCGGACGTACGGGGTGAAGACGTCCACCTCACCGACGACGGACGCCCCGCGTTCCGCCTCCACACACCCACCGGGTGCAGCGAGGTGACCATGCGCCTGTACGGTGAGCACCACGTGTCGAACGCGCTCGCCGCGGCCGCCGTCGCCCATGAGCTGGGCCTGTCCGCAGACGAGATCGCCGAAGGGCTCTCCGAGGCGGGCACCCTCTCCCGCTGGCGCATGGAGGTCACCGAGCGTCCGGACGGCGTGACGTTCGTCAATGACGCCTACAACGCCAACCCCGAATCCATGAAGGCAGCGCTCCGCGCGCTGGCCGCCATGGGGAAGGGGCGTCGTACGTGGGCGGTGCTCGGCCTGATGGCCGAGCTGGGCGACGCCTCGCTCGCCGAGCACGACGCGGTCGGGCGGCTCGCCGTCCGGCTCAACGTCAGCAAGCTCGTCGCGGTCGGGGGCAGAGAGGCCTCCTGGCTGCAACTGGGCGCATACAACGAGGGTTCGTGGGGTGAGGAGTCGGTGCACGTGTCCGACGCACAGGCTGCCGTCGACCTGTTGCGCAGGGAACTGCGCCCGGGAGACGTGGTGCTGGTGAAGGCGTCCCGGTCGGTCGGCCTCGAGCAGGTCGTCACAGCACTGCTGGAGAACGCGACCGAGGGCGAGGTCGCGGGCCGATGAGGCAGATCCTCTTCGCGGGAGCCATCGGGCTCTTCCTGACCCTGGTCGGCACGCCGCTGCTGATCAAGCTCCTGGCCCGCAAGGGATACGGGCAGTTCATCCGCGACGACGGCCCGCGCACCCACGGGTCCAAGAAGGGCACGCCCACGATGGGCGGCATCGCCTTCATCCTGGCGACGCTCATCGCGTACTTCCTGGCGAAGGTGATCACCGGCGAGGAGATGCGCTTCTCCGGTGTGCTGGTCCTCTTCCTGATGGCCGGCATGGGACTCGTCGGCTTCCTCGACGACTACATCAAGATCGTCAAGCAGCGCTCGCTCGGTCTGCGCGCCAAGGCGAAGATGGCCGGCCAGCTGATAGTCGGGATCGCCTTCGCGGTGCTCTCGCTCCAGTTCGCCGACGCCCGCGGCAACACCCCGGCCTCCGACAAGCTCTCGTTCGTCGAGGACTTCGGCTGGTCGATCGGCCCGGTGCTCTTCGTCGTCTGGGCGCTGTTCATGATCCTCGCCATGTCCAACGGCGTGAACCTGACGGACGGTCTGGACGGCCTGGCCACCGGCGCGTCGGTGATGGTCTTCGGCGCTTACACCTTCATCGGGCTCTGGCAGTTCCAGGAGTCCTGTGCCAACGCCGGCACCCTCACCAACCCGAGCGCCTGTTTCGAAGTGCGGGACCCGCTCGACCTCGCGGTCGTGGCCTCCGCGCTGATGGGCTCCTGCTTCGGCTTCCTGTGGTGGAACACCTCGCCGGCCAAGATCTTCATGGGGGACACCGGCTCGCTCGCCCTCGGCGGCGCGCTCGCCGGCCTCGCGATCTGCTCCCGCACCGAATTCCTGATGGCGGTCCTCGGCGGCCTCTTCGTGATGATCACGATGTCCGTCGTCATCCAGGTCGGTTCGTTCAAGATGACCGGCAAGCGCGTCTTCCGCATGGCGCCGCTCCAGCACCACTTCGAACTCAAGGGGTGGTCCGAAGTCCTTGTCGTGGTCCGCTTCTGGATCATCCAGGGCATGTGCGTCATCGTCGGACTCGGCCTCTTCTACGCAGGATGGGCAGCCAAGAAGTGAGCAACGTGGACTGGCAGGGCAAGCACGTCACGGTCGCCGGGCTCGGGGTCTCCGGAATCCCGGCGGCCCGGGTGCTGCACGGCCTCGGCGCCGTCGTCACCGTGGTCAACGACGGCGACGACGAGCGCTCCCGCGCCCAGGCCGCCGAGCTGGAGGCGCAGGGCATCGCCGTGCGCCTCGGCGACGGCGACACCCTGCCACCGTCCACCGAGCTGATCGTCACCGCCCCCGGCTGGAAGCCCGGCAAGCCGCTGTTCGCCGCGGCCGCCGAGGCGGGCGTCCCGGTCTGGGGCGACGTCGAACTCGCCTGGCGGCTCCGCGGCCAGGACGGCCGCGAGCCCGCTCCCTGGCTCGCGGTCACCGGCACCAACGGCAAGACCACGACCGTACGGATGCTCGCCTCCATCCTGGAGGCCGCCGGGCTGCGCACCGCCGCCGTCGGCAACATCGGCGTCTCCCTGCTGGACGCCGCCCTCGGCGAGGAGACGTACGACGTACTCGCCGTCGAACTCTCCAGCTACCAGCTGCACTGGGCGCCCTCGCTGCGCGCCCACTCCGCCGCCGTGCTCAACCTGGCCCCCGACCACCTCGACTGGCACGGCTCCATGGAGGCGTACGCCGCCGACAAGGGCCGGATCTACGAGGGCAACCGCGTCGCCTGCGTCTACAACGCGGCCGACCCGGCCACCGAGGACCTGGTGCGCGAGGCGGACGTCGAGGAGGGCTGCCGTGCCATCGGCTTCACCCTCGGCACGCCGGGGCCCTCGCAGCTCGGCGTGGTGGACGGCATCATGGTCGACCGGGCGTTCGTGAAGAACCGCCAGAAGCAGGCGCAGGAACTGGCCGAGGTCGCGGACGTGAATCCGCCGGCCCCGCACAACATCGCCAACGCCCTGGCCGCCGCGGCCCTGGCCCGCGCCTTCGGCGTCGAGCCCGCCGCCGTGCGGGACGGGCTGCGGAACTTCCGCCCCGACCCGCACCGCATCGAGCACGTCGCGGACGTGGACGGGGTCGCCTACGTGGACGACTCCAAGGCCACCAACACGCACGCCGCCGAAGCCTCGCTCGCCGCCTACGACTCCATCGTCTGGATCGCCGGCGGTCTGGCCAAGGGCGCCACGTTCGACGAGCTGGTGACCGGCTGCGCCAAGCGGCTGCGGGGCGTCGTGCTCATGGGCGCGGACCGGGCCCTGATCCGCGAAGCCCTCGCGCGACACGCCCCCGAAGTACCGGTCGTCGACCTCGACCGGACCGACACTGGGGCGATGTCCGAGGCGGTCCGCGAAGCCGCGCGGCTCGCCCGGCCGGGAGACACCGTACTGATGGCCCCGGCCTGCGCCTCCATGGACATGTTCGTCAACTACAACAAGCGCGGCGAGGCATTCGCGGACGCCGTCCGCGCACGCGCCGCCGAGAGCGTCTGACGGGCCCGGCCGCCGCGCCCCGGGCACGAGCAGTGGAGGGGACAGGGACATGCCGGCCGAAGAGAGCGTGCGGGTCAGGCCCGCTGCCAAGGCCCGGCGGCCCGCGGTGGTGCGGGCCCGGAGCACCGGCAGCCCCCGCAGCCCGCGCGGCGGCGGAGCACGGCGGCTGTACGAACGGGCGCGGCGGGCCTGGGACCGGCCGCTGACGGCGTACTACGTGATCCTGGGTGCCGGACTGCTGATCACCGTGCTCGGCCTGGTGATGGTCTACTCCGCCTCGATGATCAAGGCGCTGGAGCTCGGCAAACCCGGCACCTACTTCTTCCGCAAGCAGTTCCTGGCGGCCGTGATCGGGGCCGGGCTGATGGCGGCCGCCGCCCGGATGCCCGTGAAGCTGCACCGCGCGCTGTCCTACCCGCTGCTCATGGGCGCCGTCTTCCTGATGGTCCTGGTCCAGGTGCCGGGGATAGGGATGTCGGTCAACGGCAACCGCAACTGGCTCTATCTGGGCGGGCCCTTCCAGCTCCAGCCCAGCGAGTTCGGCAAGCTGGCGCTCGTGCTGTGGGGGGCCGACCTGCTCGCCCGTAAACAGGACAAGCGGCTGCTGACCCAGTGGAAGCACATGCTGGTGCCGCTGGTGCCGGTCGCCTTCATGCTGCTCGGGCTCATCATGCTCGGCGGCGACATGGGCACTGCGATCATTCTCACGGCCATCCTGTTCGGCCTGCTCTGGCTGGCCGGGGCGCCGACCCGGCTCTTCGCCGGAGTGCTGGCCGTCGCCGGCCTCATCGGCTTCCTGCTCATCAAGACCAACCCGAACCGCATGTCCAGGCTGGACTGCATGGGGGCCAGCGAGCCGGGGCCCGGAGGCTCCTGCTGGCAGGCCGTGCACGGCATCTATGCTCTGGCGTCAGGCGGATGGTTCGGTTCCGGCCTCGGTGCGAGTGTGGAAAAATGGGGCCAACTTCCCGAACCGCACACCGACTTCATCTTCGCCATCACCGGGGAGGAACTGGGGCTGGCGGGGACGCTGTCGGTGCTCGCCCTCTTCGCGGCTCTAGGCTATGCGGGTATCCGCGTGGCCGGACGCACGGAGGACCCCTTCGTGAGGTACGCAGCGGGAGGTGTGACCACCTGGATCACGGCGCAGGCCGTGATCAACATCGGTGCGGTGCTCGGCCTGCTGCCGATCGCCGGTGTCCCGCTCCCGCTGTTCTCCTACGGGGGGTCGGCCCTGCTGCCGACCATGTTCGCCGTCGGGCTGCTGATCGCGTTCGCGCGGGACGAGCCCGCCGCGAAGGCGGCCCTGGCCGTGCGGAGGCCCGGGGTGAGATGGAAGACGATGAGACGGCGCGTCAAGAAGCGGCCGTCCGGAGAGCGGTGAAATTCGGTGCATGTCGTACTCGCCGGCGGGGGGACCGCCGGCCACATCGAGCCCGCGCTTGCCCTCGCGGACGCCCTGCGCAGGCAGGACCCGAGCGTGGGGATCACCGCTCTCGGCACGGAGCGCGGACTCGAGACCAGACTCGTACCCGAGCGGGGGTACGAACTGGCGCTGATCCCGGCCGTACCGCTGCCGCGCAAGCCCACCCCCGAACTCATCACCGTCCCGGGCCGGCTGCGCGGCACCATCAAGGCCGCCGAGCAGATCCTGGAACGCACCCGGGCCGACTGCGTGGTCGGCTTCGGCGGATACGTGGCCCTGCCGGGCTATCTCGCCGCCAAGCGCGCGGGCGTCCCGATCGTGGTCCACGAGGCCAACGCCCGCCCCGGCCTGGCGAACAAGATCGGCTCGCGGTACGCGCACGGCGTCGCTGTCTCCACGCCCGACAGCAAGCTGCGCGGCGCCCGCTACATCGGCATCCCGCTCCGCCGCACCATCGCCACCCTCGACCGGGCCCGCGTCCGGCCCGAGGCGCGCGCGGCCTTCGGCCTCGACCCCAACCTGCCGACGCTGCTGGTCTCCGGCGGCTCGCAGGGCGCCCGCCACCTCAACGAGGTGGTACAGCGCGTCGCTCCGCTGCTCCAGCGCTCCGGAATCCAGATCCTGCACGTGGTCGGGCCGAAGAACGAATTGCCGCGCGTGGACAACATGCCCGGGATGCCCCCCTACATCCCGGTACCGTACGTGGACCGGATGGATCTCGCGTACGCCGCGGCCGACATGATGCTCTGTCGCGCGGGCGCGATGACCGTCGCCGAACTCTCCGCCGTCGGACTCCCCGCCGCCTACGTCCCGTTGCCCATCGGCAACGGCGAACAGCGGCTCAACGCCCAGCCGGTGGTCAACGCCGGCGGCGGTCTGCTGGTGGACGACGCCGCGCTCACCCCCGAGTGGGTGCAGGGCAACGTCCTCCCGGTGCTGTCCGATCCGCACCGGTTGTATGAAATGTCCCGGGCCGCCGCCGAGTTCGGCCGCCGGGACGCCGACGATCTGCTGGTCGGCATGGTGTACGAGGCGATTGCCGCACGCCGTAACGCGTGAGGCGGACGGGTCCGGGGGCGGTGGCCCCCGGACCCGGCATAAGGAGCGAGCGTGGCCGGACCGACGACCGCCCAGCGCGGTGCAGGGAAGCAGGAGGACGCCCCGGACCGGCCGCCGCGCCCACGCCCCGAGGGGCGCCGCCTCTCCCGGCGCCGGCTGCTGCTCCTGATCGCCGGAGCCGTGCTGCTGCTCGGCTCCGGCGTCGTCTGGGCGCTGTACGGCTCCTCCTGGCTACGGGTCGAACAGGTCAGGATCACCGGAGTCCGGGTGCTGACGCCGGCCGAGGTGGAGAGCGCCGCGGCGGTCCCGATGGGCGCCCCGCTCGTCACCGTGGACACCGGCGCGATCGAGAAGAGGTTGCGCCAGAAGTTGCCTCGTATCGACAAGGTGGATGTCGTTCGGTCATGGCCGCACGGCATCGGACTTAAAGTGACCGAACGAAAGCCGGTCCTGTTGGTGAAAAAGGGCGAAAAGTTCATCGAAGTGGACGACGAGGGCGTCCACTTCGCGACGGTGGACAAGTCGCCCGGGCACGTGCCTCTGCTGGAAGTGGCCAAGGGCCGCTCCGCGAGCCTGCGCCGCTTCGGCAGTGATCGGCTGGTGCGGGAAGCGGTCCGGGTCGCGGGTGCTCTCCCGGACGGTGTCGCCGAGGACACCCGGGTCGTCCGGGTCGACTCGTACGACGCCATCTCCCTGGAACTCAGCGGGGATCGCACGGTGATGTGGGGAAGCGGTGGAGCGGGTGCGGTGAAGGCGAAAGTCCTCACCGCTCTCATGAAGGCCGCACCCAAAGCGGGACACTTCGACGTGAGTGCCCCCACCGCTCCTGCGGTGTCGGGTGGTTGACGCACATTTGGCCTGGCCAGCACCCTGGTTGGTCAGCGCTACGGGTGATCACATAGGGTGAAAAGAAAAACGGGAGGTTCGGCGTGTTCGTTGAACGTGCGCCACTTGTCGACTTAGTGTCCTGTTCGGAAGAGTCCATGAAGCAGACACACTGGTAACCCTAAACTTGAACGTTAGGGTTTGGGTCGGCGTTCGGACCGTCCCAATCGGCATCCGTCGTCGCGGCGGGATCACCGCGAAGCGACGACACGTAACTCGAGGCGAGAGGCCTTCGACGTGGCAGCACCGCAGAACTACCTCGCAGTCATCAAGGTCATCGGTGTCGGCGGCGGTGGTGTCAATGCCATCAACCGAATGATCGAGGTCGGTCTCAAGGGCGTCGAGTTCATCGCGATCAACACGGATGCGCAAGCCCTGTTGATGAGCGACGCCGACGTCAAGCTCGACGTCGGCCGCGAACTCACCCGCGGCCTCGGCGCCGGGGCGAACCCGGCCGTCGGTCGTAAGGCGGCAGAGGACCACCGTGAGGAGATCGAGGAGGTCCTCAAGGGGGCCGACATGGTCTTCGTCACCGCAGGCGAAGGCGGCGGCACCGGCACCGGTGGCGCACCCGTCGTCGCCAACATCGCGCGCTCGCTCGGCGCCCTGACGATCGGTGTGGTCACCCGCCCGTTCACCTTCGAGGGCCGGCGCCGCGCCAATCAGGCGGAGGACGGCATCGCCGAGCTCCGCGAAGAGGTCGACACCCTCATCGTCATTCCCAACGACCGGCTGCTGTCCATCTCGGACCGCCAGGTCAGCGTGCTCGACGCGTTCAAGTCGGCCGACCAGGTCCTGCTCTCGGGCGTCCAGGGCATCACCGACCTCATCACCACCCCCGGCCTGATCAACCTCGACTTCGCCGACGTCAAGTCGGTCATGTCCGAGGCCGGTTCCGCGCTCATGGGCATCGGCTCCGCCCGCGGCGACGACCGCGCGGTGGCCGCCGCGGAGATGGCGATCTCCTCGCCGCTCCTGGAGGCGTCCATCGACGGCGCCCGCGGTGTCCTGCTCTCCATCTCCGGCGGCAGCGACCTCGGTCTCTTCGAGATCAACGAGGCCGCCCAGCTGGTGAGCGAGGCGGCCCACCCGGAGGCGAACATCATCTTCGGCGCGGTCATCGACGACGCCCTCGGCGACGAGGTGCGGGTCACCGTCATCGCGGCGGGCTTCGACGGCGGACAGCCGCCGGCCCGGCGGGAGAACGTCCTCGGTGCGAACAGCGCCAAGCGCGAGGAGCCGGCCCCGACGCCGGTCCGGTCCGCGCCCGAGCCGGTGCGCCAGTCCGGCGGGCTCGGTTCGGTGCCGCCGCGCGAGGAGCCGCCGGTGCAGGCCGAGCCGGTTCCGGTGTCGGGTGAGACCCACCTTCCGCCGGTCGTCTCGCCGCCGCACGTTCCGCCGGCCCGTCCCTACTCGGACTCCCAGGCCGAAGAGCTGGACGTTCCGGACTTCTTGAAGTGATAGGTCCGCATGACACTGTGAGCCCGACGGTCTCTGTCTTTTCGCGGGGCGGCGCTCACTTCTCCTTCACCGACAGGTGGGGCGGAGTGAGCGCCGCCCCGTACGCGGAGCTCAATCTCGGCGGCGCGGTCGGCGACGACCCCGCCGCCGTTCTCGCCAACCGCGAGCGGGCCGCGCGCGCCCGGGGACTCGATCCGGCCCGGGTCGTCTGGATGAACCAGGTCCACGGCCGGGACGTGGCCGTGGTCGACGGACCCTGGGGCGAAGCGGCCGAGATCCCCGCCGTGGACGCGGTAGTCACCGCGCGGCGCGGACTGGCGCTCGCCGTGCTGACCGCCGACTGCACGCCCGTCCTGCTCGCCGACCCGGAGGCCGGCGTCGTCGCCGCGGCGCACGCCGGGCGGCCGGGGCTGGTGGCCGGCGTCGTGCCGGCCGCGGTCGGGGCCATGGTCCGGCTGGGCGCGGAGGTCTCCCGGATCACCGCCCGGACCGGGCCCGCCGTCTGCGGGCGGTGCTACGAGGTGCCGGCCGCGATGCGGGACGAGGTCGCCGCGAGCGTGCCGGGCACCTGGTCCGAGACCAGCTGGGGCACTCCCGCGGTGGACGTCACCGGCGGGGTGCACGCGCAGCTGGCCGAGCTCGGCGTCACCGACCGGCAGGCGTCCCCCTTCTGCACCCTGGAATCGGGCGACCACTTCTCGTACCGACGCGACCGCACCACCGGGCGGCTCGCCGGATATGTCTGGCTGGACTGATAGGGCATGACGGAACGCAAGGAACAACTCGCCGCGAATCTGGCGCGGGTGGAGGAACGGATCGCTTCGGCCTGCGTCGCGGCCGGCCGCAAGCGGGAGGAGGTGACCCTGCTCGTGGTCACCAAGACCTACCCCGCGAGCGATGTGCGGATTCTGTACGGACTCGGTGTGCGTCAGGTCGCGGAGAACCGCGACCAGGACGCCGCCCCCAAGGCTGCGGAATGCGCAGATCTGTCTCTCTCCTGGCACTTTGTCGGTCAGTTGCAGACCAACAAGGTCCGTTCCGTGGCCGGTTATGCCGATGTCGTGCAGTCCGTGGACCGTACGAAACTGGTGACCGCCCTCTCGACGGCGGCCGAGCGCCGCGAGCGCGAACTCGGCTGCCTCATCCAGGTCGCCCTCGACGCGGAGAGCGGCGAGCGGGGAGCCCGCGGGGGCGTCGCGCCCGACGGGATCGAGGAGTTGGCGGACGCGGTCGCCGCCGCGCCCGGGCTCCGGCTGGACGGACTGATGACCGTCGCCCCGCTCGCCGGCCCCTTCGCCGGGCGGCAACGGGCCGCGTTCGACCGGCTGATGGAATTCTCATCCCGGCTGCGCGGGAACCATCCGGCTGCGAACATGGTCTCTGCAGGGATGAGTGCGGACCTCGAGGACGCGATCGCGGCCGGAGCGACACATGTGCGCGTCGGTACTGCGGTACTCGGAGTCCGACCCGGGCTCGGGTAACGTCGCCAAGCAAGTCGGACCACAGCAGAAAATATGGTCATTACCGCCCAGGGCGGGCAGGCCGGAGTGGATCGCGGGCACTTGGTGACAGATGCCGATCCACCACAGAGCGGAGGACTCAGAGCATGGCCGGCGCGATGCGCAAGATGGCGGTCTACCTCGGCCTCGTGGAGGACGATGGGTACGACGGCCCGGGGTTCGACCCCGACGACGAATTCGAACCCGAGCCGGAGCCCGAGCGCGACCGGCGCCGGCACCAGCCCGCGCATCAGGTGGAGCGGGACCGGGAGCGCGACGAGCCGGTACGCGCGGTCCAGCCGCCGGCGCAGCGGGAGCCGGTCCAGATC
This sequence comes from Streptomyces sp. NPDC052299, assembly GCF_040679335.1. Lineage (NCBI taxonomy): Bacteria > Bacillati > Actinomycetota > Actinomycetes > Kitasatosporales > Streptomycetaceae > Streptomyces > Streptomyces sp. NPDC052299. Next base: position 71,095 of record NZ_JBFAUP010000016.1, on the reverse strand, counting down.
CCGGCGGAGCGCGAGCGACCCGCCCGGATCGCACCCGTGGCATCCATCACACCTGAACGTCCGAACATGGAGAAGAACGCACCGGTGATCATGCCCAAGGTCGTGTCCGAGCGCGAGCCCTACCGGATCACGACGCTGCACCCCAGGACGTACAACGAGGCCCGTACCATCGGGGAACACTTCCGTGAGGGCACTCCGGTGATCATGAATCTCACGGAGATGGACGATACGGACGCAAAGCGACTTGTCGACTTTGCCGCAGGACTCGTCTTCGGTCTCCATGGCAGCATTGAGCGCGTGACACAGAAGGTGTTCCTGTTGTCGCCTGCTAACGTCGATGTCACGGCGGAGGACAAGGCCCGCATCGCAGAGGGCGGATTCTTCAACCAGAGCTGAGAACACGACACCGGGAACAACCCGGCCGAGAGGCCGGTGCTACGAGAGCCAGGGGAGAGGGAAGCGCGAGAGATGGGCGTCGCACAAAGTGTTGTCTACATCGCGTTGATGTGTTTCCTCATCGTGCTGATCTTCCGGCTCGTCATGGACTACGTCTTCCAGTTCGCACGTTCATGGCAGCCGGGCAAGCCGATGGTGGTCGTCCTGGAGACGACCTACACGGTCACCGATCCACCGCTCAAGCTCCTGCGGCGGTTCATCCCGCCGCTGCGTCTCGGGGGCGTGGCACTCGACCTGTCCTTCTTCGTTCTGATGATCATCGTTTCCATCCTGATCAGCATCGTGGTCAGGCTGTGAGCGATACGGTCTTGCCGACTGCCGACGACTACGTAGAGGTGAAGAAGAGATGCCGCTGACTCCCGAGGATGTGCGGAACAAGCAGTTCACGACGGTCCGCCTCCGAGAGGGCTACGACGAGGACGAGGTCGATGCCTTCCTCGACGAGGTCGAGTCGGAGCTGACCCGCCTGCTCCGTGAGAACGAGGACCTGCGTGCCAAGCTGGCCGCCGCCACGCGTGCCGCCGCGCAGAACCAGCAGCAGGGCATGCGCAAGCCGCCTGAGCAGCAGGACCGGCCGGGTGCTCCGGTGCCCGCCGCCATATCGGGCCCGCCGGTCCAGCAGCAGCCCCCGCAGATGGGTCCCCCCCAGCTGCCCGGTGGTGCTCCGCAGCTGCCCGCCGGTCCCAGCGGTCACGGCCCCCAGGGCCCGCACGGCCCCGGTCCGCAGGGCCCGCACGGCCCCGGCCCGATGCAGGGTGGTCCCATGGGCGGCCCGATGGGCGGTCCCATGGGCGGTCACAACCCGCAGCAGCAGATGCAGCAGATGCAGCCCCCGCCGCAGATGCAGCAGCAGGGCCCCGGCGGCGACAGCGCCGCCCGTGTCCTGTCCCTGGCCCAGCAGACCGCCGACCAGGCGATCGCGGAGGCCCGTTCCGAGGCCAACAAGATCGTCGGCGAGGCGCGCAGCCGCGCCGAGGGCCTGGAGCGGGACGCCCGCGCCAAGGCGGACGCGCTGGAGCGGGACGCGCAGGAGAAGCACCGCGTGGCGATGGGCTCGCTGGAGTCGGCCCGCGCGACGCTGGAGCGCAAGGTCGAGGACCTGCGTGGCTTCGAGCGCGAGTACCGCACGCGTTTGAAGTCCTACCTGGAGAGCCAGCTGCGTCAGCTGGAGACCCAGGCGGACGACTCACTGGCTCCGCCGCGTACCCCGGCCGCCGCCTCGCTGCCGCCGTCGCCCTCGCTGGCTCCGGCCGGTGCGGGTGCCATGGGGCACACGATGGGCGGCAACCACGGTGGTCAGCCGATGGGCGGCGGAAACCCGTCCATGGGAGGTGGTCCGTCGTACGGCGGCCAGCAGCAGATGTCGCCGGCCATGACGCAGCCGATGGCGCCGGTGCGGCCGCAGGCGCCGCAGCCGATGCAGCAGGCGCCGTCGCCGATGCGTGGGTTCCTGATCGACGAGGACGACAACTGACCGGCTTTCGCGCGGTGAGCGCGTAGCCGTCGGCAGGCAAAGGGCCGGGCCCCGGGGTTTCCCCGGGGCCCGGCCCTTTTGCGTACCCGGCCCGTCCCCGCGCCGTTTCGGGGGCTCTGCCCCCGTACCCCCGCTCCTCAATCGCCGGAGGGGCTTGATTGTGCCGCGCCGCTGCCGGCAAAGGGCCCGGCCGGAACGTTTCCCGGCCGGGCCCTTCGGGTTACGGCTACGCCTTGCGGAGGCGGAACGTCAGAGACAGGCCCTCGTCCTCGAAGGCGGTGCCGTACGTGTCGTCCGCCTCGCCCTGCGCGTAGTCCTGGGCCAGGACCTCGTCCGCGATCAGCATCGCGTGTTCGGTGAGGGCCTCCGCCGTCGCGGGGGACGCGGAGGTCCAGCGGACGGCGATGCGGTCCGCGACGTCCAGGCCGCTGTTCTTGCGGGCCTCCTGGATCAGGCGGATCGCGTCACGGGCCAGGCCCGCGCGCCGCAGCTCCGGGGTGATCTCCAGGTCCAGGGCCACCGTCGCGCCCGAGTCCGAGGCGACGGACCAGCCCTCGCGCGGGGTCTCCGTGATGATCACCTCGTCCGGCGCGAGGGTGACCGTCTCGCCGTCCACCTCCACCGAGGCCGTGCCCTCGCGCAGGGCCAGCGACAGGGCCGCCGCGTCCGCGTTCGCGACCGCCTTGGCCACCGCCTGGACGCCCTTGCCGAAGCGCTTGCCCAGCGCCCGGAAGTTCGCCTTGGCCGTGGTGTCGACCAGCGAGCCGCCCACCTCGGAGAGCGAGGCGAGCGAGGAGACGTTCAGTTCCTCCGTGATCTGGGCGCGCAGTTCCGCGGACAGGGCCTCGAAGCCCGAGGCCGCGACCAGCGCCCGGGACAGCGGCTGGCGCGTCTTGACGCCGGACTCCGCGCGCGTGGCGCGGCCCAGCTCGACCAGGCGCCGGACCAGCGCCATCTGCGCCGAGAGCGCGGGGTCGACCGCCGCCGGGTCCGCCTTCGGCCAGGACGACAGGTGGACGGACTCCGGAGCCTCCGGGGTGACCGGCACGACCAGGTCCTGCCAGACCCGCTCGGTGATGAACGGGGTCAGCGGGGCCATCAGTCGCGTGACGGTCTCCACCACCTCGTGCAGCGTGCGCAGCGCCGCCTTGTCGCCCTGCCAGAACCGGCGCCGGGAGCGGCGCACGTACCAGTTGGACAGGTCGTCCACGAACGCGGACAGCAGCTTTCCGGCACGCTGGGTGTCGTAGCCCTCCAGCGCCTGCGTGACCTGGTCGACCAGGGTGTTCAGCTCGCCGAGCAGCCAGCGGTCCAGGACGGTGCGGTCGGCGGGCGCCGGGTCCGCGGCCGAGGGGGCCCAGTCGGACGTACGGGCGTACAGCGCCTGGAAGGCCACCGTGTTCCAGTACGTGAGGAGCGTCTTGCGGACGACCTCCTGGATCGTGCCGTGGCCCACGCGCCGGGCCGCCCACGGGGAGCCGCCCGCCGCCATGAACCAGCGCACCGCGTCCGCGCCGTGCTGGTCCATGAGCGGGATCGGCTGGAGGATGTTGCCCAGGTGCTTGGACATCTTCCGGCCGTCCTCGGCGAGGATGTGGCCCAGGCAGACGACGTTCTCGTAGGAGGACTTGTCGAAGACGAGCGTGCCGACCGCCATCAGGGTGTAGAACCAGCCGCGGGTCTGGTCGATGGCCTCCGAGATGAACTGCGCCGGGTAGCGGCTCTCGAAGATCTCCTTGTTCTTGTACGGGTAGCCCCACTGCGCGAACGGCATCGAGCCGGAGTCGTACCAGGCGTCGATGACCTCCGGGACGCGGCGCGCCTCCAGGCCGCAGCCCTCGTGCGTACAGCCGAAGGTGACGTCGTCGATGAACGGGCGGTGCGGGTCCAGGTCCGAGAGGTCCGTGCCGGAGAGCTCGCCCAGCTCGGCGCGCGAGCCGACACAGGTGAGGTGGCCCTCCTCGCAGCGCCAGATCGGCAGCGGGGTGCCCCAGTAGCGGTTGCGGGACAGCGCCCAGTCGACGTTGTTGGTCAGCCAGTCGCCGAAGCGGCCGTGCTTGACGGAGTCCGGGAACCAGTTGGTCTTCTCGTTCTCCTGGAGCAGCCGCTCCTTGACCGCCGTGGTGCGGATGTACCAGGACGGCTGCGCGTAGTACAGCAGCGCGGTGTGGCAGCGCCAGCAGTGCGGGTAGCTGTGCTCGTACGGGACGTGGCGGAAGAGCAGGCCGCGGTCCTTCAGGTCCTCGGTCAGCGCCTCGTCGGCCTTCTTGAAGAAGACCCCGCCGACCAGTGGCAGGTCCTCCTCGAAGGTGCCGTCGGGGCGGACCGGGTTGACCACCGGCAGCCCGTACGCCTTGCAGACCAGGAGGTCGTCGGCGCCGAACGCGGGGGACTGGTGGACCAGACCCGTACCGTCCTCGGTCGTCACGTACTCGGCGTTGACGACGTAGTGCGCCTCGGCGGGGAAGTCGATCAGGGCGAACGGGCGCTCGTACGTCCAGCGTTCCATCTCGCGGCCCGTGAACGACTGGCCGGTGAGCTCCCAGCCCTCGCCGAGCGCCTTCTCCACCAGCGGCTGTGCGACGACCAGCTTCTCCTCGCCGTTCGTCGCGACGACGTAGGTGACGTCCGGGTGCGCGGCGACGGCGGTGTTGGAGACCAGGGTCCACGGGGTCGTCGTCCAGACCAGGAGCGCCGCCTCGCCGGCCAGCGGGCCCGAGGTGAGCGGGAAGCGCACGAAGACCGAGGGGTCGACCACCGTCTCGTAGCCCTGCGCCAGCTCGTGGTCGGAGAGGCCGGTGCCGCAGCGCGGGCACCACGGGGCGACGCGGTGGTCCTGGACCAGCAGGCCCTTGTTGAAGATCTCCTTCAGCGACCACCACACGGACTCGACGTACTCGGGGTCCATCGTCCGGTACGCGTCGTCCAGGTCGACCCAGTAGCCCATGCGGGTCGTCAGCTCGGCGAAGGCGTCGGTGTGCCGGGTCACGGACTCGCGGCACTTGGCGTTGAACTCGGCGATGCCGTACGCCTCGATGTCCTTCTTGCCGTTGAAGCCCAGCTCCTTCTCGACCGCCAGCTCGACCGGCAGGCCGTGGCAGTCCCAGCCGGCCTTGCGGCCCACGTGGTAGCCCTGCATGGTCCGGAAGCGGGGGAAGACGTCCTTGAAGACGCGGGCCTCGATGTGGTGGGCGCCGGGCATGCCGTTGGCGGTGGGCGGGCCCTCGTAGAACACCCACTCGGGGCGGCCCTCGGACCGGTCGAGGCTCTTGGCGAAGACCTTGTTCTCGCGCCAGAAGTCGAGCACGGCGTGCTCGAGGGCGGGCAGGTCGACCTGGGCGGGTACCTGGCGGTACTGCGGCGATGTCATGTGCGGGCTTCCTCCGGCGGACGTCTTCCACTTCCGTCGGAGGGACGAGAACCGAGCCGGTCCCCGCGGTACCACCCTCCTTGGCCCCGGGCGTGCGCCCCGGGCCCCCTCATTGGGGTGCGATGCCGGTTCTACTGGCCCCCAGGGGCGTTCTTCCGGCGGCTCCGGGGTGATCTTCACGACGCGCTCGCCCCCGGGCTCCCACCGTCCCCGGGTCGCTGCTGGCTGCGTACGACGCTACTCGTCCCATCCACGCCTCTCGCTGAGGCCAGTGTACGGGCCCCGGGGCGCGGCGTCCGACCGGTTTACGGAGGGGCCGGGCGTGACCCGAATGGCCATACGGGCCGGACGCGGCCGGAGCGCGGCCCGGCGCGCGGCGGAAAGCCGGATTACCCGGCGGGGAGCTGGGCACAACGGATGCAGGCACACGGTGATCCGGACACGGGGAGGCGGGATGCGGCGGCGTGCCCCGTTGCCGCGGGACCGGGGTCGACTTATCGTCCCAGCACGACTCGCGAGCAAGATCACAGTGTGTGAAGGGGCCGCGGCCATGGTGGAGAAGAAGGCGCCCGGCGAGAAGACCTCCGCCAAGAAGGCGGCGACCCGGAAGACCGCGTCGAAGAAGACCACGCCCAAGAAGACCGGGGCCACCGCGGCCTCGGCGACCACGGGGGCGGCCGAGGCCGCCGATCAGACGGGAGCCCACACGGTGGTAGCCAAGAAGAGCGCGGCCGGTACCCGGACCGCGGGCGGGGACACGGCACCCGTGCCGCCCGCCCGGGGCGCCACGGCGCCGGGAGACCTGGCCGTACGGCCGGGCGAGGACCCCTGGACCCCGGAGGAGGTCGCCTCCGCGCGGGACGGGCTGACCGGCGAGGCCACCCGGCTCCGCAACGAGCTGGAGGCGTCCGGTCTCGCGCTGGCCGGGCTGATGCGGGACTCCGGCGACGGGGCGGGCGACGACGAGGCCGACACCGGCACCAAGAACATCACCCGCGAGCACGAGATGCAGCTCGCCGCCAACGCCCAGGAGATGCTGGACCAGACCGAGCGCGCCCTGGCCCGGCTGGAGGCCGGCACGTACGGGCTCTGCGAGGTCTGCGGCAAGCCGATCGGCAAGGCGCGGATGCAGGCGTTCCCCCGGGCCACGCTGTGCGTCGAGGACAAGCAGAAGCAGGAGCGACGAGGCTGATTCGCACGGGCGTGCCGTACCCTCGTCCTCAGTCGGGAACTAGGTTGAGGGACTCACGTGGCAGAGGCGGAGCGCATCATCGGTACGCCGGACATCACCGGGGCTGAGGGAAGCGGAGAGAGCGGGGCGGACGGCTCGGCCGCTTCCCCGGACCGGGACGCCCCGGTGGCCCCGGACACCGGGGCCACCGCGACGGACGCGGACGTCGACCGTTCCCCGGCCACTCGCCGGCGCCGGGTCATCCTGCTGTTCTGCGTCGCCGTCGTCGCGTACCTGCTCGACCTCGGCAGCAAGATGCTCGTCGTGGCGAAGCTGGAGCACCAGGAGCCGGTCGAGCTCATCGGTGACTGGCTGAAGCTGGACGCCCTGCGGAACTCGGGCGCCGCGTTCGGCTTCGGCGAGGCGTTCACGATCATCTTCACGATCATCGCGGCGACCGTCATCGTGGTGATCGCGCGGCTCGCGCGCAAGCTGTACAGCCTGCCGTGGGCCATCGCGCTCGGCCTGCTGCTCGGCGGGGCCCTCGGGAACCTCACCGACCGCATCTTCCGCGCGCCGGGCGTCTTCGAGGGCGCGGTGGTCGACTTCATCGCCCCCGCCCACTTCGCCGTCTTCAACCTGGCCGACTCCGCGATCGTCTGCGGCGGCATCCTGATCGTGTTCCTCTCCTTCAAGGGCCTGGACCCCGACGGCACCGTGCACAAGGACTGAGGGACGCAAGGCATACTCGACTGGTGAGTACGCAACCCGAGGTCCGCACCCTGCCCGTTCCCGATGGCCTGGAGGGCGAGCGCGTCGACGCCGCCATCTCCCGGATGTTCGGCTTCTCCCGCACCAAGGCCGCCGATCTGGCCGCCGCGGGCAAGGTGCAGGTGGACGGCTCGGTGGTCGGGAAGTCCGAGCGGGTGCACGGCGGTGCCTGGCTCGAAGTGGAGATGCCGCAGGCGCCCGCGCCCGTGCAGGTCGTCGCCGAGCCCGTCGAGGGCATGGATATCGTCCACGACGACGACGACATCGTGGTGATCGTCAAGCCGGTCGGCGTCGCCGCCCACCCCAGCCCCGGCTGGACCGGCACCACCGTCATCGGCGGCCTCGCCGCCGCCGGGTACCGGATCTCGACCTCCGGCGCCGCCGAGCGCCAGGGCATCGTCCACCGCCTCGACGTCGGCACCTCCGGTCTGATGGTCGTCGCCAAGTCCGAGCGCGCCTACACCCTGCTGAAGGCCCAGTTCCGCGACCGGGTCGTGGAGAAGAAGTACAACGCGCTGGTCCAGGGCCACCCGGACCCGATGAGCGGCACCATCGACGCCCCCATCGGCCGCCACCCCAACCACGACTACAAGTGGGCGGTCGTCGCGGACGGCAAGCCCTCGGTGACGCACTACGACCTCATCGAGGCGTACCGGGCCGCCAGCCTCCTCGACATCAAGCTGGAGACCGGGCGCACCCACCAGATCCGGGTGCACATGTCCGCCCACCGCCACCCCTGCGTCGGCGACCTCACCTACGGCGCCGACCCCACCATGGCCAAGCGCCTCGGCCTCACCCGGCAGTGGCTGCACGCGGTGAAGCTGGGCTTCGAGCACCCCGCCGACGGGAGCTGGGTCGAATTCACCAGCACCTACCCCGACGACCTCCAGCAGGCGCTGGACCGCATCGCGGCGGAGAGCCAGTGACGGCCGGGCCCCTCGCGTACACCACCAGGACCGCCGCCGACGAGCAGGACCGCGCCGCGTGCTTCCAGGTGCGCAAGGAGGTCTTCGTCGGTGAGCAGAACGTGCCCGAGGAGATCGAGTACGACGCCCACGACGCGGACGCGCTGCACGTCATGGCCGTCGCCGCCGACGGCACCGTGCTCGGGACCGGCCGGCTGCTGCACGGACCCGGCGCCGCCTCGCACACCGGCGGGGACCCGGCCGTCGGCTCGCTCGGCCGGCTCGCGGTCAGCAAGGAGGCGCGGGGCCTCGGCGTCGGCGCCGCGCTCGTGCGGGCCATCGAGGACGCGGCCCGGAGCCACGGCCTCACCGCCGTGGACCTGCACGCCCAGACGCACGCCCTGCGCTTCTACGAGCGCCTCGGCTACGAGCCGTACGGGCCCGAGTTCATGGACGCGGGCATCCCGCACCGGGCGATGCGCCGGACGATCTGACGCCCCGCCGCAGCCCCTGACCCCGGACGGCGGGGGGCGCATGGCAGGGTGAGGGGCATCGGCCGGGCATGGGACCGGGCCCGGCCGGAGCGCTTCGGAAGGCACCCCGTGGACCAGATGTCACTGCTGCTCCTGCTGCTGCTCGGAGCCGTGGTCACGGTCCCGCTGGGGGACCGGCTGAAGCTGCCGGCGCCGGTGCTGATGACGCTCTTCGGCGTCGTGCTGGCCTTCCTCAGCTTCGTGCCGAACGTCGACATCCCGCCGGAGATCATCCTCCCCGCGCTGCTGCCGCCGCTGCTCTACGCCTCGGTGCAGCGCACCTCCTGGCGGCAGTTCGCCGCGAACAAGCGGCCCATCTTCCTGCTGGCCGTCGCCCTGGTCTTCCTCACGACCGCCGCCGTCGCCGCGGTCGCCGACGCGATCGTGCCGGGGCTGCCGCTCGCCGCCGCCGTCGCCCTCGGCGCGCTCGTCGCCCCGCCCGACCCGGTCGCCGCCACCGCCGTCGCCGGGTCGGTCGGGCTGCCCCGGCGGCTCATCTCCATCCTGGAGGGCGAGGGGCTGTTCAACGACGTCACCGCGATCGTGCTGTACCACGTGGCCATCGCGGCGGCCGTCAGCGGGACCTTCTCGTGGCCCGAGGCGTTCGGGCTCCTGGTGCTGTCCGCGGTGGTCGCCGTCGCGGTGGGCGTCGCGCTCGGCTGGCTCACCATCAAGCTGATGGGGCTGCTCGGGGACGCAACCCTCCAGGTCGGCCTGACCCTGCTGGTGCCGTTCGCCAGCTACGTGCTCGCCGAGGAGCTGATGGGCTCCGGTGTGCTCGCCGTCCTGATGACCGCGATGTTCCTCGCGGAGCACACCGCGGACGCCGACGACGTCCTCGGCCGGCTCACCGGACGCACCTTCTGGGAGATCGTCGACACCCTGGTCACCGGGATCGCCTTCGGGCTCATCGGCCTCGAACTGCACAACGTGTTCGGCACGGCCGACGGGCGCCTGCTGGAGACGGCCGGCTGGGGCCTCGCGGTGGTCGCGGTCGTCGTCGGCGTACGGCTGCTCTACCTGCTCCCGGCCACCTGGCTCGCCAAGCGGCTGCACACCCGGAGGGACGTCAGCGAGGAGATCCCCACCAGCTGGCGGGAGACCGTGATCATGTGGTGGGCCGGGATGCGCGGGGTGGCCTCCGTCGCGCTGGCCCTCGCGATCCCGCTGGAGACGGACGACGGCAAGCCGTTCCCCGGCCGCGACGAGATCGTCTTCATCGCGTTCTCCGTGATCATGGTGACCCTGGTCTTCCAGGGGCTGACGCTGCCCTGGCTGGTGCGGCGGCTCGGGGTGCGCGCGGACGCGGACGCCGAGGCGGCCCTGGAGAAGGACCTCGCGATCCGGGCGGCCAAGGCGGCCCGCGAGCGGCTGAAGAAGATCGAGGCGACCGAGGACCTGCCCGAGGACGTGGTCGAGCGGCTGCACCGGCTCGCGTACGACGTGGGGGCGCGGATCAGCCCGGAGATGGTGGACGAGGAACGGCGCGACGCCTACGCCAAGCGCGTCGAACGCTTCCAGGCGGTCAGCCGGATCCAGCGCGAGATGATGTCGGCCGCCCGCCACGCCGTGCTCGCCGCGCGCAGCGAACCAGGCTCCGATCCGGAGGTCGTGGACCGGGTCCTGCGGCAGCTGGACGTGCGCAGCCTGCGCTGAGGCCCGGATCGAGGGCGGTCAGCCGCGGCCGGTGCGCGGGGTCCTGTTCCAGTCGCTCGCGGGCTTCTCGTCCTTGACGGCGCCGTTCACCGACGGCCGGACGTCGCCGGGCGGGAGTGCCGCGGGGGCCGTCGCGACCCGCGGCAGCGCGTACGGGTGGTGGTCGCGCAGCCAGGCGATCAGCTGCTCCCGGACCGCGCAGCGCGCCGTCCAGATGTCGTCCGCGTCCTTCGCCGTGACCACCGCGCGCACCTGGATCGTCGTCGGGGTGGTGTCCGTGACCGCCAGGGACCAGTTCCGGCCGTCCCAGGCGGCGCACTCGCCGAGGATGTCCCGCAGCTTGTCCCGCATCGCCTCGATCGGGGCCGAGTGGTCCAGGTGGAAGAAGACCGAGCCGGTCATCTGCGCCCCGCCGCGCGACCAGTTCTCGAACGGCTTGCCCGTGAAGTACGAGACCGGCATCGTGATCCGCCGCTCGTCCCACGTACGCACCGCGAGGAAGGTCAGCGTGATTTCCTCGATCGTCCCCCACTCGCCGTCCACCACCACGGTGTCGCCGATGCGGACCATGTCGCCGAACGCGATCTGGAGGCCCGCGAAGAGGTTGCCCAGCGTGGACTGGGCGGCGACACCGGCGACGATGCCGAGGACACCGGCCGACGCCAGCATCGAGGTGCCCACGGCCTGCATCTCGGGGAAGGTCAGCAGCATCGCCGCGACGGCCAGGGTCGTCACCACCGCGATGACCACGCGCTGGATCAGCGTCACCTGCGTCCGCACCCGCCGCACCCGCGCCGGGTCCCGGTTGTGGGCCGCCGCGTAGCGCGCGTACACCGAGTCCACGACCGCGATGGCGATCCGCACCACCAGCCAGGCCGACGCGCCGATCAGCACCAGAGTCAGCAGCCTGCCGATGCCCACCCGGTGGCTCTGGACCACGCCGAGGCCCGTCCTCGCGTACGTGCCGCGCAGCAGCGCGGCGCACATGACCAGCTGGAACGGAATGCGGCAGCGTCGCAGCAGGCCCCAGAGCGGGGTGTCGTGGTGCCGGGAGTCGGCCCGCCTCAGCAGGAAGTCGAAGAACCAGCCCGCTGCCAGGGTGAGCACCACCGAACCGCCGAGGACGATCAGCGGCCGCAGAACGTTCTCCATGCTGTCGCTCTCCATCCCTTCGAACGCAACTGGCACCATGGGCGTCATGAACATCATGCTTTTCCACTCGATGTACGGTCTGCGCCCCGCCGTGCACGCCGCAGCCGAACGGCTGCGCGCCGCAGGGCACGAGGTGCGCGTGCCCGATCTGTTCGAGGGGCACACCTTCGATTCGGTGGAGGAAGCGGAGGCGTTCCGGGAGCGGACCGGCAAGGAGGAGCTGCTGAAGCGGGCCGTGCTCGCCGCCGCGCCCTACTCGGACCAGGGCCTCGTCTACGCCGGCTTCTCGCTCGGCGCCTCGGTCGCCCAGACGCTGGCGCTCGGCGACGAGAAGGCGCGCGGGCTGCTGCTCCTCCACGGCACGTCGGACATCGCCGAGAACGCCTCGGTGGACGAGCTGCCCGTACAGCTGCACGTCGCCGACCCCGACCCGTACGAGACGGCCGACTGGCTGAACTCCTGGTACCTGGACATGCAGCGGACCGGGGCGGACGTGGAGGTCTACCGCTATCCGGGGGCAGGCCACCTGTTCACCGACCCGGAGCTGCCGGACTTCGACCGCGAGGCGGCGGAGCTGGCCTGGAAGGTCGCGATCGGGTTCCTCGCCACGCTGTGACGCGCGAAGGGCTCCGCGCGGGTCGCGCGGAGCCCTCGGCAGGGGCGGCGGTCAGCCGCGGTAAGCGGCCCAGCTGTCGCTCATCCGCTGCACCTGGCCCGGGGTGAACTGGGTCATGCAGGCGTCGTACGTGTAGTCCATGAAGTTGTGGATGGGGTCGACGCCGGTCTTGTTGGCGCACGTGTCGCGGCCGGTCGGGCACTCGTACGCGGGGCTCTTCTCCGCCGGGGTGTCGGCCACGTAGTCGCCGTTCCCGTTACAGCCGCCCTGGAACGTGTGGTACAGGCCCATCCAGTGGCCGACCTCGTGCGTCGCGGTGTCGCCCTCGTCGTAGTGCGTCGCGGGGCCGCCCGGCAGCGAGGCGTCGAGGATGACGACGCCGTCCATGGACGGGCTGGAGTTGTAGGAGCTGGGGAACGTCGCCCAGCCGAGCAGCCCGCCGCCCAGGTTGGCCGTGTAGATGTTGAGCGCGTTCTTGCCGCCCTTGCGCAGGGCCGTCTTCATCGCCTTCTCGGCCGACGAGCCGGAGGAGAGGTTGTACCAGGTGGCGTTGTCCGTGTAGTCGGTGCCGGCCAGGGAGAACTGGAAGCCGGTGGCGGTGTTGCCGGTGCCCTGGCCGCTGTACGCGGCGTTCAGCACGTTCAGCTGGCTGCTGATGTCACCCGAGGTGAGCTTGCCCGTGGTGCCGGAGTGGATGACGTGGAAGTAGACCGGGATGGTCGCGCCGGCGGCGAGCGAGGGACCGGTGAGGCGGCGTTCGGCGAGCTTCTGTCTCATCTGCTTGTCGATGGCCGCTGCCTGGGCGGTGGTGAGTTCGTCGGGATCGGCCGTGTGCTGGGGCCCGCTGGGCCGGGACTGGCGTGCCGCGGCGGAGGCCGGGGCGTCCGCGCAGGCGTCGGCGGACCTGGCCGCCGTGGCGCCGCCGGACGCTGCGTTGGCGCCGGAGGGAACGGTGAGGGGCGCCAGGGCCAGGGTTCCGGCCAGGGCGGCGATGCCGATCGCGCGGTGACGCAAACGCGGTGCTATGCGGACGGGAATGCGCACGGGGGCTCCTCGCGGATGTGGGAAGGGGAGGGGTTTCCTCACCTGACGCCGGAGATTACGTGCGCATGTCATTTCGGGGCAGAGTCGATCCGGCCCAATGGTTCAGGGTGCATACCGGGCAACGGGGAGAAAATCTTCTCCTCGGACCGAAGTTTGGAACACGGACTTCATGTATCGGTGAGCCCGGGTGGCCGGTGTGTCCGGATTCCGACCGTGCGGAAAGCCGTTCGAAACAGCGTCGTCATCGGTCGGAGACGCGCCCATCGGTGGCTGGATTGCGACGGTCGTGCGGGTGCGTCGGGGCTGATGCGGAAGGGGGGGCGGACCCGGAACGGGTCCGCCCCCCCTTCCTGTGGGAGCCGGGAATCAGCCCTTCAGGGCCGCGGCGATCGCCGTGTTGTACTCGTCCACCGTCATCGGCGCGTTCTTGCCGTCGTTGCCGGTGAGCTTCTTGCCGTCCATGACGAGGGTCGGCGTGCCGGACACGTCGTCCTTGTTCTCGTCGAAGCTCTTGGACATCTTCAGGGCCCAGGCGTCGTACGTGCCGTCCTCGACGGCCTTCTGGAAGTCCTTGTTGCCCTTGAGCTCCTTCACGGAGTCGGCCACCTTGATGAGGTAGCTGTCGTCCTTGAACTTGTCGTCGGACTCCTCCGGGTGGAACTCGGCCGAGTACAGCGCGCTCTTGTACTCCAGGAACGCGTCGGTGCTCACGTTCAGGGCGGCGCCCAGCGCGCTCAGGGCGTTCTTGGAGCCCTCGCCGCGCGTTCCGACGGATGGGTTGTCGCCGCCGAGGCTGTCGCCGTCGATGAACGACGCGCCTATGTACTGGATCTTGTACTTGCCGTCCGCGACGTCCTTGGTGACGGTCGGGCCGACGGTCTGCTCGAACGAGGCGCAGATCGGGCAGCGGGAGTCCTCGTACAGCTTCAGGGTCTTCTTGGCGCTGTCCTTGCCGATGACGACGGTGGTGCCGTCCTTGCCCGAGGTGTTCTTGGGCGCGACCACCGTCTTCTCGTCCTTGAGGGAATCCCAGTGGGACGGCTTGTTCAGCTCCATCACCGCGTAGCTGATCCCGGCGACGACGGCGAGGACCCCGACCGCCGAGCCGGCGACGATCACCTGCCGGCGGGCCTTGTCCTTCTTCGCCTGGCGCTCGCGCTCCGCGCGCAGCCGCTCGCGGGCGGCGGACTTGTTGGCCTGGCTGTTGCGCTTGCTCATGGTGGTGTTCTCCGTGTGGGTGGGTCGTACGGTGCGGGGCTCGCGATTCAGAGGGCACAGGCCCCGAGCGGCGGACCCCTCCGTCCCACGGAGTGCACGAGGAGGCGGGCGCGGCCCGGCAGCAGCGGCCCGGGCGCGGTGGCGCGGGCCCCGGTCCGCGGTGGGCGGCCCGCCGTGCGCACCACGGCCACCGCGATCAGCAACGGCCGGAGTGCCAGCAGCGCGCCCGCCCGGAGCAGCCCGGCGAGCGCCAGCTCACCGCGGTGCAGCCAGGCGGCGGCGAGCAGCCCGACCGTGACGTGGGCGGCCAGCAGGAGCCAGGGGACCAGCGGGCCGGGGGAGGCGAGCAGCGCGGCGGCGCCCTGGCCGCCCGCGGTCACCGAGGCGAGCGGGGTGCCGACGTCGCCGAGGGGCGCGGTGCCGGGGCCGAGGTCGCCGCCGCCGCACAGGACGTCGACGCCCACCGAGCGCAGGGGGCCCGCTATCGGGCCGCCCGCCGCGCCGTAGCAGAGGTGCTGGCCGGTGGTGAAGAAGGTGTCGGCGGCCAGCTCCAGGGGGACGAGGAGTCCGGCGATGGCCCCGAAGCCGCGCTGGCGGCCGGCCAGGGCGTAGGCCGCCGCGAAGACGGCCCCGGCCAGCACGGCGACGGGGACCAGGGGCAGTGCGACCTGGGAGAGCAGGACGTGGGACGCGGCGGAGAGCGTCACGACCAGCGCTGTGAAAAGCGCCGCGCGTGCCGCTCTGAGCTGCGTCCCGGATATGTCCATCGCCCAGGAGTGTCGCATGCGAACCTGTAAGCGACCCCTAAAGCCCCGGGATGCGGCCGTTGCGGAAGAGGTCCACGAAGATCTGGTGGTCCGCGCGGGCCCGGGCGCCGTAGCTGTGGGCGAAGTCCACGAGCAGGTCCCCGAAGCCCTCCTCGTCGGCCGCGATGGCGGCGTCGATCGCCCGCTCCGTGGAGAACGGCACCAGTGAGTGGCCGCTCTCGTCGTCCGCCGCCGAGTGCATCGTGGCCGTGGCCCGGCCGAGGTCGGCGACGACCGCCGCGATCTCGTCGGGCTCGTCGAT
Source organism: Streptomyces sp. NPDC052299 (assembly GCF_040679335.1). NCBI lineage: Bacteria > Bacillati > Actinomycetota > Actinomycetes > Kitasatosporales > Streptomycetaceae > Streptomyces > Streptomyces sp. NPDC052299. The sequence goes on along the minus strand of NZ_JBFAUP010000016.1, from coordinate 55,661 downwards.
GTCGGACCAGTCCAGGTCCACCGCGTACGGCGACACCTCGGCGACGAGCTGGCCGGCCCCGTCGAGCTCGGTCCAGCCGAGCCAGGGGTCGGCGTGGGCCTGGAGGGCGCGCTGCGAGATCACCGTGCGGTGGCCCTCGTGGTGGAAGTAGCCGCGCACGGCCGGGTCCGTGATGTGCCGGGAGACGGCCGGGGTCTGGGCCTGCTTGAGGTAGATCACGACGTCGTTCTCCAAGGCGTCGCTGTTGCCCTCCAGGAGGATGTTGTACGAGGGCAGCCCCGCCGATCCGATGCCGATGCCGCGCCGCCCCACGACGTCCTTGACCCGGTACGAGTCGGGCCGGGTCAGGCTCGACTCGGGCAGCGTCTCCAGATAGCCGTCGAACGCGGCCAGCACCTTGTACCGCGTGGCCGCGTCCAGGTCGATCGCGCCGCCGCCCTCGGCGAACCGGCGCTCGAAGTCGCGGATCTCGGTCATCGAGTCCAGCAGCGAGAACCGGGTCAGCGAGCGGGCGGTGCGCAGCGCGCCGAGCAGCGGCCCCTCGGCGGTGTCCAGCGTGAAGGGGGGAACCTCGTCGTTCTTGGCGCCCGTGGCCAGGGCGCGGATGCGCTCGCGGTAGGCCGCCGCGTAGATCCGTACCAGTTCGGTGATCTGGTCGTCGCCCAGCGCTTTCGCGTACCCCAGCAGGGCGACGGAGGCGGCGAAGCGCTTGAGGTCCCAGGTGAAGGGGCCCACGTACGCCTCGTCGAAGTCGTTCACGTTGAAGACGAGGCGGCCGTTGGCGTCCATGTAGGTGCCGAAGTTCTCCGCGTGGAGGTCGCCGTGCATCCAGACCCGGCCGGTGCGCTCGTCCAGATACGGGCCGCCGTGCCGCTCGTGCTCCAGGTCGTTGTAGAACAGGCAGGCCGTGCCCCGGTAGAACGCGAAGGCGGAGCCCGCCATCTTGCGGAACTTGACCCGGAAGGCGGCCGGATCCGCCGCCAGGAGCTCCCCGAAGGCGGTGTCGAAGACCTCGAGAATCTGCTCCCCGCGCCGCTCCGCGCCGGTCTGCGTGTCCGACATCTGTGACTGCCTCCTGGTGCCTGACCTGGGTGATGACGTGCATGACAAAAGGGACGGGTGGTCCCGCCCTTCCAACGCGCGACCGTATCGCGGAGTGCCCGTCGCCGCGTCGCTCGGAGACGTAGACTTCCACGCTGTCCCCCCAGACATCCCGAGACGTCACCCGTCCCGTCATCCACATTTCCCCGGAGGCACAGCGCCGTGACCAAGCCGCCCTTCACGCACCTTCACGTCCACACCCAGTACTCGCTCCTGGACGGTGCCGCGCGGCTCAAGGACATGTTCAAGGCGTGCAACGACATGGGCATGACCCATATCGCCATGACGGACCACGGCAACCTGCACGGGGCGTACGACTTCTTCCACTCTGCGAAGAAGGCGGACGTGACGCCGATCATCGGCATCGAGGCGTACGTCGCGCCCGAGTCGCGCAAGCACAAGCGGAAGATCCAGTGGGGACAGCCGCACCAGAAGCGAGACGACGTCTCCGGTTCGGGTGGTTACACCCACAAGACGATCTGGGCGGCGAACAAGACCGGGCTGCACAACCTTTTCAAGCTGTCCTCCGACGCCTACGCCGAGGGCTGGCTCCAGAAGTGGCCGCGCATGGACAAGGAGACCATCGCCCAGTGGTCCGAGGGCCTGATCGCGTCCACCGGCTGCCCCTCCGGCGAGGTCCAGACGCGGTTGCGGCTCGGCCAGTTCGACGAGGCGCTGAAGGCGGCCTCCGACTACAAGGACATCTTCGGCGAGGGGCGCTACTTCCTGGAGCTGATGGACCACGGCATCGAGATCGAGCGCCGGGTCCGCGACGGGCTCCTGGAGATCGGCAAGAAGCTCTCCATTCCGCCGCTCGTGACGAACGACTCGCACTACACGTACGCCTCCGAGGCGACCGCGCACGACGCCCTGCTCTGCATCCAGACCGGCAAGAACCTCTCCGACCCGGACCGCTTCCGTTTCGACGGCACCGGCTACTACCTCAAGACCACGGACGAGATGTACGGCGTCGACTCCTCCGACGCCTGGCAGGAGGGGTGCGCCAACACCCTCCTGGTCGCCGAGCAGATCGACACCTCCGGGATGTTCGAGAAGCGCGACCTGATGCCGAAGTTCGACATCCCCGAGGGCTACACCGAGATCACCTGGTTCCAGGAGGAGGTCCGGACCGGGATGAACCGCCGTTTCCCGAACGGCATCCCGGAGGACCGGCAGAAGCAGGTCGAGTACGAGATGGACATCATCATCCAGATGGGGTTCCCGGGGTACTTCCTGGTCGTCGCCGACTTCATCATGTGGGCCAAGAACAACGGCATCGCGGTCGGCCCCGGCCGAGGCTCCGCGGCCGGCTCGATCGTCTCGTACGCGCTGGGCATCACCGACCTCGACCCGATCGAGCACGGGCTGATCTTCGAGCGGTTCCTCAACCCCGAGCGCGTCTCCATGCCCGACGTCGACATCGACTTCGACGAGCGCAGGCGCGTCGAGGTCATCCGGTACGTGACGGAGAAGTACGGCGCCGACAAGGTCGCCATGATCGGCACCTACGGCAAGATCAAGGCCAAGAACGCCATCAAGGACTCCGCCCGCGTCCTCGGCTACCCGTACGCCATGGGCGACCGGCTCACCAAGGCCATGCCCGCCGACGTCCTCGGCAAGGGCATCGACCTCAACGGCATCACCGACCCCAGCCACCCGCGCTACAGCGAGGCGGGCGAGATCCGGGGCATGTACGAGAACGAGCCGGACGTCAAGAAGGTCATCGACACCGCCAAGGGCGTCGAGGGCCTGGTCCGGCAGATGGGCGTGCACGCCGCCGGCGTCATCATGTCCAGCGAGCCGATCGTGGACCACGCCCCGGTCTGGGTGCGGCACACCGACGGCGTCACCATCACGCAGTGGGACTACCCGCAGTGCGAGTCGCTCGGCCTCCTCAAGATGGACTTCCTGGGGCTGCGCAACCTGACGATCATGGACGACGCCATCAAGATGGTGAAGTCCAACAAGGGCATCGACCTGGAGATGCTCGCCCTCCCGCTGGACGACCCCAAGACGTACGAGCTGCTGTGCCGCGGCGACACGCTCGGCGTGTTCCAGTTCGACGGCGGGCCGATGCGCTCGCTGCTGCGCCAGATGCAGCCCGACAACTTCGAGGACATCTCCGCCGTCTCGGCCCTCTACCGGCCGGGCCCGATGGGCATGAACTCGCACACGAACTACGCCGAGCGCAAGAACGGCCGCCAGGAGATCACCCCGATCCACCCCGAGCTGGAGGAACCTCTCAAGGAGGTCCTGGGCCTCACCTACGGCCTGATCGTGTACCAGGAGCAGGTGCAGAAGGCCGCCCAGATCGTCGCCGGCTACTCGCTCGGCGAAGCCGACATCCTGCGCCGCGTGATGGGCAAGAAGAAGCCCGAGGAACTGGCGAAGAACTTCGTCCTCTTCGAGGCCGGTGCCAAGAAGAAGGGCTTCTCGGACGCGGCGATCAAGGCGCTCTGGGACGTCCTGGTCCCGTTCGCCGGGTACGCGTTCAACAAGGCGCACTCCTCCGCGTACGGGCTGGTCACCTACTGGACCGCGTACCTGAAGGCGAATTACCCCGCCGAGTACATGGCCGCCCTGCTGACCTCGGTCAAGGACGACAAGGACAAGTCCGCGGTCTACCTCAACGAGTGCCGGCGCATGGGCATCAAGGTGCTCCCGCCGAACGTCAACGAGTCGGAGTCCAACTTCGCGGCCCAGGGCGACGACGTGATCCTCTTCGGCCTCACGGCCGTCCGCAACGTCGGCCAGAACGTCGTGGACTCGATCATCCGGTGCCGCAAGGCGAAGGGGAAGTACAGCTCGTTCCCCGACTTCCTGGACAAGGTCGAGGCGGTCGTCTGCAACAAGCGGACCGTGGAATCGCTCATCAAGGCCGGCGCCTTCGACGAGATGGGCCACACCCGCAAGGGGCTCGTCGCCCACCACGAATCCATGATCGACAACGTGGTGCAGGTCAAGCGCAAGGAGGCCGAGGGCCAGTTCGACCTCTTCGGCGGCGGCGAGGAGGACAGCGACGAGCCGGGCTTCGGGCTCGACGTGGAGTTCTCCGACGTCGAGTGGGAGAAGTCCTATCTGCTGGCCCAGGAGCGCGAGATGCTCGGGCTCTACGTCTCCGACCACCCGCTGTTCGGCCTGGAGCACGTCCTGTCCGACAAGTCGGACGCGGCGATCTCGCAGCTCACCGGCGGCGAGCACGCCGACGGCGCGATCGTCACCGTGGGCGGCATCATCTCCGGCCTCCAGCGCAAGATGACCAAGCAGGGCAACGCCTGGGCCATCGCCACGGTCGAGGACCTAGCAGGCTCCATCGAGTGCATGTTCTTCCCCGCCACCTACCAGCTGGTCTCGACCCAGCTGGTCGAGGACACCGTCGTCTTCGTCAAGGGGCGCCTCGACAAGCGCGAGGACGTGCCGCGCCTGGTCGCGATGGAGATGCAGGTCCCCGACATCTCCAACGCGGGGACCAACGCGCCCGTCGTCCTGACCATCCCGACCGTCCGGGTCACCCCGCCCATGGTCAGCCGGCTCGGTGAGGTGCTGAACAGCCACCGGGGCGACACCGAGGTGCGCATCCGGCTCCAGGGCCCCCGCAAGACCACGGTGCTCCGGCTCGACCGGCACCGCGTCAAGCCGGACCCGGCGCTCTTCGGTGACCTGAAGGTGCTGCTCGGGCCGTCCTGCCTGGCGGGCTGAGTACCGGTACGCGTACGAGAGGGGCGGCTCCGCTTGCGCGGGGTCGCCCCTCTCGGTGTGCCGGCCTTACGGGAGTCCGGTCAGTTGTGGCCGAAGCGCCGCTGATGCTTGCGCGCAACATCGGCAGGGCTGCCCTGGGCCTGGGACTGCATCGAGCTCTGCGCCTCGGCGGCCGTCGAGCGTGCCTGCTCGGAGGCGCGCTCCGCCTGCGAAGCACGATCCTGCTGGCTGCCCTGCTTGCGGTTCTTGTTCTTGGCCATGGTGTTCCTCCTATAAGGACTCTCGGGGCCAGGACCACCGCCAGATTCACATAATTGGATAAACATCGCATGTCGGATCATTACCGTGCGTAGTGACGGGGTATGATGCGCGCTTTTCGTGATCCGCCACGCCGATGATCGAGTTCCGGCCGTCAACCCCGGCGTGGTCGGGCAGACTCGAAGGAACCCTGAGAAAACCCGATCCCGAATGCCTGGAAGAGGGTGGAACGCGTGGACCGTTGCGTCGTCCTGGTGGACGCCGGCTATCTGCTGGGCGCAGCCGCGAGTCTGCTGGCAGGAGAGCCCGCCCGGTCCCGCATCACCGTCGACCACGCGGCCCTCATCCAGCAGCTGCGCGAGCGCGCCGAGGCCGACACCGCACAGCCGCTGCTGCGGATCTACTGGTTCGACGGCGCCCCCGACCGCGTCCCGCAGCCCGAGCACCGCAGGCTGCGCGTGATGCCCCGGGTCACCGTCCGGCTGGGCGCCCTCACCCGAAGTGACGGGCGCTGGGCGCAGAAGGGCGTGGACGCGGCCATGCACGCGGAGCTCACCGAGCTCGCCCGCAACCGCGCCTGCTCCGACGTGGTCCTGGTGACCGGCGACGGCGACCTGCTCCCCGGCCTGATGTCCGCCAAGGAGCACGGCGTCGCCGTCCACCTCTGGGCCGTCCAGGCCGCCGACGGCGACTACAACCAGTCCGAGGACCTGGTCGCCGAGGCCGACGAGCGCCGCGTCCTGGACCGCGCCTGGATCACCCAGGCCGTCCGGGCCAAGGAGACCGGCGGGCCCTGCGCCCCGCCGCCCGCCACGCGCCCCGAGATCGCCGCGATCCTCTCCGCCCCGCTGCCCGAATCGGCCCTCGCCGCCTCCGCCGAGCGGGCGTCCCGGGCCGCCGCCCGGGCCGACACGGCCGGCGACGACGAGGAGGCGGCACCCCGGCCCGGTGAGGCCCCCGCCGCCCAGCCCGGGCACGGCCACGGTGCCAAGGGCGTGCCCACCCCGAAGGACCTGGCCGGCACCCTGCGTGGGCCCGCCGGACCGGTCGAGCGCCAGCCCGCTCCGCAGCCCGCGGCGACCCTGCGCTGGTCGTCGGACCGGGGCTGGGTGGAGCGCGGCGGTCCGCTGGGCGAGCCCCCGGAGACCGCGTCCCTGCCGACACTCGCCCAGCTGACCAGCGCCGAACAGCGCTGGGCCGACCGCGAGGAGGACATCACCACGGTGGGCGGGGACCCCTTCGAGGTGGGCCAGGTCTTCGCCCGGCGCTGGATGGAACGGCTCCCGGAGACCGGCCACCTCCAGAAGCTCTCCGCGCTCTACCCGCGCATCCCGCACCGCATCGACGGCGAACTCCTGCGGTACGCGGCCCGCTTCGGCCTCCTCGCCCACAAGGACGACCAGATCGACGAGCACGACCGGTACGCGATCCGGGCGGGCTTCTGGCGCGAGATCGACGTACGGGCCGCCGCCGACCACGCCCCGGCGGCCGAGCGGGCCGCGGAGAAGGCCGGGAAATCCGCGCCCGCCGGGGACTGAGTCCCTTGGCCCGCGAGGGCCGCGCGACCCGGCCGCCGTCCGTGGCATCGATGTCCGATCGGTGCGGCCCCGGGCGTATTGCCGGTCCCCGGACCCCGTACCCTCGTACCTCGTGAGTACGGGGACAGTCCAGGCGCCGACGGCGAGCGGCACCGTGTGCGCGGTGCGCGAGCTGGTGAAGACCTACCCCCCGGTCCGGGGCCGCCGCGGCACGCCCGCGACCCCCGAAGTGCGCGCCACCGACGGCATCAGCCTCGACGTCCGGCGCGGTGAGATCTTCGGACTGCTCGGGCCCAACGGAGCCGGCAAGTCCACCCTCGTACGCCAGCTCACCGGGCTGATGCGGCCCGACTCCGGCAGCGTCGACGTCCTCGGCCACGACCTCGTGCGCCACCCCGAGCGGGCCTCCCGGCTGATCGGCTACCTCGGGCAGGAGTCCACCGCGCTGGACGAGCTGACCGTCGCCCTCGCCGCCGAGACCACCGGGCGGCTGCGCGGACTCCCGGTGCGCGAGGCCCGGGCCGAGCGCGACGCCGTCCTGGACGAGCTCGGCCTCACCGACATCGCGGGCCGGGCGCTGAAGAAGCTCTCCGGCGGCCAGCGGCGGCTCGCCTGCTTCGCCGCCGCGCTCGTCGGGGAGCGCCCCGTGCTCGTCCTGGACGAGCCCACCACCGGCATGGATCCGGTCGCCCGGCGCGCCGTCTGGGCCGCCGTCGACCGGCGGCGCGCCGAGCGCGGCGCGACGGTCCTGCTCGTCACCCACAACGTCATCGAGGCGGAGACCGTCCTCGACCGGGTGGCCGTCATCGAACGCGGCAAGGTCATCGCCTGCGACACCCCCGCCGGGCTCAAGGAGCGCGTCGCCGGGGAAGTCCGGGTCGAGCTGGTGTGGCGCGACCGTGCCCCCCTGGAGATCCCCGAGGTCGCGGCCCTGCGCGCGCGTGCGCAGGAGTCGGGGCGGCGCTGGGCGCTGCGGCTCGCACCCGACGAGGCGCGGGCGGCGGTCGCCGCGGTGACCGGGGGCGCGGCCTTCGCGGCGCTGGACGACTTCAGCCTGGCGACGCCGAGCCTGGAGGACGTCTACCTCGCGCTCGGCGGCGGCGCGACCAAGGGACTGGTGAAGGCATGAGCGGAATCGGTGCGGTGGCCGGGGCGGCCGCCACGCTCGCCCCCCGGGCCCGGCTGTTCCCCTCCCTCGCGGCCGTCTACCGCGCCCAGCTCTCCCGGGCCCGGGTGGCCCGCATCCCGCTGCTCTTCGTGGCCACCTTCCAGTCCGTCGGGATCATGATCCTCATGCGCGGGGTGGTGGACGGCGGCTCCGAGGCGCGGGCCGTCGTCGCCGGGTCCAGCGTCCTGGTCGTCGCCTTCGTCGCGCTGAACCTCCTCGCGCAGTACTTCGGGCAGCTCCGGGCGGGCGGCGGGCTCGACCACTACGCCACCCTGCCCGTGCCGCCCGCCGCCGTCGTGCTCGGTGCGGCGGGGGCGTACGCCTCCTTCACCGTGCCCGGGACCGTCGTCACGGCGGTGACCGGCAGCGTGCTGTTCGGGCTTCCGATGGCGCATCTGTGGGTGCTCGTGGCCGTCGTGCCGCTCTCCGGCGCGGCGCTCTCGGGCCTGGGCGCCGCGCTGGGGCTCCTCGCGCCGCGGCAGGAGCTCGCCACGCTGCTCGGACAGCTGGGCATGTCCGCCGCGCTCCTGCTGGGCGTCCTGCCGGCGGACCGCCTGCCGGAGCCGGTGGGCTGGGCGCGGGATCTGCTGCCGTCCACGTACGGGGTGGAGGCGCTGGCCCGGTCCTTCGGGGCCCACCCCGACTGGGCGGTCGTCGCGCTCGACCTCGCGGTCTGCGCCGTCGTCGGTGTCGTCTCGCTGGCCGTCGCGACCTGGGCGTACCGCAGGGCGGCGGTCCGGTGAGGCGCGGTTCCCGGGCGCCTGGCACGATGGCACGGTGACCGCACCTCTGACGCCGCCGAACCGGCCCTCGTCCGACGACCACCACGACTGGCGGAAGCCGGGCCCGGGGGGTGAGCCGGGCGGTCCCGCCGTCGCCTACGGTTCCCACCTGGTGCCCGCGTCGGGCGCGGACCGGGAGGAGTTGCGGGCGGATCTGCGGCGGGCGGGGATCGTCGCCGCCGCGGTGACCGTCGCCGGTGTTCTGATGGGGCTGCTGTGGCTCTGGCTGGCACCCCGGGTGCCGCTCGTCTCGGACAGCACCGCGGTCTTCCTCAACGACAGCGAGGGCGAGGAGGCGATCGGGGCCGACGGCACGTTCGCCCTGCTCGGGCTGGCGTTCGGGGCGGTCTCGGCGGCGCTCGTCTTCTGGTTCCACCGACGCGGCGGGATCTGGCTGACGGTGGGTCTCGCGGTCGGCAGCGTGCTCGGGTCGCTGCTGGCGTGGCAGCTCGGGACGCGGCTGGGGCCGACGTCCGACGTGGTCGCGCATGCGCGGGAGGTCGGCAAGGGGGTCGTGTTCGACGCGCCGCTGGAGATGCACGCGCATGGGGTGCTGCTGGCTTGGGGGCTGGCGGCGATGGTGGTGCATCTGGTGTTGACCGCGGCTTGGGGGCCGCGGGATTTCGAGGGGGAGTGGGCGTCTTACGGGGGGTGGGGGCCCGGGGCGCCTTCGGCGCCGTCGTCCGGGGCCGCCGCGCCGCCCGACGGGGCGTAGGGGGCCGCTGCGCGGGGCCTTTCCCCTACCCGCCCCTTCCCGAACCGGGGCGCTGCCCCGGACCCCGCGCCTCAAACGCCGGCGGGGCTACATGTGAGCCCGTCCGGCGTTTGAGGACGGAACCGGTCCGCCGGGGGGCCGCGCCCCGCGGTGTCGGGTGATCGGGGGCTCCGCCCCCCACTCAGCCTCGGCCGATGTCCGCGAACACCGCGTCCGTCAGCGCCGCCAGGTCCTCCGGGGACAGTTCCACCTCCAGGCCGCGGCGGCCCGCCGAGACGCAGATGGTGGGGTGGGCGCGGGACGAGGCGTCCAGGACCGTGGGGAGGCGTTTGCGCTGGCCCAGGGGGGAGATGCCGCCCCGGACGTAGCCCGTGGTGCGTTCCGCCGCGGCCGGGTCCGCCATCGTGGCGCGTTTGCCGCCCGCCGCCGCGGCCAGGGCCTTCAGGTCGAGGCTGCCGGCGACCGGGACGACCGCGACCGTCAGGCGGCCGTCCACGTCGGCGATCAGGGTCTTGAAGACGCGGTCGGGGGAGACGCCGAGGGCCTGGGCCGCCTCCTCGCCGTAGGAGGGCGACGCCGGGTCGTGCTCGTACGCGTGCACGGTGAACGCCGTGCCCGCCGCCGTCAGGGCGACCGTGGCGGGGGTGCCGCCGGACGGGGACTTCTTCTGCTTCTTGGCCATGGCGTCAGTTCGGGTGCGTCGGGGCGACGGTCAGGTCCACCGCGGGGAGCGACGGCAGGTGCCGGATCACCGCCGTCTCCGCGCGCAGGATGCGCAGCTCCTCGCGGAGCCGGGTCGCGGTGTCCGGAGCCTGGAGGAGCCGCTGCTTGGCGGGGACGTCAAGGACCACCGTGGAGGCGACCAGATACGAGACGACCGACGGGTCGTCCGGCAGGTCCGCTCCCGTGGTGAGGGAGCGCTCGCTCGCGCCCGCCAGCCGCTTCTGGTAGCCGCGGAAGGCCCGCAGGACGCCCTCGGCGAGCGTGCCCGCCTCGTCGCCCGGGTCCTCCTCCAGCTCCTCCAGCTCGGCCGTGAGGAAGGGGCCGCTCGCGTCCACGGACAGGAGCCGGACCCGGGTGGTGCCGGTGGCCAGGACCTCGAAGCTGCCGTCCGCCCGCTCCCGGATCGTCGCGGCGTCGGCGACGCAGCCCACCCGGTGCAGCGACTGGAGGGGGTCGGGTCCGAAGCCGTCGCCCGGGCCGCGTTCGACGGGCTTGCGGAGCGACTCCGGCATGCCGAGCCCCGTGGCGGCGGTCTCCCGGCCGTCACGGATGGCGACCACAGCGAACCGGCGCGGTTCGTCCTCGTCCGTGGTCAGGAGCTCCCGCATCATGGCGCGATATCGCTCCTCGAAGACGTTGAGGGGCAGCACGAGGCCCGGGAACAGCACCGCGTTCAGCGGGAACAGGGGCAGGCGAGCGGTGGTCACAGCGGTCAAGCGTAATGGCCCCGTGCCCGCCCTCGTCCGGAGCCTTGCCTCAGCGGGGTCGTGGAGGCCACCCGGAGCCGTGCTCCGTCCCGTGCCTCCAGGAACCGGCCCAGCGGATCGCCGGACACCGAGGCCCACGGGAACGAGGAGGCGTGCGGGCCGATCCGGCCGAACTGCTCCAGCGCGTCGGCCCACCGGCCCCGTACCACCAGGACGTACGCGAGCAGATTGCGGACCTCGGCCGGCCACGGGTCGCTTGGCGCGAAGGAGGCCGACAGCGAGATCGCCAGGTCCGCCGCCGCGTCGATCCGTTCCACCTGCACCGAGGTCGACCGGCTGTCCCAGGGGCCCTCGGTGAGCATCGCGAACGCGGCCCGCAGCGGCAGCGCCTGCACCAGGGAGCTGGGCACCGAGTCCTCGGCGGCCCGCTCGGCGAAGTCGAAGCACTCGCGGTGCGAGCCGTACCAGGCGGCCGAGAGGTACTGGAGGGCGGCGACATGGCAGCCGTAGTGGTGCGTGGAGCGCTGAAGGGCCTCGCTCCACAGCGCCTCGAACGTCGTGTGCGTGGCCTGTGTGCCCCGGGCGTGGTCCAGCGCGACGCGCCAGGGCACCGGGTCGCGCGGGTCGCCGGACGCGGCCGCCGTGATCAGCGGCCCCACCTCGCGCAGCTGCTCCGCGCGCGCCGGGGACTCCCACGCCCGGTCGACCGCGAGCTGCGCCTTGACGAGCAGCGCGTCCGGATCGCGCGGCGCGACGGCCAGCCAGTCGGCGAGCCAGCCGTCCCGGTTGCGGGCGAACGCGACGAGCCGTCTCAGATAGCGGTCCCGGCTCTCCCACTCGGCCGCGTCCCGGGTCGTCGCCAGGAGCTTCGCGGCCGGTTCGTACTCCCCGGCCGCGGCGGCCACCAGCGCGGGGGAGAGCCGTTCGTCGGGGGCGTCCAGCAGCACGGCGTGGTCCGCGGGCAGCCCGGTGGAGAGCGCCGGGGTGTGCCGGATCACGCGCGCGGTTCGGAGCAGAGCGCGGAGGAAAGGCATGGTGCAGACCATTGAAAAGCGCAGGTGGAGGCGGCGCCAAGGGGAGCGCTGTGAAGCATTTGTGCCGAGTGGATGGGTTGCCCGGGCATCGGTCAAGGAGCGGTAAAGGAATCCGGGGATTCTGGCTGATTCTCGTGGGTGAGGGGCAGAAGGCCCGTGGTCCGCCCGGACGGGGACGGTGCCCGCCGGCCCGCGGTCACCGGGGAGCGCCGCCGTCCCGGTGCCCGGCGGTCAGCCGCGGCGCAGCAGTCGGGAGGCGCCCGCCGCGACCGTGGTGGCCAGTATCCACCCCACCAGGACCAGCCCGGCCGCCATCCACTGCCAGCCGCCCTCCAGCCGCCAGTAGCCCTGCTGGCCGAGATCGATCACCGGGATGAGCAGATCCAGCGCGTACAGCGCCGCGTTCCACTGCGGATGCTCCGCGCCCTTGATCGAGGCCGGGGAGTAGCGCGAGAACGCCAGCGTGCCCGCCGCCCACAGCACCGCCATCCACACCGCGGCCCGCCCCGGCCGGTATCCGTACGCCACCGTCCAGTCCTGGAGGTAGCCCCACAGCTTCCCGGCCGGCGGCAGGGTCTCGCGGCGGCGGCGCTGCTTGGCGAGCAGCACCTCGCGGGCGTCCGCGTCCTCGCCGCAGTTGCGGAGCACCGCCGCCAGCCGCTCGTACGGCTCCGGCACGTACTCCGGGGTCGCCGCCGCCACCCACTCCAGGCGCCGGGAGAGCGGGAAGTGCCCGTACGGGACGAGGTTCTCGTAGACGAAGCCGCCCATCGCGAGCCCGCCCGGGCCCGGCCAGCTGGACGACACGTCGATCAGCGTGACGACCTTCGCGCCGTTGAGCACCACCCGTCCGCGCACCGGCCGCTCCGGGTTGAACCGCAGCTCCGGCGTGACCGTCCGGCGCAGCGACAGCTCCTCGTACGCGTCCAGCACGAACACCGCCTTGTGCAGGTCCACCGCGTCACCGAACCTGCCGTCGTCCAGCCGTACCCCGCCCCGGCAGCGGAACACCTGGGAGCGGGTGCCGTGCGCCGGGGTCGGCGAGGTGGCGATGCCGTACGGGGGAGTGGTGCCCTGGTTCCCCGTGTCGACGCTGACCCACGCCTCGCTCATGTACAACGTCCGCTCGACGCTGAGCTGCGGGGCGTTCAGTGCGCGACGGCCCCGGGCCGCCCGCAGCCGGCTGCCGCGCAGGCTCAGCGAACCGCCCACCTTCGCCCCGCGCAGACTCAGCTCGCCCAGCATGTCGGCCATCTCGGCCTGGAGGTCCTGGGCGACCGTCAGCCCGTCCCCGAGCAGCGCCCGCCCCTGCCGGTCCGGGCCGACCTCGATCTGGTTGACCAGCAGGTCCGTGCCGATCTGGGCGTCCGTGAGCCGGATGCCGCGCTCCACCCGGCAGCGCGGCAGATGCAGATCGCCCTCGGTGCGCAGCCGGGCCGCGTCGAACCGGGGCACCGCGCACCCCACCAGCCGCAGGGTCGTGAAGTGGCACTCCGGGAACGCCACCTCCTCGTCGAAACGGCAGCCGGTCAGCTCCACGTACGGATCGACGCGCCCGCCCGACAGGTCCAGCTTCCCCGTGATCCGTACGCCCCAGAGCTTCAGTGCCGTCACCCGGCCCGGCCGGGCCGGCGGGCCGCTCAGCAGCAGCCGGGCGACCACCCGGGCCGCCACACTGCGCTCGGGGCCCCACTCGTGCGGGGCGAACGGATCGTCGCGGGCCCGGTCGCGCGACCGGAGGTCGTAGGTGGTGCCGTTCCGGAAGGACTGCCACATGCCCAGCTCCGCCGCGCTGAGGCCGTCCGGGAGATCATCGTCGTGCCGCTCCGTCACCGGTGCCCCTTTCGTTCGGAGGCGTGAACCCGTTATTCCCTCTGAGTGACGGAATGAACGCACATAGTCAGCCGTCACAGCACCGGCATGTATCAGCCAGTGATACGGGCGTCCGGCCGCGCGCGGCGGTCTGCGAGAATTGCGGTGTGATCTCTCGAATCGATCTGCGCGGCGATGCCCTCCCCGAGGGTGGCGCCCTGCGCGACCTGCTGCCCCGTGCCGAGTTCGACGTGGAAGCCGCCCTGGAGACGGTGCGGCCCATCTGCGAGGACGTACGCCATCGTGGCTCGGCGGCAGTGATCGACTGGGGGGAGAAGTTCGACGGCGTCCGGCTGGTATCGGTCCGGGTGCCCGCCGCCGCCCTCGCCCGGGCGCTGGACGAGCTCGACCCGGCCGTCCGCGCCGCCCTCGACGAGTCCATCCGCCGCGCCCGCCTCGTCCACCGCGCCCAGCGCCGCACCACGCACACCACCCAGGTCGTCCCCGGCGGCACGGTCACCGAGAAGTGGGTGCCCGTCGACCGCGTCGGGCTCTACGTGCCGGGCGGCCGCGCGGTCTACCCCTCCTCCGTCGTGATGAACGTCGTCCCGGCCCAGGAGGCGGGCGTCCCCGGCCTCGCCGTCGCCTCGCCGCCCCAGAAGGAGTTCGGCGGACTGCCGCACCCCACGATCCTGGCCGCCTGCGCCCTCCTCGGCGTGGACGAGGTCTACGCGGCCGGCGGCGCCCAGGCCGTCGCGATGTTCGCGTACGGCACCGAGGACTGCCTGCCCGTCGACCTGGTCACCGGCCCCGGCAACATCTACGTCGCCGCCGCCAAGCGCCTCCTCAAGGGCCGCATCGGCATCGACGCCGAAGCCGGGCCCACCGAGATCGCCATCCTGGCCGACGCCACCGCCGACCCGGTGCACGTCGCCGCCGACCTGATCAGCCAGGCCGAGCACGACCCGATGGCCGCCGCCGTCCTCGTCACCGACTCCGAGGAGCTGGCCGCCGCCACCGAGGCCGAGCTGGTCACCCAGGTCGCCGCGACCAAGCACGTCGAGGAGCGCATCCGGCCCGCCCTGGCCGGCCGGCAGTCCGCCGTCGTCCTCGTCAACGACCTGGAGGACGGCCTCACCGTCGTCAACGCGTACGCCGCCGAGCACCTGGAGATCCAGACCGCCGACGCCGCCGCGCTCGCCGACCGCGTCCGCAACGCCGGCGCGGTCTTCGTGGGCCCCTGGTCGCCCGTCTCGCTCGGCGACTACTGCGCCGGCTCCAACCACGTCCTGCCCACCGGCGGCTGCGCCTGCCACTCCTCGGGCCTGTCCGTGCAGTCCTTCCTGCGCGGCATCCACATCGTCGACTACACGCGCGACGCGCTCGCCGAGGTCACCCACCACGTGGTGACCCTCGCCGAGGCGGAGGACCTCCCCGCCCACGGCGCCGCGCTCAAGGCCAGGTTCGGGTGGAAGGTTCCCCAGCAGTGACGAAGAACAACGCGGGCGGCCCCACGGCCAACCCCTGGGACGCCCTGCCCATCCGCGACGAACTGCGCGGCCAGACCCCGTACGGCGCGCCCCAGCTCGACGTACCCGTACGCCTCAACACCAACGAGAACCCCTACCCGCTGCCCGAAGCCCTGGTCGACCGCATCGCCGAACGGGTCCGCGAGGCCGCCCGCGACCTCAACCGCTACCCGGACCGGGACGCCGTCGAGCTGCGCACCGAGCTCGCCCGCTACCTCACCCGCACCGCCGGACACCGCGTCGAGGCCGCCAACGTCTGGGCCGCCAACGGCTCCAACGAGGTCCTTCAGCAGCTGCTCCAGACCTTCGGCGGGCCCGGCCGCACCGCGATCGGCTTCGAACCCTCGTACTCGATGCACGCCCTCATCTCGCGCGGCACCGGCACCGGCTGGATCTCCGGCCCGCGCAACGAGGACTTCACTATCGACGTCGACGCCGCGTGCGCCGTCATCGCGGAGCGTCGCCCCGACGTCGTCTTCATCACCTCCCCGAACAACCCCACCGGCACCGCCGTCGACGCCGGCACCGTCCTCGCGCTGTACGAGGCCGCGCAGGCCGCGGGTCCTGCGATGGTCGTCGTGGACGAGGCGTACGGCGAGTTCAGCCACCACCCCTCGCTGCTGCCGCTGATCGAGGGCCGCCGCCACCTGGTCCTCTCGCGCACCATGTCGAAGGCGTTCGGCGCCGCCGGGCTCCGCCTCGGCTACCTCGCCGCCGACCCGGCCGTGGTCGACGCGGTGCAGCTGGTCCGGCTGCCGTACCACCTGTCCTCCGTCACCCAGGCCACCGCGCTCGCCGCCCTGGAGCACACCGATACGCTCCTCGGGTACGTCGCGCAGCTCAAGAGCGAGCGCGACCGGATCGTCACCGAGCTGCGCGGGCTCGGCTTCGACGTCACCGAATCGGACGCCAACTTCGTCCAGTTCGGCCGCTTCGCCGACAGCCACACCGCGTGGCGGCAGATCCTCGACCGGGGCGTCCTGATCCGGGACAACGGCGTACCCGGATGGCTGCGGGTCTCCGCGGGGACCCCGGCAGAGAACGACGCGTTCCTCGACGCGGTGCGCGACATCAAGAAGGAGCACGACGCATGAGCCCCCGCACAGGCCGCGTGGAACGGACCACGAAGGAAACCTCCGTGCTGGTCGAGATCAACCTCGACGGCACCGGCAAGGTCGACGTCGCGACCGGGGTCGGCTTCTACGACCACATGCTCGACCAGCTCGGCCGGCACGGTCTGTTCGACCTGACCGTCAAGACCGACGGCGACCTGCACATCGACTCGCACCACACCATCGAGGACACCGCCCTCGCGCTCGGCGCCGCCTTCAAGCAGGCGCTCGGCGACAAGGTCGGCATCTACCGCTTCGGCAACTGCACCGTCCCGCTGGACGAGTCGCTCGCCCAGGTCACCGTCGACCTCTCCGGCCGCCCCTACCTGGTGCACACCGAGCCCGAGAACATGGCGCCGATGATCGGCGCCTACGACACGACGATGACCCGGCACATCCTGGAGTCGTTCGTCGCCCAGGCGCAGATCGCCCTGCACGTCCACGTCCCCTACGGGCGCAACGCGCACCACATCGTGGAGTGCCAGTTCAAGGCGCTCGCCCGCGCCCTGCGCTACGCCAGCGAGCACGACCCGCGCGCGGCCGGAATCCTCCCCTCCACGAAGGGCGCCCTGTGACCGGCCTCAACACCATCCTGATCCTGGTCGGCCTGTTCCTGGCCGGCGGGGTCTACTCCTTCTCCAAGCAGGGCATGCCCAAGGGCGTCATCGTCCTGCTCTCCATCGCATCGCTGATGTGTCTGGTGGCGGGCGTCCTGCGCATTCAAGGTCTCTGGGACTAGGAAGCGACGAGCGACACGTGGATACGAAGAAGAAGGTCGTCGTCTTCGACTACGGCTTCGGCAACGTCCGTTCCGCCGAGCGCGCCCTCGCCCACGTCGGCGCGGACGTCGAGATCACCCGCGACTTCGACGCCGCGATGAACGCGGACGGGCTGCTCGTGCCCGGCGTCGGCGCGTTCTCGGCGTGCATGGAGGGCCTGAAGAAGGCCCGCGGCGAGTGGGTCATCGGCCGCAGGCTGGCCGGCGGACGCCCCGTGATGGGCATCTGCGTCGGCATGCAGATCCTGTTCGAACGCGGCATCGAGCACGGGGTGGAGACCGAGGGCCTGGACGAGTGGCCCGGCACGGTCGGCCCGCTGAAGGCCGACGTCGTCCCGCACATGGGCTGGAACACCGTCGAAGCCCCCGAGGACTCCCAGCTGTTCGCCGGACTCGACGCCGGTGCCCGGTACTACTTCGTGCACTCGTACGCGGCGCACGACTGGGACCTCGAAGTCACCAACCCGAAGATCCGTGCCCCCAGGGTCACCTGGGCCACGCACGGCGAACGGTTCGTGGCGGCCGTGGAGAACGGCGCGCTGTGGGCCACCCAGTTCCACCCCGAGAAGTCCGGCGATGCCGGCGCCCAGCTGCTGACCAACTGGATCGAGACGCTGTAATGCCGAAGCTTGAACTGCTCCCCGCCGTAGACGTCCGCGACGGCCAGGCG
Organism: Streptomyces sp. NPDC052299; assembly: GCF_040679335.1. Classification (NCBI taxonomy): domain Bacteria; kingdom Bacillati; phylum Actinomycetota; class Actinomycetes; order Kitasatosporales; family Streptomycetaceae; genus Streptomyces; species Streptomyces sp. NPDC052299. The sequence continues at coordinate 38,035 of NZ_JBFAUP010000016.1, read as the reverse complement.
GTCCGCCTGGTGCACGGCGAGTCCGGCTCCGAGACCTCCTACGGCTCCCCGCTGGAGGCCGCACTCGCCTGGCAGCGCGCCGGCGCCGAGTGGCTGCACCTGGTCGACCTGGACGCCGCCTTCGGCACCGGGGACAACCGCGCCCTCATCGCCGAGGTCGCCGGGGCCATGGACATCAAGGTCGAGCTGTCCGGCGGCATCCGCGACGACGCCTCGCTCGCCGCCGCCCTCGCCACCGGCTGCCGCCGGGTCAACCTCGGCACCGCCGCCTTGGAGACCCCCGAGTGGGTCGCCAAGGTCATCGCCGAGCACGGCGACAAGATCGCCGTCGGCCTCGACGTGCGCGGCACCACGCTGCGCGGCCGGGGCTGGACCCGCGACGGCGGCGACCTCTACGAGACGCTGGCCCGCCTCGACTCCGAGGGCTGCGCCCGCTACGTCGTCACCGACATCGCCAAGGACGGCACGCTCCAGGGCCCCAACCTGGAGCTCCTGAAGAACGTCTGCGCCGCCACCGACAAGCCCGTCGTCGCCTCCGGCGGCGTCTCCTCGCTGGACGACCTGCGCGCCATCGCCTCGCTGGTCCCGGCCGGCGTCGAGGGCGCGATCGTCGGCAAGGCCCTGTACGCGAAGGCGTTCACCCTCGAAGAGGCGCTGGAGGCGGTCTCCGCATGACCGGTTCCGCAGCCGTGCGCCGCGTCTCCTCCGGCGCCCCCTGGGAGGAGAAGTTCGGCTACTCCCGCGCCGTCGAACTGCCGAACGGCACGGTGCTCGTCTCCGGCTGTACGTCGGTGGTGGGCGGCGAGATCGCCGCGGGCGGTCCGTACGACCAGACGGTCACCGCCTTCAACGTCGCCTTCGAGGCGCTGAGGGAACTGGGCCTCGGCCGCGAGGACGTCGTCCGCACCCGGATGTACGTCATGCACGCCCGGGACACCGACGAGGTCGGCCGCGCCCACAAGGAGCTGTTCGACGCCGTGCGCCCCGCCGCCACCATGCTCGTGGTCTCCGGCTTCGTCGACCCGAGCCTGGTCGTCGAGGTCGAGGTCGAGGCATACCGGGCGGGTGCGCGATGAGCCTCGCGGTACGCGTCATCCCCTGCCTCGACGTGGACAACGGCCGGGTCGTCAAGGGCGTCAACTTCCAGAACCTGCGGGACGCGGGCGACCCCGTCGAGATGGCGAAGCTGTACGACGCCGAGGGCGCCGACGAGCTGACCTTCCTGGACATCACCGCGTCCAGCGGCGACCGGGAGACCACCTACGACGTGGTGCGCCGCACCGCCGAGCAGGTCTTCATCCCGCTCACCGTCGGCGGCGGCGTCCGCACCCCGGACGACGTCGACAAGCTGCTCCGGGCCGGTGCGGACAAGGTGGGCGTCAACACGGCGGCCATCGCCCGGCCGGAGCTGATCCGGGAGATCGCCGAGCGCTTCGGCCGCCAGGTCCTGGTGCTCTCGGTGGACGCCCGGCGCACCCCGGAAGGCACGTTCGAGGTCACCACGCACGGCGGCCGCCGGGGCACCGGCATCGACGCCGTCGAGTGGGCCCACCGGGCGGCGGAGCTCGGCGCCGGTGAGATCCTGCTCAACTCGATGGACGCCGACGGGACGAAGGACGGCTACGACACCGAGATGATCGCCGCCGTCCGCGAGCACGTCCGCGTGCCCGTCATCGCCTCCGGCGGCGCGGGCCGGCTGGCCGACTTCGCGCCGGCCATCGACGCCGGGGCCGACGCGGTCCTGGCCGCGTCCGTCTTCCACTTCGGCGACCTGCGCATCTCCGAGGTCAAGGCCGCGCTGGCGGAGACCGGGCACCCGGTGCGCTGACCGGCCGGTTGTGCGCGTGCACAGACATGGGGCGTCCTTCCCTGGGAGGGCGCCCCACGTCCGTACGAGCGTCTTCCGGGTCCCGGCACGCGGGCCTAGGGTGCCGGGCGTGACTTCCCCCACGACCGTGCACAGTCCGCTCCGGCTGTACGGCCGCAGCGGTGAACTCGCCGCTCTGGACGCCCTGCTGACCCGCCTTCAGGGCGGCGACGGCGGCGCCCTGGTCCTCACGGCCCCGCCCGGTTCGGGCCGCACCGCCCTGCTGGCCCACGCCGTCGCCGCGCACCGAGAACGGGGCACGGGACCCGTCCTCCACGTGGTCGCCGCCCCCGGCGAACGGTGGGTCCCGTACAGCGGGCTGCGCGCCCTGCTGTCCGCCGCGGGCCCCGCCCCCGGTGAGCCCGCACCGCGTGACGGACTCCTCGCCCTGTTCCGGCGGACCGGCGGTGGGCGGCCCCTCCTCGTGTGCGTGGACGACGCCCACCTCTGGGACCCCGACTCCCGCGCCGCCCTCGCCCTCACCGCCCGCCGGCTCGGACCGGGCACCCCGGTCGCCGTGCTGATCGCCACCGGGGACGGGACCGGCTTCGCCGGGCTGCCCGCCCTCCGCCCCGGCCCCCTGGACGACGAGGCGGCCGCCGCGCTCCTGGACCGGCTCACCGGGGCGGACCCGGCCGACCCGGTGGTGCGCGGCGAACTGCTCCGGGAGGCGGCCGGGAACCCCGGGCTGCTCACCGGTCTCACCGCCCGCCTCACCCCCGGCCAGCTCGCCGGGCGGACCCCGCTGCCCCACCCGCTGCCCGGCGGCGAGGAGGTCCTGGCCGCCCACGCCGACCGCGTCGGCCACCTCCCCGCCGCCACCCGGACCCTGCTCCTGATCGCGGCCGCCGCCCACGCGCACGAGCCCGAGGGCGCGGGGGCGGACCTCGCCCTCGTGCGCCGCGCCGCCGCGTCGGCCGCCGTACCGCCCGCCGCGTCCGACCTCGCCCTGGACGGCCCGGGCGGCACGGCGGGAGCGCTCCAACGGGCCGGCGACCGCGTCCACTTCCGGGAGCCCCTGATGCGCCGCGCCCTCCTGCACCGGGCGCCCCCGGACCGCCGCCGCGCGGCGCACGCCCTGCTCGCCGGGCTCCTCGGGCCCGGGTTCGCCGCCCTCGTCCAGCGGGCCTGCGCGTCCCCCGGCCCCGATGCCGCGCTCGCCGCCGCCCTGGAGGCCGCCGCCGCCCCGCCCCTCCCGCACGCCGACCGCGCGACCGCTCTGGCCCACGCGGCCGCGCTGACCCCGGACGAGCCCCGCCCGATCCACCCGACAGGCCGGCGGTCCGCCCGGTTCGCGGCGGCGGCCGAGCAGCACCGGCTCGCGGGAGAGCCGGGGCGGGCCCGCGCGCTGCTGGCCCGGGCGGCCCCCGCACCCGGCCACGGTGCGGCCCTCCGCACCCGCGGCCTGCTCGCCCTCGCCGACGGACCCGCCCCCGACGCCCACGAGACCCTGCTCACCGCCGCCGCCCTGCTCGCCCCGCACGACCCCGGGGGTGCCCGGGACGCCCTGCTCGGGGCCGCCGAGGCCGCCTGGGCGGCGGGGGACGCCCTCGGCTACCTCGACGCGCTGACCCGTATCCCCACGGACGCCGCCGACCGGGACCTGGCCCACTACCGGGACGGGATGTGCGCCGTGCTGCGCGGGCGGATCGGCGCGGGGCACCTGCTGCTGCGCCGCTGCCTCGACTCCGGCGCCCGCGACCCGGGTGCGCTGTCGCGGGCCGGGGCGGCCGGACTCGTGCTCGGCGACCTCGACGCCGCCTGCCGGGCCGGGGTCCGTGCCCTCGCCGCCGTACACGCGAGCGGTGCCGGTGCCCTGCTGCCACCGGTGCTGGAACAGCTGGCCTACGCGGAGCTGCGCGCCGGGCGGCACGCCCGGGCCCGGGCCCACGCGCTGGACGGCCTGCGCGCGGCCCGCCGCGCGGGGCGCCCCAACACCGCCGCCCACCTGCACGCCGTACTCGCCCTCGCGGCCTCGGTGGAGAGCGGCGCGCGGGAGTGCGCGGCGCACGCCGGAGCCGCGCTCGCGGGCGCCGCGCCGCACGGGCTCGTCCAGGCCGAGACCCTGGCCACCTGGGCGCTCGCCCGGGCCGACCTGGCGGCCGGGCGCCCGGCGGAGGCGGCGGCGCGGCTCGACCCGCTCGTCCGGCCCGGGCCCCGGCGCGGCCACTTCGCCACCCGGATGCTCGCCGTGCCCTGCTACGTCGAGGCGTCCGTCCTGGCCGGGCGGGCCGCCCGGGGCGGGGAGGCGGACCCGGTGGCCGGGGCGGTGGCGGAGTTCGCCGTCTGGGCGACGCGCACCACGGACCCCCAGGTCCCCGCCCAACTCGCCCGCTGCCGGGCCCTGCTGGCGCCGGAGAGCGAGGCCGCCGGGCGCTACGCGGAGGCGCTGGCCCATCACGACCGGGCCGGCGGCGACTTCGAACAGGCCAGGACCCGGCTGCTGTTCGGGTCCTGGCTGCGCAGGCGGCGCCGCACCCGTGAGGCCCGCGAGCCGCTGCGGGACGCCCTCGTCGGGTTCGAGCGGTGCGGGGCCCCGGCCTGGGCGGCCCGGGCGAGCGGCGAACTCCGGGCCGCCGGTGCCGCGGTGGAGGCCCCGGAGCCCGCCGGGGCGGCCGCGCCGCTGGCCGGGCTCACCCCGCAACAGGCCCGGATCGCCCGGTGCGTGGCCGAGGGGGCCACCAACCGGGAGGTGGCGCGGCGGCTCTCGGTGAGCACCCGGACCGTCGACCACCACCTGCGCAACGTCTTCGCCGCCCTGGGCGTGCGCTCGCGCACGGAGCTGGCCGGGCTGCTGGGGAACGGGCGCTGAGACCACCGGAGTTGCCGGACCGTGATGAGAAGGAGGCCGCACACCTCTAGGTACCGACTGGGCGGTATGTCATTCTGCGGACGTCAGGATCATTCGCTGCGCCCGCGGCCCTGTCCTGGGCGGGGCGTGCCGGAGCCGGCCGTTCACCGAGCCGGCCGAATCCCGGTGGAGGCCGCCATGCCACAGGTCGTACGTTCACGGGTCAGGGCGCTGCACGCGCCCCCGCCCGTCGCCCCGGTCCCGCGCCGCTTCCGGTCGCTGGCCGACCGCGAGGCCGTCGCCGTCCTGCACCGGGCCGCCCGGGTGCTGGTGGCGGCGCTCCCGGAGCTGACGGACCGGATGGTGGAGGCGCTGCGGGAGCGGGAGCCCGGCTACCGGGCGGCGATCGAGGCCGACCCGGCGGAGATCTGGCAGGAGGTGCACCAGTCGCTGCGGCACAACGTCGGTTCGCTCATCCAGCCCCGCGAGTTCCGGGAGGCCGCGCACCGCACGTCGCGGCGGATCGGGGAGGTCCGGGCCGAGCAGGGGGTGCCGCTGGACGCGGTCCTGCACGCGTTCCGGATGGGCGGGGCGATGGTCTGGCAGGACCTGGTGGACGAGACCGCCCGCCGCCACCCCGAGGACGTCCGGCTGCTGGTCCACGTCGCCGCGGACGTCTGGAACTTCGTGGACGAGCACTGCGGGCTGGTCGCCGACGCCTACCGCAGGGCGGAGCGCCGCCTCGCCTGGCGCCGGGAGAACCGGCACCGCCTGATGACGGCCGCGCTGCTCGACGGCACCGCCCAGATCGCCGACCTCCCGGACACCGCGGCGGCCCTCGGCCTGCCCGAGGACGGCCGGTACGCCGTGCTCGCGCTGCGCGACGCCCGCCGCTCCCCGCACGGCGCGGCGCACCCGCCCCTGGAGCTGCCCGACGGCACGGGCGCCGTGTGGCACACGGGAGCCGGGGCGGAGTACGCCGTCCTGTCGCTGGGCCGGGCCGACGGCACGGACCCGGCGGACGCCCTCGCCGCGCTGGCCGCCGCTCTGCGCGTGCCGCCCGGGGCCCGGGCCGGCATCGGTTCGGCGGTGGACGGGCTGGCCGCGGTCGGGGACGCCCGGCGCCTCGCGGACACGGCGCTGCGGGCCTGCCCGGCGGACGGCGGGACCGTCCTGCTCGACGCGCACCTGCCCGCCGCCCTGGTCGTCTCGTCCCCGGTGCTCGGCGCGGCCCTCGCCGACCGGGTGCTGGGCCCGCTGGACCGGCTGGACGCGGCCGACCGGGACGTGCTCATCGAAACGCTCACCGCGTGGTTCGACGCGGACGGCTCGGCGCCCCGGGCGGGCGCCCGGCTCTACTGCCACCGCAACACCGTCCTCAACCGCCTCCGCCGCTTCGAACAGCTCACCGGCCGCTGCCTGACCCGCCCTTCCGACGCGACCGAGGTCTCCCTCGCACTCGCGGCCCGCCGCCTGCTGGCGGACTGAGCGGGGCGCGCGGTTCCGGACCAGATGCACAGCTTTTCTTCCGCAACAAATATTGTGCAACTTTTCTTTCGCATCTACGCTCATCCGTATGGCACGCGACGCATCACGCCGGGTCTCCGACCTCGGCACCCTCAAGGCATTCGGACACCCCCTGCGGATGAAGCTCTACCGGGCCCTCTACATCGCCCGGCAGGCCACCGCCTCCCAGCTCGCCGAGCAGGTCGACGAGGCGGTCTCGCTCGTCAGCTACCACCTGCGCAAGCTCGCCGACCACGGCCTGATCGAGGAGGCGGACCGGCAGGGCCGCGACGGCCGCGAGCGCTGGTGGCAGCCCGCGTCGGAAGGGCTGACCTTCCACGACGAGGACTTCAGCGACGCGCCCGAGAAGGCCGCGACCCACTCCGCCGTCACCCGGCTCTCCTTCGACCAGCACGTCGAGATGTACCGACGCCACCTCGACGCGCACCGCACCTGGTCCGCCGACTGGCGCCGCGCCTCCTTCAGCTCCGAATACCTGGCCCGGCTGACCGCCGAGGAGCTCGCCGCACTCGCCTCCGAGATGAACGACCTCATCAAGCGCTACGAGCAGCAGGGCCGCGACCGCGAAGAGGCCGGGGACGGCGAGAACCGCGAGAACGTCGCGCTCCACGTGTACGGCTTCCCGTTCCGCACCTGACTCCGAGAGGACGAGACCGTGACCGCCACCCTGCCCGGCCCCGCCGAAGCGCCCGCCCGCCCGGCCCACCGCGACGGCAACGTCCTGCGCTGGCTCGGCGCGTACACCGCGTCCATGATCGGCGACAGCGTCTACTACATGGCCCTCGCCTGGGCCGGCGCCCGCACCGGAAACGCCTCGCAGACCGGCCTGGTGCTCGCCGCGGGTTCCATACCCCGGGCGATGCTCCTGCTCGGCGGGGGAGTGCTCGCCGACCGGCTCGGCCCGCGCCGCGTGGTCGTCGCCGGCGACACCGCCCGCTGCCTGGTCATCCTCGCCCTCGCCGGGACCCTGCTGCTCACCGCACCCACGGTGTGGATGCTGGTCGCCGTCGCGCTCGTCTTCGGCGCCGTCGACGCCCTCTTCCTGCCCGCCGTGGGCGCCCTCCCGCCCCGGATCACCGCCGCCTCCCAGCTCGCCCGCGTCCAGGGCATGCGCGGCCTCGCCAGTCGTACCGCCAACGTCGTCGGCGCCCCGCTCGGCGGCGTCGCCGTCGCCTTCGGCGGCCCGGTCCTCGCCTTCGCCGCCGCCGGGATCCTCTTCGCCGTGTCGCTCCCGCTCCTGCTGGCCGTACGCCTCCGCCCGCTGCCCGCACCGGAGACGGCCGCGCCCGCCCGAACCGCCTGGCGCGAACTGGCCGACGGGCTGCGCCACATCCGCCGCCACCCCGTCCTCGGGCCCCTGATGCTCACCGTCGCCGTCACCGAACTCGGCTTCGTCGGACCCCTCAACCTCGGCCTGATCCTGCTCAGCGACGAACGCGGCTGGGGCGCCTCCGGCATGGGCTGGGTCGTCGCCGCCTTCGGCACCGGCGCGGGCGCCTCCGCCCTCCTCCTGGCCGTACGCGGCCGCGTCGCCAGGGCCGGACTGGTCATGTGCCTGACCGTCCTCGTCGGGGCGGTCGCCATCGCGGCCCTGGCGTACGTGCCCTCCGTACCGCTCGCCGCGACCGTCGCGGTCCTCGTCGGGCTCTTCGCCGGCCTCGGCGGCTCGCTGTGCGGCGCCCTCACGCAGACCGTCACCGACCCGGCCTACCTGGGCCGCGTCACCTCGGTCTCCACGCTCTTCACGCACGCCCTCGCGCCGCTCAGCTACCCCGTCACCGGCGCCGCCGTCGCCCTCTGGGGCACCGGACCGGTCTTCGTCGCCAGCGCCGCCCTGTGCGCCACCGGTGCGGGCACCGGACTCCTCATGACCCCGCTCCGCCGGGCCGAGCTCCCGCACTGACCGGGGCGTGCGCGGGCTACATGCCCAGCTTCGCCGTCGTCACCCGGCCGATCGCCTCCGGCTCGCCCTCCAGCTCCACCCGCGCCGCGTCCTGCCGCCCGAACGCGAACAGCAGCAGCTCACCCGGCTCACCGGTCACCGTCACCACCGGCGTCCCCCGGTGCGCCACCGCGGTCTGCCCGTCCGGACGGCGCAGCACCAGGCCCACGGGCGCCTTCCGGCCCAGCATCCGCGCCGCCTTCTCCGTACGCGCCCACAGCACGTCCGCGAAGACCGGGTCCAGCTCACGCGGCGTCCAGTCGGGCTGCGCCCGGCGCACGTCCTCCGTGTGGACGTAGAACTCCACCGTGTTCGCCGCCTCGTCCAGCTGCTTCAGGCCGAACGGGGACATCCGGGGCGGGCCGGTCCGGATGAGCTGGATCAGCTCCTCGTACGGCTTCTCGGTGAACTCGGCCATGACCCGGTCCCGGCGGCTCTTCAGCGGCCCGATGAGCGTCCCGGCCGCCGCGTCCGGGCGCCGCTCCCGCACCACCACATGGGCGGCGAGATCGCGGGCCGTCCAGCCGTGGCACAGGGTCGGGGCCTGCGGACCCGCCGCCTCCAACAGGTCGGCGAGCAGAAGACGTTCGCGCTTCGCATGGGTCGACATGCCCGCCAGCGTACGACCGCCGTCCGCCGTCCGCCCAGTGGACGCCCGCCCGGACACCCCGCGCCACCACGGCACAATGGGGCCCATGAGCAGCACGCCCCCGCCCGGCACCCCCCGGACCGCCAGCGACCTCGACCCCGCCATCGCCGCCCGCCTCAAGCGCGGTGCCGACGGGCTGGTCCCGGCCGTCGCCCAGCAGTACGACACCGGCGAGGTGCTCATGCTCGGCTGGATGGACGACGAGGCCCTGCACCGCACCCTCACCACCGGCCGCTGCACCTACTGGTCCCGCAGCCGCCAGGAGTACTGGGTCAAGGGCGACACCTCGGGCCACATCCAGCTCGTCAAGTCCGTCGCCCTGGACTGCGACGCCGACACCGTCCTCGTCAAGGTCGACCAGACCGGCGCCGCCTGCCACACCGGCGACCGCACCTGCTTCGACGCCGACACCCTCTTCACCGGGCAGTAGGGTCAGCCGCCATGGACCTCGACACCTTCCGCAAGCTGGCCGTCGACCGGCGCGTCATCCCCGTCACCCGCCGCCTCCTGGCGGACGGCGACACCCCCGTCGGCCTCTACCGCAAGCTCGCGGGCGAGCGCACCGGCACCTTCCTGCTGGAATCCGCGGAGAACGGCCGCACCTGGTCGCGCTACTCCTTCATCGGCGTACGCAGCGCCGCCACGCTGACCACCCGCGACGGCGAGGCCCACTGGCTCGGCGCCCCGCCGGTCGGCGTGCCCGTCGACGGCGACCCGCTGCACGCCCTGCGCGCCACCATCGAGGCCCTGCACACCCCGCACGACCGGGAATCCGGCCTCCCGCCCTTCACCGGCGGCATGGTCGGCTACCTCGGCTACGACATCGTGCGCCGCCTGGAGAAGATCGGCGAGAGCGGCGGCGACGACCTGCGGCTTCCCGAGCTGACCATGCTGCTCACCTCCGACCTGGCGGTCCTGGACCACTGGGACGGCAGCGTCCTGCTCATCGCCAACGCCATCAACCACAACGACCTGGCCACCGGCGTGGACGAGGCGTACAGCGACGCCGTCACCCGGCTCGACGCGATGGAGCGGGACCTGCGCCGCCCCGTCGAGAACGCCCCCGCCGCCCTGCCCCCGTCCGAGCTGCCCCCGTACACCGCGCTCTGGGGCGGCCAGGCGTACCAGGAGGCCGTCGAGGACGTGAAGGAGCGCATCCGGGCCGGCGAGGCCTTCCAGGTGGTGCCCTCCCAGCGCTTCGAGACCCCGTGCACGGCGAGCGCCCTCGACGTCTACCGGGTGCTGCGCGCCACCAACCCCTCGCCGTACATGTACCTCTTCCGGTTCGACGGCTTCGACGTCGCCGGGTCCAGCCCCGAGGCCCTGGTCAAGGTCGAGGACGGCCGGGCCATGGTCCACCCCATCGCCGGCACCCGGCACCGCGGCGCCACCCCGCAGGAGGACCAGGCCCTCGCCGACGAACTCCTCGCCGACCCCAAGGAGCGCGCCGAGCACCTGATGCTCGTCGACCTCGGCCGCAACGACCTGGGCCGGGTCTGCGAACCGGGCAGCGTCGAGGTGGTCGACTTCATGTCCATCGAGCGCTACTCCCACGTCATGCACATCGTGTCCACGGTCACCGGCAAGGTCGCCGAGGGGCGCACCGCCTTCGACGTGCTGACCGCCTGCTTCCCTGCCGGCACCCTCTCCGGCGCCCCCAAGCCCCGCGCCCTCCAGATCATCGAGGAACTGGAACCCACCCGCCGGGGCCTGTACGGGGGCTGCGTCGGCTACCTCGACTTCGCCGGGGACTCCGACACCGCCATCGCCATCCGCACCGCCCTGCTCCGCGACGGCACCGCCTACGTCCAGGCGGGCGCGGGCGTCGTCGCCGACTCCGACCCGGTCGCCGAGGACACCGAATGCCGCAACAAGGCGGCCGCCGTCCTCCGCGCCGTCCACACCGCCAACCGCCTCGGCGGCGCCTGAGCGGTGCGCCCGCGCCAGGGGCGCGGTGGGGCGTTCCGGCCCGGTGAGGGATAGTGGAGTACGTGAGTGCCGTCCCCGTACCCCAGCCCCGTACCGAAGCCGCCGCCGCGCCCGACAGTGCGGGGAGCCGCCGCACCCTGGCCGCCGGCCTGCTCCTCGGGGCGGCCGGCGCGACCGTCGTCCTGCTCGCCTCCGGGCAGACCTGGGCCGAGGGCAAGGCCCCCGTCGGCGGCGGCAGCCTGCCGCTGAGCGCCGACGGGCAGGACGTCACCGGACTCCCCGCCGCCCTCGCGATCGTCGGCCTGGCCGCCCTCGTCGCCGTCTTCGCCGTACGCGGCGCGGGCCGGCGCGTGGTTGCCGGACTCCTCGCGCTCAGCGGACTCGGCGCCGCGCTGAGCGCCTTCCTCGGCGCGTCCGACAGCGGGGCACTGGACGAGAAGGCCGCGCAGACCAGCGGAGACGCCGCCGCCACCATCACCGCCCTCAGCCACACCGTCTGGCCGTACGTCACGGCGGCCGGCGGCCTGCTGATCCTGCTCGCCGGACTGCTCGCCCTGCGCTACGGAAGCCGGTGGCCCACCATGTCCGGGCGCTACGAGCGCGACGGCACCCCCCGCCCCCGCAAGGCCTCCCGGCCGCTGGACCCCGACCGGCCCGAGGATCTGTGGAAGGCCCTGGACCGCGGCGAGGACCCGACGCGCGAGGCATGACCCCCAGCTCACGTCCTACCCGCACGTACGGGACAATGACGGTGAGCTGGCACAGCGGCACGGGCCGTGGGCACAGCGACCCGAGCGATTCCAACAGCGCAACACCAACGAGGAGCAACTCATGGCGGGCAGCAGCCACGGACACACCCCGGCCGCCTGGACCGGTGTCATCATCGCCTTCATCGGCTTCTGCGTCGCGGGCGTCTTCATGGTCGCGGCCAACCCGCTCGGCTTCTGGGCCGGCATGGGCGTCGTCCTGCTCGGTGGTGTCGTCGGCCTCGCGATGAAGGCCGCGGGCCTCGGCATGCCGAAGGAGTCGGCCGAGCTGACCGCAGCCCGCGCGCGTGCCGGCCAGGCGCAGACCTCCTGACCCCCGCACCACGTACGCCGGAAAGGCGCGGCCCGGACCGGGCTGCGCCTTTCCGCGTCAGCGGCGACAATCACCGGGTGGACGCAACGCCAACCCCCGCCGCCCCTTCGGCCCCGGACCCCGCCCCCGGGCCGCCGCCCTTCGCCCCCGTGCGGGCCCCCCTCTTCCCGACGGCCCCCGCCGGTGCCTCCCGGCTGCGGCGGACCGCCGTCCCGGTGGGCGTGCTCGCCGCCGTCGTCGGCGCCTTCGGATACGTCGCCACCGTCGACCCGAACCAGCCCGGCCACTACCCCGTCTGCCCGCTGCTGCGGTTCACCGGCATCTACTGCCCCGGCTGCGGCGGCCTCCGCAGCGCCCACGCCTTCGCCCACGGCGACCTGGCCGCCGCCTTCGGCGCCAACGCGCTCGCCGTGGCCGGCTACGGGATCTTCGCCGTGCTGTGGACCGTATGGCTGATCCGCGAGGCCCGCGGGAAGCCCCTGCGGATCGGGCTGCGACCGGTGCACTGGTGGGCGATCGGCGCCGTACTGCTGCTCTTCACCGTCATCCGGAACCTCCCCTTCGGCTCCGCCCTCGCCCCGTGAAGTCCCAGCCAGTGGGACAGCCGCAGGCCGGATGCGGGCCCAGCGCCCTCCTGCGGATAACATCGGAGTGGCTGATCCTGTGGCCTGTTACGTTTTTTGTCACCGCTCCGGAAGGGGGCCGCTCGCGTGAGTGTGCTCGACGAGATCATCGACGGCGTACGCGCCGACCTCGCGGAGCGGCAGGCGCGCGTCAGCCTCGACGAGCTCAAGGAACGCGCCGCCCGTGCCCCCCAGGCCAAGGACGGCGTCGCCGCCCTGCGCGGCGAGGGCGTGAACGTCATCTGCGAGGTCAAGCGCTCCAGCCCCTCCAAGGGCGCGCTGGCCGCCATCGCCGACCCGGCCGCGCTCGCCGCGGACTACGAGGCCGGCGGGGCCTCCGTCATCTCGGTCCTCACCGAGGAGCGCCGCTTCGGCGGCTCGCTGGCCGACCTGGAGGCCGTCCGCGCCAAGGTCGACATCCCGATCCTCCGCAAGGACTTCATCGTCACCTCGTACCAGCTGTGGGAGGCACGCGCGTACGGCGCCGACCTCGCGCTGCTGATCGTCGCCGCCCTCGAACAGGAGGCCCTGGTCTCCCTGATCGAGCGCGCCGAGTCCATCGGCCTCACGCCGCTGGTCGAGGCGCACGACGAGGACGAGGCCGAGCGCGCCGTCGAGGCCGGGGCCCGGATCATCGGCGTCAACGCGCGCAACCTCAAGGACCTCAAGGTCGACCGCTCCACCTTCGAGCGCGTCGCCCCCGAGATCCCGGACCACATCGTCAAGGTCGCCGAGTCCGGCGTCCGGGGCCCGCACGACCTGATCGCCTACGCCAACGCCGGCGCCGACGCCGTGCTCGTCGGCGAGTCCCTGGTCACCGGCCGCGACCCGCGGACCGCCGTCTCCGACCTCGTCGCCGCCGGGGCCCACCCGGCGCTGCGCCACGGACGGGGCTGACCCGGCCGTGTCCCTCCCGCACCCCGAGCCGATGCGCTGCGCGCTGCCCTCGTGGCACCGCGGCTGCCGGGCGCCCGCGCGCCGGGTGCACGGCCGGCGGGTGCGGTACGTGATCGGTGCCGAGCCCGGTCAGGTCAACGGCATGCGATGGCGCACGGGACGCGCGCTGTAGAGCGAGCCCGGCCGCGTTCCCGCGCGCCCGAAACCGCCCCGGTCCCGGACCGGGGCGGCGCTCCGCTCACGGCGCAGACGGTGCAACCACCCCTGTGACGACGAGGAGCACGTCCCGCATGTCTTCCGACTTCTTCATCCCGGACCCGGAGGGTCTGATCCCCAGCGCCGAGGGCTACTTCGGCGCGTACGGCGGCAAGTTCATCCCGGAGGCGCTGGTCGCCGCCGTGGACGAGGTCGCCGACGAGTACGAGAAGGCCAAGGCCGACCCCGCGTTCGCCGCCGAGCTCGGCGAGCTGATGGTCCACTACACCGGACGGCCCAGCGCCCTCACCGAGGTCACCCGCTTCGCCGAGCACGCCGGTGGCGCCCGCGTCTTCCTCAAGCGCGAGGACCTCAACCACACCGGATCGCACAAGATCAACAACGTGCTGGGGCAGGCGCTGCTGACCCGGCGCATGGGCAAGACCCGCGTCATCGCGGAGACCGGCGCCGGACAGCACGGCGTGGCCACGGCGACCGCCTGTGCCCTCTTCGGCCTCGACTGCACCATCTACATGGGCGAGATCGACACCCGGCGCCAGGCGCTGAACGTGGCGCGGATGCGGATGCTCGGCGCCGAGGTCATCGCCGTGAAGTCCGGCTCCCGCACCCTCAAGGACGCCATCAACGAGGCGTTCCGCGACTGGGTCGCCAACGTGGACCGCACCCACTACCTCTTCGGTACGGTCGCGGGCCCGCACCCCTTCCCGGCGATGGTCCGCGACTTCCACCGCGTCATCGGCGTGGAGGCCCGGCGGCAGATCCTGGAGCAGGCCGGCCGGCTGCCGGACGCGGCCGTGGCCTGCGTCGGCGGCGGCTCCAACGCCATCGGCCTCTTCCACGCCTTCGTGCCCGACGCGGACGTCCGCCTCATCGGCTGCGAGCCCGCCGGACACGGCGTGGAGACCGGCGAGCACGCGGCGACCCTCACCGCGGGCGAGCCCGGCATCCTGCACGGTTCGCGCAGCTACGTCCTCCAGGACGACGAGGGCCAGATCACCGAGCCGTACTCCATCTCGGCCGGCCTGGACTACCCGGGCATCGGCCCCGAGCACGCCTACCTCAAGGACGTGGGCCGGGGCGAGTACCGCGCCGTCACCGACGACGCGGCGATGCAGGCGCTGCGCCTGCTCTCCCGCACCGAGGGCATCATCCCGGCCATCGAGAGCGCGCACGCGCTGGCCGGGGCGCTGGAGGTCGGCAAGGAGCTGGGCAAGGACGGGCTGATCCTGGTCAACCTCTCCGGGCGCGGCGACAAGGACATGGACACGGCGGCCCGTTACTTCGGGCTGTACGACACCGACGCGGCCGTCGAGGCGGACGCCGGCAGCCGGAACGCGGAGATCGAGGGGGACGCGCTGTGAGCGGCAACGTCGAACTGCTGAACACCACGCTCGCCGCCGCGCGGGCCGAGGACCGGGCCGCGCTCATCGCGTACCTGCCCGCCGGCTTCCCGACCGTCGACGGCGGTATCGAGGCCGTGAAGGCCGCCGTCGCGGGCGGCGCCGACGTCATCGAGGTGGGGCTGCCGCACAGCGACCCGGTGCTCGACGGCCCGGTCATCCAGACCGCCGACGACATCGCGCTGCGCGGCGGAGTACGGATCGCCGACGTGATGCGCACGGTGCGCGAGGCCCACGAGGCCACCGGGGCGCCGATCCTGATCATGACGTACTGGAATCCGATCGACCGGTACGGCGTCGAGCGGTTCACGGCGGAGCTGGCCGAGGCGGGCGGCGCCGGGTGCATCCTGCCCGACCTGCCGGTCCAGGAGTCCGCGCTGTGGCGCGAGCACGCGGAGCGGCACGGCCTGGCCACCGTCTTCGTCGTCGCTCCCAGCAGCAAGGACGAGCGGATCGCCACCATCACCGACGCGGGCTCCGGCTTCGTCTACGCCGCGTCCCTGATGGGCGTCACCGGCACCCGCGCATCGGTCGGCGCGCAGGCCCAGGACCTGGTCCGGCGGACCCGGGCCACCACCGAGCTGCCGGTCTGCGTCGGCCTCGGCGTGTCCGACGCCGCCCAGGCCGCGGAGGTCGCAGGCTTCGCCGACGGCGTCATCGTCGGCTCGGCCTTCGTCAAGTGCATGCTGGACGCCTCCGACGAGGCGGCCGGGCTCGCGGCCGTCCGTTCACTGACGGCCGATCTTGCCGAAGGTGTTCGAAAGCGCTGACACCGGGGGTAACCCGAACGGGTGGACCTCGGTCCGGGGAGGCACGCGAGTGCCTCCCCGGGTCGTTTGCGCGGTGTGAGCGAGAAGAACGAACAGGGTAAGAGGGCCGCGCGAGACCGGCTGATCCAGCAGCGCGAGCAGGCGAAGGCGCGCGACCGCCGGCGCCGCACGCTGATCGTGTCCACGGCCGTGGTGGGGGTCCTGGGCCTGGCCGCCGTCGTCGGCGTGATCGCGGCGAACACCGACGGCAAGAGCGACAAGTCCAAGGCGTCCGGACCGGCCGTCGCCCCGTCCGGGGCGACCGGCAAGGACGCCCTGGCCATCCGGGTCGGCGCCGACGACGCCCCGTCCACCCTCACCATCTGGGAGGACTTCCGCTGCCCGGTCTGCGCCCAGTTCGAGACCGCGTTCCGCGACACGATCCACGAGATGGAGCGCGACGGCCAGATCAAGGTCGACTACCACCTCGCCACGATCATCGACGGCAACATGGGCGGCAGCGGCTCCCTCAAGGCGGCCAACGCGGCCGCCTGCGCGCAGGACGCCGGCAAGTTCTCCGCGTACCACGACGTGCTGTACAGCAACCAGCCGGCGGAGACCGACGACGCCTTCGGCGACAACGACAAGCTGATCGAACTCGCCAAGAAGGTCCCCGGGCTGGACACGCCCGCGTTCCGGGGCTGCGTCGAGGACGGCAAGCACGACGCCTGGGTGGAGAAGTCCAACCAGGCGTTCAGCGACGGCGGCTTCCAGGGCACTCCGACGGCCCTGCTCAACGGGGAGTCGATCTTCCCGAAGAAGGGCGACGAGGCGATCACCGTGGCCAACCTGAAGAAATGGGTCGCCGAGGCCAACAAGGGCAAGAAACCGGCCACCCCCACGGCCACGCCGTAGGGCCGGGCGGGGGAATCGACGGCCCGCTCGTTACCCAGACGTTGCCGGGCGGGTTGTCCTCCCTCCCGTCCGGCAGGGTAGCGTCGACGCTGCCATGAACCTTGCCTACATTCCCAGCCCGTCGACCGGCGTGATCGATCTCGGACCGATCCCGCTCCGCGGCTACGCGTTCTGCATCATCATCGGTGTCTTCGTCGCCGTCTGGTTCGGCAACAAGCGCTGGGTCGCCCGAGGAGGCACCGCCGGCACCGTTGCCGACATCGCCGTCTGGGCCGTGCCCTTCGGACTCGTCGGCGGCCGCCTCTACCACGTCATCACCGACTACCAGCTGTACTTCAGCGAGGGTGAGGACTGGGTCGACGCCTTCAAGATCTGGCAGGGCGGCCTCGGCATCTGGGGTGCGATCGCGCTGGGCGCGGTCGGTGCCTGGATCGGCTGCCGCCGCCGCGGGATTCCGCTGCCCGCCTGGGCCGACGCCCTCGCCCCCGGCATCGCCCTCGCCCAGGCGTGCGGCCGCTGGGGCAACTGGTTCAACCAGGAGCTGTACGGCAAGGCGACGGACGTCCCGTGGGCGCTGAAGATCAGCGACGGCCCGAACCGGCTGGCGGGCACCTACCACCCGACCTTCCTGTACGAGTCGCTGTGGTGCGTCGGCGTCGCCCTCCTGGTGGTCTGGGCCGACCGCCGCTTCAAGATGGGCCACGGCCGGGCCTTCGCCCTTTACGTCGCGGCGTACTGCGCGGGGCGTGCGTGGATCGAGTACATGCGCGTGGACGAGGCGCACCACATCCTGGGCCTGCGGCTCAACGTGTGGACCGCGCTGATCGTGTTCGTGCTCGCGGTGACGTACATCGTGATCTCGGCGAAGGTGCGGCCGGGCCGCGAGGAGGTCGTGGAACCGGGTGCGCCGGAGGCGCCGGAGTCCTCCGAGAAGGCGGACGAGGCCGAGGCGGACGGGCCGGAGGCCGCGGAGGCCGACGCGGACGCGGACACCGATGCGAAGCCGGACGCCGACGCGAAGACGGACGCCGACGAGGACGCGCCGAAGGCGGACGGTACGGCGGAGGCCGCCAAGGGCTGACGCCGCGCGCAAGCTGAGTGAGGGGTCGCCGAGGCATTCGGCGGCCCCTCGGCCGTGAAACCCAGCCCGTCCGGCGATTGAGGACAACGGGGCCAGACGGGGGCCAGGTCACCGTTCGCGCTCGGCGAGGGAGAGCGTCCGTTGCGCCTGCGCAACCACCGCCGCGTCCACGAAGCGGCCGTCCGGCAGGGCCTGGGCGCCCGCCTGGTCGCGGGCCGCTTCCACGATCTCCCACGCCGCTTCGACCTCCTGCGGCGTCGGGCGGAACGCGCGCTCGATCACCGGGAGCTGGCGGGGGTGGATCGCCGCCCGGCCCAGGAAGCCCAGGGCCCGGCCGTGGGCGCAGGAGGACCAGAGCCCGTCCAGGTCCCGGACGTCCGCGAACACCGACTGCGCGGGCGGAGCCAGGCCCGCCGCCCGGGCGGCGACCACCACCCGGCTGCGCGACCAGTCGAGCCCCGCGTCCTCCCGTACGCCCAGATCCGCGCGGAGGTCCGCCTCGCCCAGGGCGATGGCCCGGACCTGGGGGTGGGCGGAGGCCACCGAGTACGCGTGCTCGATGCCGAGCGCCGACTCCAGCAGCGGGCACAGGGCCACCCCGGGCGCCCGCGCCGCGATGTGGTGCACCGACGCGGCATGGGTGATCTTCGGCAGCCGCAGCCCGCCGAGCCCCGGCAGCCCGGCCAGCGCCAGCACGTCCGCCTCGTCGTTGACCCGCACGTGCACGGGCGGCGCCGTCGCGGACGGCGGGTCCGACAGCAGCTCCACCGTCGCCGCGCGGGCGTACTCCTTGCGGTCCGGGGCGACCGCGTCCTCCAGGTCCACGATGACCACGTCCGCACCCGAGGCGGCCGCCTTGCGCACCACGTCCTGCCGGTCACCGGGCACGTACAGCAACGTGAGGGGGGCCGCCGCGCTCACAGCACCCGCTCCGCCCGCAGCGCCGAGATCTCGGGCCCGCTCAGCCCCAGCTCGGTCAGGATCTCCTCGGTGTCGGCCCCGTGCGGGCGGCCGGTCCAGCGGATCGCGCCCGGGGTCCGGGAGAGCCGGAAGAGGACGTTCTGCATCCGCAGCGGGCCCAGCTCCGGGTCGTCCACCTCGGTGACCGAGTCCAGCGCCCGGTACTGCGGGTCCTCCATGACGTCCCGCACGTCGTGGATGGGCGCGATCGCGGCCTCCGCCTTCTCGAACGCGGACAGGGCCTCCTCCCGGCTGTGCCGGGCGATCCAGTGGCCCACGGCCTCGTCCAGCTCGTCGCTGTGCTCGGCGCGGGTGGCGCCCGAGGCGAACCACGGCTCCTCGATCAGGTCCGCCCGCCCGACCAGCCGCATCACCCGCTCCGCGACGGACTGCGCGGAGGTGGAGACGGCCACCCACTGCCCGTCGGAGGTGCGGTAGGTGTTGCGCGGGGCGTTGTTGCGCGAGCGGTTCCCGGTGCGCGGCTGTACGTAACCGAGCTGGTCGTACCAGAGCGGCTGCGGGCCGAGCACGGTCAGGATCGGCTCGATGATCGCCATGTCGACGACCTGCCCCTCGCCGGTCCGGTCGCGCCCGGCGAGGGCGGCCATCACCGCGTACGCCGTGGCGAGCGCGGCGATCGAGTCGGCCAGGCCGAACGGCGGCAGGGTCGGCGGTCCGTCCGGCTCCCCGGTGATCGCCGCGAAGCCGCTCATGGCCTCGGCGAGCGTCCCGAAGCCGGGCCGGTGGGAGTACGGGCCGAACTGGCCGAAGCCCGTGACGCGCACCAGCACGAGGCGGGGGTTGACCGCGTGCAGCTCGTCCGGCCCGAGACCCCACCGTTCCAGCGTGCCCGGCCGGAAGTTCTCGATGATCACGTCGGTGTCCGCGGCGAGCCGCAGCAGCAGGTCGCGGCCCTCCGGGGCGGAGAGGTCGAGCGTCAGATTGCGCTTGTTGCGGCCGAGGAGCTTCCACCACAGGCCCACCCCGTCCTTGGCTGGCCCGTGGCCCCGGGAGGGGTCGGGGCGGACCGGATGCTCGACCTTGATCACCTCGGCGCCGAAGTCGCCGAGCATCGTCGCGCAGAGCGGGCCCGCGAAGAGCGTGGCGAGATCGATCACCCGCAGTCCGGTGAGCGGCGGCGCCGCGGGGGCGGTCACGCGCCGTCGATTTCGCTGCGGTACGGCATGGAGACCGAGGCGCCCGGTTTCTGCACGCAGAGCGCGGCGGCGGCCGAGGCCCAGGCGACGGCTTGCGGGATCGGGCGCCCCTCACCGAGCGCCACGGCCAGGGTGCCGACGAAGGTGTCCCCGGCGCCGGTGGTGTCGACGGCGGTCACGTCCGGGGCCGGGAAGTGGATGGTGCGGCTGCCCCGGGCCGCGTACAGGCTGCCCTTCGAGCCGAGCGTGATGAGCACCGCGGGGACCTGGCCGAGCAGGATCTCCGCCGCCGCGTGCGGGTCGTCGTAGCCGGAGAGCCCGGCCGCCTCGTGCTCGTTGGGGATCAGCAGGTCGATGTGGTCGAGGAGTTCGGAGGGCAGCTCCTGTACGGGGGAGGGGGTGAGGACGGTCCGCACGCCCTGGGCGTGACCGGCGCGGGCGCCCTCGACCACGGCGGACATCGGCAGCTCCAGCTGGAGCAGCAGCAGATCCGCCTCGGCGATGGCGGCCATCTCGCCCGGGCCGAGCGCGGTCATGGTGCCGTTGGCGCCGGGGATGACCACGATCGCGTTGGAGCCCTTGGCGTCGACCACGATGTGGGCGGTGCCGCTGGGGCCCTCGGCGGTGTGCAGCAGGTCGGTGTCGACGCCCGATTGCTCCAGGTTCTCCCGCATCCGTACGCCGTACTCGTCGTCGCCGACCGCGCCGATCATCAGCACGTCACCGCCCGCTCTGGCGGCGGCGACGGCCTGGTTGGCGCCCTTGCCGCCGGGGATGGTGCGGAACTCCCGTCCGGTGACGGTCTGGCCGCGCTCGGGGGCCCGGTCGACGTAGGCCACAAGATCCATGTTGGTGCTGCCGAGCACCGCGATTCTGGTCATGGGCGGATTGCCTCCTCGTGGGTGAGCCGGTGGGTCAGGGCGGCCAGGGTGTCGAAGCCGGTCCCGTCGAAACCGGGGACGGACGTGGCGAGCCGGTTCTTCAGCGGGGTGGTCCACCGGCCGGGCAGCGCGTCCGGCCGCCCGGCGAGCAGTCCGGCGAGCGAGCCGGCGGTCGCGCCGTTGGAGTCGGTGTCCCAGCCGCCGGACACCGCCTTGCAGACCGAACCGGTGAAGTCGCCGTCGGCGTGCGTGAGGGCGGCGGCCAGCAGGGCCGCGTTGGGCAGCACATGCACCCAGTGGTACCTGCCGTACGCCGCGTGCAGCCGGTCCACGACCGTATCGAAGTCCCGCTCCTCGCGGGCGGCTTCGATGCCGTCCCGTACCGCCGCCGCGAACCGCGAGCGCGGCGGCACCACGCGCAGCCCGGTGGCCAGGCAGCCGTGCACATCGGTCTCGCCGCCGGCCGCCTCGGCCAGTGCCGCCGCCGTGAACATCGCGCCGTAGACGCCGTTCCCGGTGTGCGTGAGGACCGCGTCCCGGTACGCCTGCGCGGCGGCGCCCGCCGGGTCGCCGGGCCGGGTCCAGCCGTGCACGTCGGCCCGGATCTGCGCGCCGATCCACTCCCGGAACGGATTGCGGCGGCGGGCGGTGTCCGGGGGCTCGATGCCGTCGAGCAGATTGCGGTACGCGATCCGCTCGGCGGTGAACGTACGCCCCGCCGGGAGCTCGTCCAGCCACAGCCGGGCCAGGTCCGCGGTGGTGAACGCGGTGCCGTGCCGCTGGAGCAGCAGCAGGGCGAGCAGCGGGTGGTTGAGGTCGTCGTCCTCGGGCATCCCGTCGATGTTCTCGGCGAGCGAGGTGGCCGCGGAGCGCCGGTTCCACGGATAGGTGGCGGCCAGCGGGGCGGGCAGGCCCCGGGCGGTGAACCAGGTGTTCAGCGGCCAGTTGCCGGTGGCCCGGGCCAGGGCGCGGATGCCTTCCAGCGGCAGCTTCTCGACCGGTTTGCCCAGCAGGCAGCCGGCGGCGCGGCCCAGCCAGGCGGCGTGCAGCCGCTCCCGCCCGGCCGGCCGCACGTCCCGGGCATGCGGCCACTGCGGGCAGGCGGCCCGGATCTCGTCCAGGCCGTCCGGCTCGTCACCGGCCAGCGGGGACTCCAGCAGGGCGAGTTCGTCCAGCAGCCGTTCGGCGACCGCGCGCAGCCCGGGCGGGGCGGCGGCTTCGGACGCCCCCGCGCGTTCCGGGGCGGGGGCGCCGCCGGCCTCGTACCAGCGGCGGGCGATGTCGCGGGCGTCGCGGCCGTCCTCGGCGGCCTGGCGCAGTTCGTGGCCGACCAGGTCCTCCGGCTGCACCCAGGTCACCCGCACCGCCGTGGTCACGGGGTGCCCGCCAGCGTCGCGAAGGCGGCCTCATGGGCCCTGCGGCGGGCGGTGTCCCGGGCGAACACCTCGCGGGCCACCTCGGCCAGGGTCCGGGCCGGGGCGCGCAGATCGAGGCGGCTGGCCCCGGCGACGGCGGCCGCCCAGTCGGCGGGGACGGCGCTCTCGCCGTGCAGGGCGCCCGCGAGCGCGCCGCTCATGGTGGCGATCGAGTCGCAGTCGCGGCCGTAGTTGACCGAGCCGAGGACCGCCTGCCGGTAGTCCCCGTCGGCGGCCAGCAGCATGCCGAGGGCGACCGGCAGTTCTTCGATCGCGTGCAGCCGGGACGGGCGGCGCGCACCGAGCGAGGGTGCGCGGTAGTCGGGGCCGACGGTGTCGAAGGGGGCGACGGCCGCGCGCAGCGGGGCGAGCGCCGACTCCACGTCCCGGTGGCGGGCGGCCGCCTCGCAGACGGCTTCGATCGCGGCGCGGGTGCCGTCCTTGGCGAGCGACAGGCACGCCTCGACGACCGTGGCGGGCGTCGCCCCCGGCGTGCAGGCCGCGGCGACCCCGGCCGCCAAGACGCCTGCCGCCTCCCTGCCGTAGCTCGACTGGTGGGCGCCCGCGACGTCGATCGCCTCGGCGTACGCCGCCTGCGGATGGGCGGCGTTCACCAGCCCGACCGGGGCCATGTACATCGCCGCCCCGCAGTTGACGATGTTTCCGGCGCCCGCCTCGCGCGGGTCGACGTGGCCGTAGTGCAGCCGGGCGACGATCCACTTCTCCGCGAGGAAGACCCGCTGGAGCGGCAGCGCCTCCGCCTCCAGCTCGGGAATCCAGCGCGGTTCGCCGATCATCTCCGGCACGAGGTGGTCGGCGACCGCGTACGCGTCGAGATGGCCGCGCACCTTCCCGTACACCCGGACCAGCGCGTGCGTCATCAAGGTGTCGTCGGTGACGTGCCCGTCCCCCTTGTGGTACGGGGCGATCGGGCGGGCGGTCCGCCAGTCGTCGCCGTCCCAGGGGCCGACGATCCCGGTGATCCTGCCGCCGTGCCGGGCCGTGATCTGCTCGGGGGAGCGGCCCTCGACCGGGCCGCCCAGCGCGTCGCCGACGGCGGCGCCGACGAGGGCACCGGCGATCCGGTCATCGAGCGTGGGCGCCCCGGGGGTCGTGGGCGTCGTGGCTGTCGTGGGGGAGGGGGACGTCGTGGGCGCCGGCGGCACGGTGGATGTCATGTCCGAATTGTCCCCCCGCCGGGGCCGGTTCCGTGGCTGCCAGCAGCCCGGCGAGTTCCACCAGGTCCGTACCGGCGAAACGGGGCAGCGCGCAGCCGGCCAGCGTCCGGCAGGTCTCGCGCCAGCCGTCGGGCACGGAGGCGATGGAGCCCAGTGCCCCGGTCAGCGCACCGGCCAGGGCGGGGGCGGAGTCCGCGACCCGGGACAGGCAGGCGGCCGCGGGCACGGCCTGCGCGATGTCGCCCCTCGACGCGGTGGCCAGCGCGAGGGCGACCGGTACGGTCTCGGCGGCGGCGATCCCGTAGCTGTAGACGTGGTCCACGATCTGGTGCTCCAGGACCGGGACCAGCGCGAACGCCCCGGCCCTTTCCCCGGCGAACTCCCGGGCGATCCGGACCGCGTGGGCCGCGTTGCGGGCGATCTCGGTGCCGTCGGGGAGCTGGGCCAGCGCGGCGTCGACCGCCGCGTCCACGTCCGCCCCGCCCAGCGCCCCGGCACTCGCGGCGGCCATCGCCCGCGCCCCGTGCACCCCGTCGCCGTCCTGTGTGAAGCGCGCGTCGAACTCCGCGAGCTCCGCCGCCGCGTGCGGGTCGCCCGGGTGGACGACCGCCAGCACGGCCGCCCGCACGCAGGCCGCGTCGTCGAAGTAGTGCGGGTTGTCGTGGCCGGTGGCGGGCGGCCGCAGCCCGGCGGCGAGGTTCCCGAGCCCGGCCCGCACCGAGATCCGGGCGCGCAGCGGCAGCACGGCCGCCTCCACCTCGGTCGCCCGCGCCGCCGCGGCGGCGACCTCGGCGGCGAGCGAGTTCCAGGCCCCGGCGACGGCGGCCCGCACATGGCGGTCGCCGGCGTCCGGGGCGAGCCGGGTCCGCCCGGGCCCGGAGGCCGAGGCGTCCCGCGCCCGCCCCGCGGCAAGCACGGTCCCCGCCGCGAACGCGGCCCACTCGGCGTCGTCGGACGGCCCGAGGCGCAGGGGCTCGGGCGGCTGGTTGAGCGCGATGGGCACCGGGAGCGTGGTCGTCGCGTTCTGCTCGGCGAAGGTGTCCAGCTCCCGGGTCAGCCGCCGGGTCCACTCCGGCATCCGGGCCGCCCGGTGCCGGGCCGCGGGCCACCCGGCGGCATCCCCGGCCGCCAGCCCGATGAGCAGCCCTTCGACGCGGGCGCGCCGGACCCCGCTCACCGGGACACCGCCCCGGTGCCGCGTCCCCGGCGCGACTCCCCGGCGGCCGGGAGGTGGCCCGGCGCACCGGCCGACCCCTCGTCCCGCGCCGGGGCGCGATCCCGTGGTCCGTCCGGCGCGGCCGCCTCGGCGGCCCCCGCCAGCAGGTCCGCGATGTCCACCACGTGATACCCCCGCATCGACGGCAGGCAGCTGCCGCGTACCGGGCCGATCGCGTCCGCCCAGAGGCGCGGGATCGCCGACGCGCCGTGCAGGGCGCCGGAGAGGGCGCCCGCCACCGCGGCCGTCGTGTCGGCGTCGCGGCCCATGTTGACGGCCATGAGCACCGCCGTACGGAAGTCGCCGCGGGCCGCGGCGAAGGCGCCGAAGGCCAGGCCGACCGCTTCGGGAGCCAGGTCCGTCCAGGGGTAGCCGCCGACCACCACGGCCGAGCGGACCGCGCGTTCGCCGGTGAGGCGGTCGGGGTGGGGGCGCTGCGCCGCCGTCACCGCGCGGCGCAGGGAGCGGGCCGTCCAGGAGTCCATGGGGACGACCGAGAGCGCGGCGGCGATCACCGAGGTGACCGAGGCGCCGGTCATCGCGGCGGCCACCCCGGCGGCCACCGCCTGGCCGCCGTAGATGCCCTCGCCCTCGTGGCTGACCCGGCCGTCGACCGCGACCAGCCGGGCCGCCTCGGCGGGGCGGCCCGCCGCGAAGACGCCGAAGGGCGCGGCCCGCATGGCCAGGCCGTCGCTCCAGGCGTGCCGGTGCTGGGCGGAGATCGGCGCGGCCAGTCCCCGGCGCAGGTTCTCCAGCGTGCCGCGCTCGCTGAAGCCGGCGCCCCGGAACGGCCCCTCGTCCAGGTCGGCGATCCACAGCCGCCAGGCCCGCTCGACGTCGGTGACGGTGAGCTCCGAGCCGTGCCGGGCCAGCAGCAGCCCGGAGAAGATCGCGTACTCCGTGTCGTCGGTGCCCGCCGGGTCCTCGCTGACGAAGCCCTCGATCCGGCCCCAGCGGCGGCGGATCTCGGAGGGCCGCATGTTCTCCGCCGGGGCGCCGAGCGCGTCGCCGACCGCGAGGCCGAGCAGCGCGCCCCTGGCCCGGTCGACGGGCCCGCCCGGTTCCGCGTCCTCCGCAAGCCGTGCCGTCGGTGTGCCGCTCGCCCGCGGCGCCGTCGGATTTCCTGCGACCGTCTCCATCGCGTCGACCCTTCGCTCGTACCGAGCCAGTACTCGTCCCTGTGGGATCCGTTCCACGCCGAGCCGGGACGAAGGCCGGTTATGCACACAAAAGGTCCACTCGGATGAAGGCTTCCGGACAGCAAGGCAAGCCGTACCTATCCGGTTACGCAGGGTGGTAAGTACGGCCTTCCTTGCTGGCAGGAGCGGTTTTTCGTGCGTACTTTCGATGGTGTCGAGCGGGGAAGGGCGGGCAGGAGGCCCCTCTCCGGAGTGAGGGGAGAGGGACAAGCCGTGGCCATCATCGAGACCGACGCCGTACTGCACGAGGCCCACCGGGACAACCACACGCACCGTGACGTCAACGGCGGCTGGCTGCGTCCGGCGGTCTTCGGGGCGATGGACGGGCTCGTCTCCAACCTGGCCCTGATGACCGGCGTCGCCGGCGGCGACGTCTCGCACCGCA
The DNA here is from genome assembly GCF_040679335.1 of Streptomyces sp. NPDC052299. Classification (NCBI taxonomy): domain Bacteria; kingdom Bacillati; phylum Actinomycetota; class Actinomycetes; order Kitasatosporales; family Streptomycetaceae; genus Streptomyces; species Streptomyces sp. NPDC052299. The sequence goes on along the minus strand of NZ_JBFAUP010000016.1, from coordinate 11,978 downwards.
CCATCGTCATCACCGGCCTCGCGGGACTGGCCGCCGGTGCCTTCTCGATGGCGGCCGGTGAGTACACCTCCGTGGCGTCGCAGCGCGAGCTGGTCGAGGCCGAGCTGGACGTCGAGCGGCGCGAGCTGCGCAAGCACCCGGTGGACGAGGAGCGGGAGCTCGCCGCGCTCTACGAGTCCCGGGGCGTCGAACCCGCGCTCGCTCGCGAGGTCGCCCGCCAGCTCTCGCGCGACCCGGAACAGGCCCTGGAGATCCACGCCCGCGAGGAACTGGGCATCGACCCGGGCGACCTGCCCTCGCCCCTGGTGGCCGCCTTCTCTTCGTTCGGCGCCTTCGCGCTGGGCGCCCTGCTGCCGGTGCTGCCGTTCCTGCTCGGCGCCGACGCGCTGTGGCCGGCCGTGCTGCTGGCGCTCGCCGGGCTGTTCGGCTGCGGCGCGGTGGTGGCCCGGGTGACCGCCCGCAGCTGGTGGTTCAGCGGACTGCGCCAGCTGGCCCTGGGCGGCGCGGCCGCCGCGATCACGTACGGCCTGGGTGCCCTCTTCGGCGTGGCCGTGGGCGGCTGACCCCGCCCGGTCTCCCTCGCGCTTCCCCCTCGTAACGGGCCGGTTCACGCAACCGGCCCGTTACGCGTACGCCATGCGTGTGACGTACGTCTTGGCCCGCGCCTCTGGGCGTGGCCGCGCCCGGCACCGTAAAATGAGTCTCTATGCAGGGCTGCACATAAGTAGCCACTACCCGGCGGTTTCGTTTTCTCCGCCACCGGGCATGAGCCGTAGACACCGCAGGCAACGACGCCTGCTCTCCGCGTCTCCCGGGCGCCGATCCTCTGACAGCGACCCACTCCACCGTCATCGATGGTGTCCGCATGTTGGAATGGTTCATCCGCTTTTTGAGAAGCGCCCCATCATGTAATCTGCACGAAATTTCGCAGAGGGCCAACGTCGTCCCTCGGCACTGCATATGCCACGACGACGACGGGAGAGCCGATGCGCACCGACGCCTGGTCGCCCATGGACGGTCGCCCCGCCCCCCAGGGGATGTACGACCCCCGCAACGAGCACGACGCCTGTGGCGTGGGGTTCGTAGCCACTCTGACCGGTGTGCCCGGCCACGAGATGGTCGAGCAGGCTCTGACCGTGCTCCGCAACCTCGAACACCGCGGTGCCACCGGCTCGGAGCCCGACTCCGGTGACGGCGCCGGCATCCTGCTCCAGATCCCGGACACGTTCCTGCGCGCCGAGGCCCCCTTCGCGCTCCCCGAGGCCGGCGCCTACGCCGTCGGCATCGCCTTCCTGCCCGCCGACGACGCCAACGGGGCCGTGCGCGAGCTGGAGAAGATCGCCGGCGAGGAGGGCCTGACGGTCCTCGGCTGGCGCGAGGTCCCGGTCACCCCGGACATCCTCGGCAACGGCGCCCGCGCCACCATGCCCGAGTTCCGCCAGCTCTTCGTGGCGGACGGCGAGAGCACCGGCATCGTCCTGGACCGCAAGGCGTTCGTGCTGCGCAAGCGCGCCGAGCGCGAGGCCGGGGTCTACTTCCCGTCGCTCTCCGCCCGCACCATCGTCTACAAGGGCATGCTCACCACCGGTCAGCTGGAGCCCTTCTTCCCGGACCTCTCCGACCCCCGGTTCGCCACCGCGGTCGCCCTGGTCCACTCGCGCTTCTCGACCAACACCTTCCCGAGCTGGCCGCTCGCACACCCGTACCGCTTCGTCGCGCACAACGGCGAGATCAACACGGTCAAGGGCAACCGGAACTGGATGAAGGCCCGCGAGTCCCAGCTCGCATCCGGCCTCTTCGGCGACGCGCCGCTCGACCGGATCTTCCCCGTCTGCACCCCGGACGCCTCGGACTCCGCCTCCTTCGACGAGGTCCTGGAGCTGCTCCACCTCGGCGGCCGCTCGCTGCCGCACTCGGTGCTGATGATGGTCCCCGAGGCGTGGGAGAACCACGACTCCATGGACCCGGCACGCCGCGCGTTCTACCAGTACCACTCCGCGATGATGGAGCCCTGGGACGGCCCGGCCTGCGTCACCTTCACCGACGGCGTCCAGGTCGGCGCGGTCCTCGACCGCAACGGTCTGCGCCCCGGCCGTTACTGGGTCACCGACGACGGCCTCGTCGTCCTCTCCTCCGAGGTCGGCGTCCTGGACATCGACCCGGCCAAGGTCGTCCGCAAGGGCCGCCTGCAGCCCGGCCGCATGTTCCTCGTGGACACCGCCGAGCACCGCATCATCGAGGACGACGAGATCAAGGCGTCCCTCGCCGCCGAGCACCCCTACCAGGAGTGGCTGGAGAGCGGCGAGATCGAGCTGGAGGACCTCCCCGAGCGGGAGCACATCGTCCACACGCACGCCTCCGTCACCCGCCGCCAGCAGACCTTCGGCTACACCGAGGAGGAGCTGCGCGTCATCCTCGCCCCGATGGCCCGCACCGGCGGCGAGCCCCTGGGCTCCATGGGCACCGACTCGCCGATCGCCGCACTCTCGGCCCGGCCCCGGCTGCTCTTCGACTACTTCACCCAGCTGTTCGCGCAGGTCACCAACCCGCCGCTGGACGCCATCCGCGAGGAACTCGTCACCTCGCTGCGCTCCGTCCTCGGCCCCTCGGGCAACCTCCTGGAGCCGGGCGCCGCGTCCTGCCGCAGCGTCGCCCTGCCCTTCCCGGTGATCGACAACGACGAGCTGGCCAAGCTCATACACATCAACGCCGACGGCGACATGCCGGGCATGAAGGCCGCCACGCTCTCCGGCCTCTACCGGGTGCACGGCGGCGGCGACGCGCTGGCCGCCCGCATCGAGGAGATCTGCAACGAGGTCGACGCCGCCATCGAGGACGGCGCCCGCCTGATCGTCCTGTCCGACCGGCACTCCGACGCCGAGCACGCGCCGATCCCCTCGCTGCTGCTCACCTCCGCCGTCCACCACCACCTCATCCGCACCAAGCAGCGCACCCAGGTGGGCCTGCTGGTCGAGGCCGGGGACGTCCGCGAGGTCCACCACGTCGCGCTGCTGATCGGCTACGGCGCCGCCGCGGTCAACCCGTACCTCGCCATGGAGTCCGTCGAGGACCTGGTCCGGGCCGGCACCTTCATCGAGGGCATCGAGGCCGAGGACGCCATCCGCAACCTGATCCACGCCCTGGGCAAGGGCGTCCTCAAGGTCATGTCCAAGATGGGCATCTCCACGGTCGCCTCCTACCGCGGCGCCCAGGTCTTCGAGGCAGTCGGCCTCGACCAGTCCTTCGTGGACCGCTACTTCAACGGCACCGCCACCAAGATCGGCGGCGCCGGGCTCGACGTCATCGCCAAGGAGGTCGCCGCCCGGCACACCAAGGGCTACCCCGCCTCCGGCATCTCCGCCTCGCACCGCGCGCTGGAGATCGGCGGCGAGTACCAGTGGCGCCGCGAGGGCGAGCCGCACCTGTTCGACCCGGAGACGGTCTTCCGCCTCCAGCACTCCACCCGTAACCGCCGGTACGACATCTTCAAGAAGTACACGGACCGGGTGAACGAGCAGTCCGAGCGGCTGATGACGCTCCGCGGCCTGTTCGGCTTCAAGTCGGACCGCCCCTCGATCGACATCGAGGAGGTCGAGCCCGTCTCGGAGATCGTCAAGCGCTTCTCCACCGGCGCCATGTCCTACGGCTCCATCTCGCGCGAGGCCCACGAGACCCTCGCCATCGCGATGAACCAGCTGGGCGGCAAGTCCAACACCGGTGAGGGCGGCGAGGACGCCGACCGGCTCTACGACCCGGCCCGCCGCTCGTCCATCAAGCAGGTCGCCTCCGGCCGCTTCGGCGTCACCAGCGAATACCTGGTCAACGCGGACGACATCCAGATCAAGATGGCCCAGGGCGCCAAGCCCGGCGAGGGCGGCCAGCTGCCCGGCCACAAGGTCTACCCGTGGGTCGCCAAGACCCGGCACTCGACGCCGGGCGTCGGCCTCATCTCCCCGCCGCCGCACCACGACATCTACTCCATCGAGGACCTGGCTCAGCTGATCCACGACCTCAAGAACGCCAACCCGCAGGCCCGCATCCACGTGAAGCTGGTCTCCGAGGTCGGCGTCGGCACCGTCGCGGCGGGCGTCTCCAAGGCGCACGCGGACGTGGTCCTCATCTCCGGCCACGACGGCGGCACGGGCGCGTCCCCCCTGACGAGCCTCAAGCACGCGGGCGGCCCCTGGGAGCTCGGCCTCGCCGAGACCCAGCAGACCCTGCTGCTCAACGGCCTGCGCGACCGCATCGTCGTGCAGACCGACGGCCAGCTCAAGACCGGCCGCGACGTCGTCATCGCCGCGCTGCTCGGCGCCGAGGAGTTCGGTTTCGCGACCGCGCCCCTCGTCGTCTCCGGCTGCGTCATGATGCGCGTCTGCCACCTCGACACCTGCCCCGTCGGCATCGCCACCCAGAACCCGGTGCTGCGCGACCGCTTCTCCGGCAAGGCCGAGTACGTCGTCAACTTCTTCGAGTTCATCGCGCAGGAGGTCCGCGAGCTCCTCGCCGAGCTCGGCTTCCGCACGATCGAGGAGGCCGTCGGCCACGCCGAGCTGCTGGACACCGACCGGGCCGTCACGCACTGGAAGGCGCAGGGCCTGGACCTCGCCCCGCTGTTCTACGTCCCCGAGCTGCCCGAAGGCGCGGTCCGGTACCGGAACACCGAGCAGGACCACGCCCTCGACAAGGCCCTCGACAACGAGCTGATCAAGCTCGCCGCCGACGCCCTCAGGGCCGACAGCCCCGAGGCCGCCCAGCCGGTCCGCGCGCAGATCGCGATCCGCAACATCAACCGGACCGTCGGCACGATGCTCGGCCACGAGGTCACGAAGAAGTTCGGCGGTGCGGGCCTGCCCCAGGACACCATCGACATCACCTTCACCGGCTCCGCGGGCCAGTCCTTCGGCGCCTTCCTGCCCAGCGGTGTCACCCTGCGCCTGGAGGGCGACGCCAACGACTACGTCGGCAAGGGCCTGTCCGGCGGGCGCGTCGTCGTCCGCCCCGACCGCGGCGCCGACCACCTCGCCGAATACTCCACGATCGCGGGCAACACCATCGCCTACGGCGCCACCGGCGGCGAACTGTTCCTCCGCGGCCGCACCGGCGAACGCTTCTGCGTCCGCAACTCCGGCGCCACCGTCGTCTCCGAGGGCGTGGGCGACCACGGCTGCGAGTACATGACCGGCGGCCACGCCGTGGTGCTCGGCGAGACCGGGCGCAACTTCGCGGCCGGCATGTCCGGCGGTGTCGCGTACGTCATCGACCTCAACCGCGACAACGTCAACGCCGGCAACCTCGGCGCGGTCGAGGAACTGACCGACACCGACAAGCAGTGGCTGCACGACGTCGTGCGCCGCCACCAGGAGGAGACCGGCTCCACCGTCGCCGGGAAGCTCCTCGCCGAGTGGGACACCGCGGTGGCCCGCTTCAGCAAGATCATCCCGTCCACCTACAAGGCAGTGCTCGCCGCCAAGGACGCCGCTGAGCTCGCCGGTCTCTCCGAGCAGGAGACCACCGAGAAGATGATGGAGGCGGCGACCAATGGCTGACCCCAAGGGCTTCCTGACCACCGGCCGCGAGGTCGCGCAGACCCGCCCCGCGGGCGAGCGCGTCAAGGACTGGAACGAGGTCTACGTTCCCGGCTCGCTGCTCCCGATCATCAGCAAGCAGGCCGGCCGCTGCATGGACTGCGGCATCCCGTTCTGCCACAACGGCTGCCCGCTCGGAAACCTCATCCCCGAGTGGAACGACTACGCCTACCGCGAGGACTGGGCCGCCGCCTCCGAGCGGCTGCACGCCACGAACAACTTCCCGGAGTTCACCGGGCGGCTGTGCCCGGCGCCCTGCGAGTCGGCGTGCGTGCTCGGCATCAACCAGCCGGCCGTCACCATCAAGAACGTCGAGGTCTCGATCATCGACAAGGCGTGGGGCAACGGTGACGTGACCCCGCAGCCGCCGGAGCGCCTGTCCGGCAAGACCGTCGCCGTCATCGGCTCGGGCCCGGCCGGCCTCGCCGCCGCCCAGCAGCTCACCCGGGCCGGTCACACGGTCGCCGTCTACGAGCGCGCGGACCGCATCGGGGGCCTCCTCCGGTACGGCATCCCCGAGTTCAAGATGGAGAAGTCGCACATCAACCGCCGCATCGAGCAGATGCGCGCGGAGGGCACCAAGTTCCGCACCGAGACCGAGATCGGCCGGGACATCGACGCCGCGAAGCTGCGCCGCCGCTACGACGCCGTGGTCATCGCCGCCGGTGCCACCGTCTCGCGCGACCTGCCCGTCCCGGGCCGGGAGCTGAACGGCGTGCACTTCGCGATGGAGTACCTGCCGCTCGCCAACAAGGTGCAGGAGGGCGACCTGACGGTCTCCCCGATCACCGCCGAGGGCAAGCACGTCGTCGTCATCGGCGGCGGCGACACCGGCGCCGACTGCGTCGGCACCGCCCACCGCCAGGGCGCGCTCTCCGTCACCCAGCTGGAGATCATGCCCAAGCCGGGCGAGGAGCGGAACGCCAACCAGCCCTGGCCGACCTTCCCCATGCTCTACAAGGTCACCTCCGCGCACGAGGAGGGCGGCGAGCGGGTCTACTCCGTCTCGACCACCCACTTCGAGGGCGACGAGGACGGCAACGTCCAGGCCCTCCACCTGGTCGAGGTGGAGTTCAAGGACGGTAAGCTGGAGCAGAAGCCCGGCACCGAGCGGGTCATCCCCGCGCAGCTGGTCACGCTCGCGATGGGCTTCACCGGCACGGACCAGGCCAACGGTCTGGTCCAGCAGTTCGGTCTGGAGCTCGACGAGCGCGGCAACATCGCCCGCGACCAGGACTACGCGACCAACGTCGACGGCGTCTTCGTCGCCGGGGACGCGGGCCGCGGCCAGTCCCTCATCGTGTGGGCCATCGCCGAGGGCCGCTCCGCGGCACGCGGCGTGGACCGCTTCCTGACCGGAGCCAGCGCGCTGCCGGCCCCGATCCGCCCGACGGACCGTGCCCTGACGGTCTGACACGGCACACAGACGTCCCGCACAACGGCGTGCGGAACTGAACGCGGCGCCTGCCCGTCCCCGACCGGACGAATCGGCAGGCGCCGTGGCGCGTCCGGGGGCAGGTGCTCAGGCGGTCAGCGCCAGCGCGCAGGTCGCCGCCGCCGTCGCCGTCACCGCGAGCACCAGGCCGGTCAGCGCGAAGCGCCGCACCCCGATCCGCGTCCCCTGGAACCGGCACCGCTCGAACCACAGCAGCGTCGCCAGCGACCCCCACGGGGTGACCAGCGGGCCCGCGTTGACCCCGATCAGCAGGGCCAGCAGCTGATGGTGGTTGTCCGCCGGGACGACCGCCTCGCCCGCCACGTACGCCGGAAGGTTGTTCAACACGTTGGCGAGCCCCGCACCCACCCCGGCGGTACGCAGCATGCCCGCGAGGCCGTCGTCCGAGCCGAGCGCCCGCACCAGCACCTCGTGCAGCCCGTGCGCGTTGACGGTCTCCACCACCAGGAACATCCCCGGCACCAGGACCAGCAGCCGCCACGGGACCAGCGAGAGCCGCAGCTCCTCGCGCCGCCGCACCGCGTACGCAGCCACCACCACGACCATCGCCACCAGCGAGGCCGACCAGAGCGGCACGTCCGCCACCAGGATCGCCAGCAGGAACCCGGCGCACGCCACCGAGCAGACCCCGAGCAGCACCCGGTCGTCGGGCGACGGCACCGCGGGCGGGGTGTACGTGTCGGCGCCCCGCCGCCCCCGGCGCCAGTAGAAGACCCACAGGCACAGCGCCGTCATCCCGATCGCGGCCAGCTGCGGCAGCCACATCACCCCGGCCAGACCGGCCGGGGACAGCGCCACCCGGTCCGCCGCCAGCAGATTGGTCAGATTCGATACGGGGAGCAGCAGGCTCGCCGTGTTGGCCAGCCACACCGTCGTCATCGCCAGCGGCACCGCCGCGATGCCCACCCGCCCGGCCAGCGCCAGCATCACCGGCGTGAGCAGCACCGCCGTCGTGTCGAGGTTCAGGGTGATCGTCGTCAGCGAGGCGAACGCCACGCACAGCCCGAACAGCAGCGGATAGCGCCCCCGCCCGGCCCGCGCCACCCACGCCGCGACCACGTCGAAGACCTGCGCCCGGCCCGCCAGCTCCGCCAGCACGATCACCGTCGCCAGGAACGCCAGCAGCGGCCCGATGCGCCGCAGCTGGTCCTGCGCGGGCCCCGAAGGCAGCAGCCCGGTCGCCGCGAAGACCACCCCGAGCAGGAGCAGCCCCCCGGCCAGCCAGTCCAGCGGATGCAGCCGCCGCGCCAGGGCACGCGAGCGCTCCGTGAAGTGATCATTCCGCATGCCGGTCATCGTGTCAGACGGGTGCGCCCCGGCGCCGCTCAGCCGGTCAGCGCCGACGTCTTGAGGACCACCAGGAGCACCAGCACCGCCGCCAGCACCACGCACCCGGCCGCCTGCACCGCCGTACGCCGCCCGGCGGGTGCGTACGCGTACACGACCGTCACCGCCGCACCGGTCACCAGCCCGCCCAGGTGCGCCTCCCAGGAGGTCAGGGCCGCCGAGAGCAGCATCCACACCAGGAACCCGGCCAGGAAGCCGTTGACCGCCCGCACGTCCCGGCCCAGGCGGCGGCTGACGACGTAGTACGCGGCGGCCAGACCGAAGACCGCGCCCGAGGCGCCCACCACCTCGTCCGACGGCGAGACCAGGTAGACCAGCACCGAACCGCCCAGCGCGGACAGCAGATACAGGGCGAGGAAACGGACCCGGCCCAGCGGCTCCTCCACCACCCGGCCGAGATGACACAGGGCGTACATGTTGAACGCCATGTGCAGCACCCCGAACAGCGAACCGAACGACGAACCGCCCGGCGGCAGATGGAGGAAGGTCCCGGTCAGCAGCCGGTACCACTCGCCGTGCGCCACACCGGTCCAGCGCAGGCCGCTGAAGCTCCCGTCGTCGGGGAAGTACTGGTCGCTCGGACCGGCCAGCCCGGCCCCCGTCATCGCGAACCGCCCGGCCGTCCCCGGGCGTATCAGCTCCGTCAGGTAGGCCAGCACGTTGAGGCCGATCAGCGCGCCCGTGACACCGGGCACCGCCCGCGACACCGGGGGACGGCGGGAGTACGTGGTCGCGGCGGCCTCCATGGCCGGCTCCTTCGTCTGTACGGGATCGGGGGCCGGTGGGGGGTCGGCGGCGATCAAGATAGCGAACCCGCGACGGCGCTCCCGCCCCGGGCTCCGCACCCCGCGCGGGCACCCGAACGGGTGGGCCGGAGCGGAACCGGCGGGAATCCGGACAGAGGATGACGGGATTCCCGGGTTCCATGGCCCCATGACCACAAGCACCTGGACCGACTTCCGTACCGCCGAGCCCGGCTTCGCCGACACCGTGCGACGGAGGTTCGCGCAGTACAAGCACCATGTCCTCGCCACCCTCCGCAAGGACGGTTCCCCCCGGCTCACCGGCCTGGAGGTGGACTTCTGGCAGGACGAGCCGCACCTCGGCATGATGCCGAACTCCCGCAAGGCCCTCGACCTGCGCCGCGACCCCCGCTTCTGCGTGCACGCCAACCCCGGGCCCGACGCCGAGATGGCCGACGGCGACGTCCGGATCTCCGGGCGCGCCGTCGAGGTGACCGACCCCGCAGTCCTCGCCCGCTTCATCGAGGAGCGCACCCCGCCCGAGCCCTTCCACCTGTTCCGCGTCGAGCCCACCGAGGTGGTGCGGGTGGGCCTGGAGGGCGGCGACACCATCGTCATCAGCACCTGGCACCCAGGCCGCCCGCTGCGCACGATCCGCCGGGGCAACGAGGGCTGACCGGGCCGCCTCCCGACATTCTGCGGCGGCTCGTGCTACGGTGGTCGTGTTGCAGTTTTGGTACCCATGAACTTTATGTGCGCCTGACGGGAATGCTTCGTCAGGCGCTTTATTGTTTTCCGGCTTTCTCCGGATGGGGCTCAATGCGGCGACTTGGAATTCGTAAAGTGCGAATTTCCGGCACTGCACCTCCTTAGGAGATCGACATGGCTACTGGAACCGTGAAGTGGTTCAACTCTGAAAAGGGCTTCGGCTTCATCGAGCAGGACGGCGGCGGCGCCGACGTCTTCGCCCACTACTCGAACATCAACGCCCAGGGCTTCCGCGAGCTCGTCGAGGGCCAGAAGGTCAGCTTCGACGTCACGCAGGGCCAGAAGGGCCCGCAGGCGGAGAACATCGTCCCGGCCTAATTTTCGCCGGACGCGTACCTCGCAGCCGGGGCCCGCACCGTCAAGGTGCGGGCCCCGGCTCGTGCTGTCCCAGGAGGACAATCCCGATATGACCCGCTCCGAACGCCAGGACCGTCCCGCCCGCAACCGCCCCTCCAGGGCGCGCGGCACGGACCGGGCACAGGCAACCGCACAGGGTTCCGGCAAGGGAACCGGAAAGGCGTCGCCCCGTCGCAGGGCCACGCCGCCGCAGGGCGAATTCGCGCTGCCCGAGACCATCACCCCCGCACTGCCCGCCGTCGAGGCGTTCGCCGAGCTGGACATGCCCGCAGCCCTGCTGAAGACCCTTGCCGCGCAGGGCGTGACCGAGCCGTTCCCGATCCAGGGCGCCACGCTGCCCAACTCGCTGGCCGGCCGTGACATCCTCGGCCGGGGCCGCACCGGCTCCGGCAAGACCCTCGCCTTCGGCCTCGCGCTGCTGGCCCGCACCGCCGGCCGCCGCGCCGAGCCGAAGGCCCCCCTGGCCCTCGTCCTCGTCCCGACCCGCGAGCTCGCCCAGCAGGTCACCGACGCGCTGACGCCGTACGCCACCTCGGTCAACCTGCGCCTGGCCACCGTCGTCGGCGGCATGTCGATCACCCGGCAGTCCGCCACGCTGCGGCGCGGCGCCGAGGTGCTGGTGGCGACCCCGGGCCGGCTCAAGGACCTCATCGAGCGCGGCGACTGCCGGCTGGACCAGGTCGCGATCACGGTCCTGGACGAGGCCGACCAGATGGCCGACATGGGCTTCATGCCCCAGGTCACCGCCCTGCTCAAGCAGGTCGAGGCGGACGGCCAGCGGATGCTGTTCTCCGCGACCCTGGACAAGAACATCGACCGCCTGGTCAAGATGTTCCTCACCGACCCCGTCGTGCACTCGGTCGACCCGTCCGCCGGTGCGGTCACCACCATGGAGCACCACGTCCTCCATGTCCTGGACGAGACCGACAAGAAGGCCGTCGCGACCCGGATCGCCGCCCGCGAGGGACGCGTGATCATGTTCGTGGACACCAAGCGCGCGGCGGACCGTTTCGCCAAGCGGCTCCTCGCCAGCGGGGTGCGCGCCGCCGCGCTGCACGGCGGACGCTCCCAGCCGCAGCGCAACCGGACCCTGGACCAGTTCAAGAACGGCCAGGTCACGGCACTCGTGGCGACGAACGTGGCGGCCCGGGGCATCCACGTGGACGATCTCGACCTCGTCGTCAACGTGGACCCGCCCACCGACCACAAGGACTACCTCCACCGGGGCGGCCGCACCGCCCGCGCCGGTGAGTCCGGCAGCGTCGTCACCCTGGTCCTGCCCGACGAGAAGCGCGACATGACCCGCCTGATGCGCGACGCGGGCATCGCCCCGCGCACCACCCGCATCCGCTCCAGCGACGAGGAGCTGACCCGCATCACGGGCGCCCGCGAACCGTCCGGGATCGCGGTGGTCATAGAGGCCCCGCAGCCGACGCAGCCCAAGCCGCGCACCCGGCCGGCCGGAGCCCGCTCGGGCAGCCGCGGCCGCGGCCGGGGGACCGGCGCGTCCCGGGGCGCCGGTGCGTCGCGCAGCACCGGTGCCTCCAGGGGCACCGCGCAGCGCACCCGCCGCGCCGCGTAGCACCCGTCGCCGGGGGGGCCTTTGAAACCCCGCCCGGGCTTGGGGAGCGGGGGGCCGGGGGGCGCGCCCCCCCCGGCCCCCCCAGTCCGCAGGATTCCCTGTTGGGGGGGGGGCCCAAACCACACCCCAACCCCCCACAA
>NZ_JBFAUP010000015.1:0-220585 GCF_040679335.1 Streptomyces sp. NPDC052299 | reverse complement strand
GAGGAGACCACAAAAACCGCATGCACGACGCCCCCGGGGCCCCCCCCCCCCGCCCCCGCGGGCGGGCGGGGCCGCGCCCCGCCCCCCCCCCCGCGCCGGACCCCACCGGCGAACCAGAGCTGAGGACCGGACATGCGACTTCACGCCGGCGGCGAGGCAACCGCCCCCGAGCACACCCCCGCCACCCTCGACCCGCCCGAGTGCGCCATCAGCACCCGCGGCCTCGTCAAGAGCTACCCCGGGCCCAAGGGCACCACCACGCACGCCGTGAGCGGCCTGGACCTGGACGTCCACCGGGGCGAGACCTTCGCCTTCCTCGGACCCAACGGCGCCGGGAAGTCCACCACCATCGCCATGCTCTGCGCCCTGGCCCGCCCCACCGCGGGCCACGCCACGGTGGCGGGCGCCGACGTGCGCACCCAGCCCCACCTGGTGCGGCAGCGCGTCGGCATGCTCTTCCAGCAGAGCGCCCTCGACCCGGACCTGACCCCCGAACAGAACCTCCGCATCCACGCCCGCCTCTACGGCATGCGCCGCGCCCACGTCCGCAGGCGCACCGCCGAAGTACTGGAGGTGGCCGGACTCACCGAGCGGTGCTCCTCTCCCGTACGCACCCTGTCCGGAGGCATGCGCCGCCGCCTGGAAATCGCCCGCCAGCTCCTGCACGCGCCGGGCATCCTGTTCCTGGACGAGCCCACCACCGGGCTCGACCCGCACGCCCGGGCGCAGATCTGGGACCACCTGTACGCCCTGCGGAAGCGGAGCGGCAGCACCCTCTTCATCACCACCCACCAGCTCGAAGAGGCGGCCCACTGCGACCGCGTCGCCATCATCGACCGCGGCCGGCTGGTCGCCCAGGGCGCGCCCGGCGCGCTCAAGGCCGCCATCGGCGACGACCGCGTCGTGCTGCGCACCAGCCAGGACGAGCGAGCACACCGCGTCGTCCACCGCCTGGTCCCGCGCGGACAGTCCGTGACCAGGGACGCCGAGGGGATCTGCCTGCGGGTGCCCGACGGCAGCTCCTGGATCCCCCGCCTCTGCGCGACCCTGGAGAGCCACGGCATCGCCGTCCGCGCCGCGTCCGCCACCCCGCCCACCCTCGACGACGTGTTCTTCCACCACACCGGCCGCAGCATCCACGGCACCCCTTCCGGCGGTGGCCGATGACCGCACTCCCGCTCCACGCGACCGGCACCGGGGACGCCGCGCGGCCGGACCGGCTGCGGCACGAACTGCGCGCCATCCACGGCCTGATCCACCGGGACCTGCTCCGCCTGGCCGGCCAGCGCGCCCACACCGCGCTGATGCTGCTCCATCCCGTGCTGTACCTCCTGATCCTGGGCGGCGGCCTCGCCGCGCTCATCCCCGGCTCCGCGCTCGGGGTCGGATATCAGACCTACCTGTTCCCCGGCGTGCTGATGATGACGGTGCAGACCCCGGCCATCCTCGTCGGCATCCGCCTGATCACCGACCGCCAGAGCGGCTACCTGCGCGAACTCCTGATGGCCCCGGTCAGCCGTACGACCCTGCTCCTGGGCAGCTGCGCCGGCGGCACCCTGGTCGCCACGATCCAGGGTGCCGTGCTGCTGAGCCTGGCCGGTTTCGTCGGCCTGCCCTACGACCCGCTCCTGCTGGCGCTGCTCCTCGCCGGCATGGCCCTGATCTCCTTCACGATCACCGCCTTCGCCCTGACGCTGGCCGTGAGCCTGAGCAGACCCGAGACGTTCCACACCCTGCTCGGCGTGCTGATGATGCCCCTGCTGTTCCTCTCGGGCGGCTTCTTCCCCCTTCAGTCGCTCCCGGGCTGGGTTCACGCCCTGGCCGCCGCGAACCCGCTCGCCCACGGAGTCGACATGCTGCGCGGCAGCATCGCCCTGCGCGCCCCGGACGCCGCTGCCGGAGGAGGCATCAGCTGGGCCGGCCACTCCCTCCCGCTCCCCGTGGAGGCGGCCCTGCTCCTGATCAGCGGCGCGGGTGCCCTGCTCTGGGCCGCCCACCGGTTCGCGCGGCAGGAGTGACGGGCCCTGGGCCGAACGGGTGGGTACGGCACCGGCCATGCGTGTTCTCTCCGTGACACGCGGGCCCGGCGTGAGGATGTCGGCGGAACGGGTGCACCGGCGGCTGAGAGCGGGGACGTCACGTGGCGGAGACAACGGGCTCGACGGCGCAGGTCGGCGCGTGGGCGGAGATGCGGGACGCGATCACCACCAGAGCCGTGCTCGTCATGGTGGGCGTGCTGCTGCTCCAACTGGGCTTCGCGCTCTCGTACATGGGGGCGTTCCACGCTCCGAAGCCGCACCGCATCCCGATCACCCTGGTCGCCCCGCGCCCCGTGGAGGCCGATCTGGTCGCCCGGCTCAATGCGCTGCCCGGCGACCCGGTGCACGTCACCGCCGTACAGGACCGCGCGCAGGCCAGGGCCAGGCTGCTGGAGCGGAAGACCGACGCCGCGCTGATCGTGGCGGTGGCCGGGCGCACCGACACGCTGCTCGTCGCCTCGGCGGGCGGCCCCTCGGCGGCGGACGCCGCCGCGAAGGTCGTGGCGACCGTGGAACGTACGCAGGGCCGGGCGCTGACCGTACGCGACATCCGCGCGCCCGCCGCGGGGGACAGCCGAGGACTCTCGTCGTTCTACCTGGTGCTCAGCTGGACGATCGGCGGCTACCTCGCCGCATCGGCACTGAACATGGCGGCCGGGTCCAAGCGCCCCACGCTCCGGCGCTCCATCGTGCGGCTCGCGGCGATGGTGCCCTACGCCTTCGTCTCCGGAATCGGCGGCGCCATCATCGTCGGCCCGGTGCTGCACTGCCTGCCGGGCGCCTTCTGGGAGCTCGTCGGCATCGGCACCCTGGTCGTCTTCGCCTCCGGCGCCGTGGGCGTGGCGCTCCAGTCGCTGCTCGGCACGATCGGGCTCGGCCTGACCATCCTGATCTTCACGATCCTCGGCAACCCGAGCTCCGGCGGCGTCTACCCGGCCTCCCTGCTGCCGCCGTTCTGGGCCGCGATCGGCCAGGCCCTGCCACCCGGCGCCGGGACGACCGTCGTCCGGAACACGGTCTACTTCGACGGCAACAACACCACGGGAGCCCTGTGGGTCCTCGGCGCCTGGGCGTTCGCAGGGATCGTCGTGGCCGTGGTGGCCGCCGCTCTGCGCGGCCGGAGGGCCCGTACCGAAACCCGCTAGGCGACCGCCGCGGCATCCTGCTAGATTCCTCCCGGCCGTGCGAAAGAACGAGGAGGTGGTACCCGTGAACGCAGTATCGACATGGGTGCTCCCCTCCGGGGTCACGGTCGGGCGATAGGCAGGTCGTCCGGGAGCGCCGTTGTGTGCACTCCCGAAAGGCACGATCATGCAATTCACTTCCGAGCAGCGCCTGGACGACGGCGTACTCGAACGCTCCTTCACGCTCGACGGCATCCCGGGCATCCTCTGGACGCCCGAGTCCGCGTCCGCCTCGGCACCGGTGCCGCTGATCCTCCTCGGCCACCCCACACTCGGCCTCCGGCGGATGTACCCGCGCCTGGCCGACCGGGCGCGGCACTCCGCGGCAGACGGCTTCGCCACGGCCGCCGTCGAACTCCCCGGCTGCGGCGACCGGCCCCGGCTGCCCGAGCACGACCGGGCCCGCGCCGACATGCGCCGGGCCCTGCAGGCGGGCGAACCGGTCACCGACGAGATCATCGACGCCGTGGTCCTCCCGCTGGTCGACCAGGCGGTCCCGGAGTTGCGGGCCGCGATGGACGCCATCCTCGCGCTCCCCGAGGTCACCGGCCCGGTCGGCTACTCGGGCGGTGTGATCTCCATCGGCGTCCGTCTCGCGGCGGTCGACCCGCGCATCGAGGCCGCCGCCCTCTTCGCCGGCAGCTTCATCCCGCGCACCACGTACGACGAGGCCCGCCGGCTCACCATCCCGCTGCACGTCCTGTTGCAGTGGGACGACGAGGGCAACGACCGGCAGGCGGCACTCGACCTGTTCGACGCGTTCGGTTCCAAGGAGAAGTCGCTGCACGCCAACATGGGCGGCCACACCGGCGTCCCGGCGCACGCGGGGGCCGCGGCGGCCCACTTCTTCACCCGGCACCTGAAGTAGGACCGCGGGCGCACGGCCGGTGCCGGCCGTGCGCCCCACCCCGTCGTGGTCAGATCCACTTGCGCCGTACGGCCTCCATACCGAGCTGGAAACGCGTATGGGCACCCGACTGTTCGGCGAGCCGGTGGATGTGGCGGCGCACCGTGCGCACGTTCCAGCCGAAGGCGCGGGCGATGCTGTCGTCGGTGTGCCCGGCGGCCAGCATGCCCATCAGCGCCTCGTCCTCACTGTCGAGAGCCGAGGCCGGTTCGGCCGCGTCCACGTTGGCCAGCAGAATCGCCCTGCTCCACACCGCTTCGAAGAGCGCGCACATCGCATCGAGCAGCGCCGACGCGTGGATCAGGTATGACGCATCGGCGCTGCCCGCCGGAATGAGTGCCTTGCGTCCGTCGCACAGCAGCATCTTCATCGGCACATCGCCCACCCGGGCCCGCTCGCCCCTGCGCACGCTCTTCCAGATCTCGTCGATGCGGCCCGGCAGCGCGATCGACGTCCGGTCGTAGACCACCCGGAACTCGACCTTGCGCACGTCCAGTCCCTGCGCCTCGTACTCGCTGTCCTCACCGACGTATGGCGGCCGGTCGAAGAGGCATATCTGTTCCCGCGACTCCTGGTGGAGCATCGTGATCGTCCTGCGCACGTTGGAACGGCCCTCGACGATCTCGACCAGGTCGGCCGGGTGCTGCCAGGTGGCGGCCGCCCGTCGGTGGATCTCCGACAACCCCTTTACGTGCTTGCGTAGTTGCATCAGCTCGTACTCGCGCCCCGCGATCAACGGCGCCGCCACGGCGTCGGGCGCGACGGCAGTGTACCGGGCGGGCCGGCCGGGGAGCCGGGTGGCGAGGCCCTGCCCGGTCAGCGCCGCAAGCGTGCGGACGACCTGGCCGCGCGACAGCGACAACTCCGCGGCGAGCGTGCCCGCATCCGCATGACGGCACCTCACCAACGCCTCGTAGACGAGTGATTCCTGCTCACCCACGCCCACGGCTGCCCACATGGCGCCCATCCTCTTCAGGTCAGGTGTCCTCAACCTGCAACGTACATCCTCTTGATGGGCACGTCAGGGCGTGGAACCGTCTCGCCGTCGAAACTCTGAGAGGAGCGTGGTGGGGCGTGGCACGCAGAGCTTGGCGTTGGCTGACCGGACTCATGGTGATCGGGTTGTTCGTGTCGGGGCTGTCGTTCACGACGGCCCTGCCGAGCGCCGCGATGCCCAGCGCTCCGGACTCCGGCACATCGTCCTCGGCCGAGGACCCGGCGCCGGTGACCGATCCGACGTACAAGCCCGCGGACTGCGCCTCGCTCACCGCCGAGGAGCGGAGCGCCGAGGTGCCGGTCGCCCGCTGCTTCGCGATGGGCCTGGCCACCGCGAGCGGCCGGACCCTGCAGGACGTGCCGGCCCCGCCGATCACCGCGCTGAGCCCGGGGCAGCTCCAGCAGGCGTACAACCTGCCCGACGGCGGTGAGGGCATGACCGTCGCCATCGTGGACGCCTACGGATACTCCAAGGCCGAGTCCGACCTCGCGGTCTACCGCAACTACTACGGACTGCCCGCCTGCACCACTGCGAACGGCTGCTTCACCAAGACCGACCAGCGCGGCGGCACCGATTTCCCGCCGGACGACGCAGGCTGGAGTGTGGAGACCGCGCTCGACCTCGACGCGGTGTCGAGCGTCTGCCCCAAGTGCAACATCCTGCTCGTGCAAGGGGACTCGGCGGGCCTCGACGACCTCGGCACGGCCGTCAACACCGCTGCCGCCAGGCCCGGCGTGGTGGCCATCTCCAACTCGTACGGCCTCGACGGCGAAGCCTCCGGTGTCACCGCCTTCGACCGCTACTACGACCACCCGGGCATCGCGATCACCGTCTCCTCGGGAGACACCGGCAACGTACAGTCCTGGCCGGCCACCAACCCGAAGGTGACCGCGGTCGGCGGCACCGAGCTCACCAAGGACAGCTCCACCGCACGCGGCTGGACCGAGTCCGCCTGGGGCACCGTCCGCGGCGGCCCCGGCGGTGGCTCGGGGTGCTCGCTCTACGAACCGTCGCCCGAGTGGCAGCGGGACGTCGACACCTCGTGCGGCGCCCGCAAGGCGACCGCGGACATATCCGCCGACGCCGACCCGGCCACCGGCATCGGGGTCTACAACACGGTGGGTCAGTCCGGCTGGTCGCAGTACGGCGGCACCTCGCTCGCCGCACCCCTGGTCGCCGGCATGTACGCCCTGGCCGGAACCCCGACCCCGGGCACCTACCCGGCGTCCTACCCGTACGCCGCCCAGGAGAAGTTCACCGACGTCACCGACGGTACGAACGGCCCGTGCGGCGACAAGCTCTGCGAGGCGGGAGCCGGCTGGGACGGACCCACCGGCCTCGGCACTCCGTACGGTGTCGCCGGCCTGACCCAGGGGGAGACGGGCACGGTCGTCGGAACCGTCACCGACGCGGCCGACGGCAAACCGCTCGCCGGCGTCACCCTCCGCGCCACGGCCGGCGACGACTCGGTCTTCACCGCCACCACCGGCACGGACGGGCGTTACGAACTGCACGCACCGGCGGGCGGCTACGATCTGGTCGCGTCGACGTTCGGCTACGAGTCCAGGACCGCCACCGGCATCGAGGTGGCCGTCGACAAGAAGGTCACCAGTGACTTCGCGCTGACCAGGATCGCCACCCGCACGGTCTCCGGCAACGTCACCGACGCCTCCGGGCACGGCTGGCCGATGCGCGCCAGGATCACCCTCGACGGCCACCCGGACCAGGCCGTCTACTCCGACCCGTACACCGGGCGTTACTCCCTCTCCCTGCCCACCGGTGCCGAGTACACCCTGCACGCGACCGCTGCCGACCTGGGCGGGTACACCGCGGCCGACGTCCCCGTCGACCTGACCGAGGGCACCGGCGGCGCCACCGCCCACATCGGGCTCGGCATCGACAGGAAGGCCTGCTACGCCACCGGATACGGCTGGGCCTACGACGGGACCGGCACCGACTTCGAGGGCTGGACGGGCAAGACCCCGCAGAAGGGGTGGACCGTCACCGACGCCAAGGGCAACGGCCAGACCTGGGCCTTCGAAGACCCCGGCAAGGCGGGCAATCACACCGGCGGCAGCGGCAACTTCGCCATCGTCGACTCGGACTACTACAAGACGGGCGCCGGGCAGGACACCAGCCTCGTGTCGCCGGTGATCGACCTCAGCGCGGTGGACAGCCCGGTCATCGGCTTCGACACCGACTACAACGGCGTCGGCGGCCAGACCGGCATGATCGACTACAGCGTCGACGGGGGGCAGACCTGGACCAACCTGTGGAAGAAGACCAGCATCGTAGGCGTCCGCGGACACGTCGACCTGCCCATCCCGGACGCCGGCGGCCGGCAGCAGGTGCAGGTCCGCTTCCACTTCACCGGCTACGCCGGAGCCTGGTGGGAGCTGGACAACATCGTCATCGGCCGCGGCCGGACCTGCGAGGCCACCCCCGGCGCGCTGGTCGCCGGCATCGTCCGCGACCAGAACACCGGGCTGCCGCTCACCGGGGCCGCGGTCACCAGCACCACCCACAGCGACGAGCTCGGCGTCACCATCGCGACACCCGACGACCCCGGCCTGCCCGACGGCTACTACAACTTCTTCACCACCCGTACGGGGAAGGCCGACTTCACCGCGACCGACGGGCGCTACACCCCGGGCAAGGCCAGTCTCACCGTCACCGCCGACGAAGTGACCAAGCACGACTTCGAGCTGGCGGCCGGACACCTGACCATGAGCTCCACCGACCTCCGACTGAGCGGAAGGATCGGGCAGACGACCCCCACGGAGTCGCTGTCGTCCACCGTGACCTTCGGCAATGACGGCACCGAGCCCGTGCACGTCAAGCTCACCGAGTCCGAGGGCGGCTCCACCCCGATGGCCGGCAGGAGCACCGGGAAGGGCGCCCCGAAGTCGGTGCTTCCGGCCCGCACCAGCTACGCCGGCCCGAAGTCCGCGCCCGCCACCGCCCGCAAGGCGCAGGCCGCCCAGCAGACCCCCGCCGCGGATCCGTGGACCCCGATGGCCGACCACCCCCGGCCCGTCATGGACAACGCGGTCGTCTCGCACGGCGGCAAGGTGTACGTCATTGGCGGCAGCAGCGGCTCGGCCACCTTCGCCGACGTCTCCGTGTACGACACCGCCGGCGGCTCCTGGACACCGGCCGCCGATCTGCCGGAACCCCTCAACGGCGTCTCCGCCGGATTCATCGGCGGCACGCTCTACGCCACGGGCGGCTGGAACGCCTCGGGCGCCACCAGCCGGCACACCTACGCCTACCACCCGAGCGACGACACCTGGACCCGGGTGGCGGATCTGCCGGCCGGCCTGAGCGCGGCGGGGACCGCCGTGCTCGGCGGCAAGCTGTACGTGATCGGCGGCTGCACCACCGGTGGCTGCACACCGACCTCCAAAGCCGTCTACGGCTACGACCCCACCGCTGACTCCTGGTCCACCGAACCGGCCTATCCGAGCCCCGTCGCCTTCACCGCCTGCGGCGGAATCGGTGGCGAGGTGGTCTGCGCCGGCGGTGTGAACGCCGACACGAACAAGCCGGCCACCGCCACCTACGCCTGGGTGCCCGGGACGGAGACCTGGACCGCGCGGGCGGCTCTCCCGGTCGACGCCTGGGGCGCCGCGTCGGCGGTCGCGAACGGCCGGCTCCATGTGATGGGCGGGGCGATCAACAGCGGGCAGGCCGTGACGAACCAGGGCTTCTCGTACGACACCGCAACCGACCGGTGGACGCCGCTGCCCAACTCCAACAACTCCGTCTACCGGGGTGGAGCGGCGTGCGGCATCTTCAAGGTCGGCGGCACGACGGGCGGCTTCAAGCCGGTCGCGTACGGGGAGACGCTGCCCGGCTACGACCAGTGCGGCGGGGACGTGGCCTGGCTGACCGAGGACGACACGGAGTTCGACGTCGCCCCCGGTGCGACGGTCACGGTGCGGGTTACGGGGGACACCGCGGGCTTCACCCAGCCCGGTGACTTCGCGGCGGACCTCGACATCGCCACCGACACGCCGTACGCCGCCGGCGGGGTGGCCGTGACGCTGCACGTGGACCCGCCCGCATCATGGGGCAAGATCACCGGCACCGTCGCCGACTCGGCCGGAGCGCCGGTGGGCGGGGCCGTCGTTCAGATCTGCGGCCAGTGGACGCAGCGGAGCGGATGCGGACCCGTCACCTACACCCTGCGGACCGATGCGGCCGGCCACTACCGGCTGTGGCTGGACCAGAGCCAGAACTCGCTCGCGGTCCAGGTGGCCAGGGACGGCTTCGTGCCACAGTTCCGGATCGTCAAGATCAAGAAGGGAGCCACCACGACAGCCGACTTCGGCCTCGAACGGCTCTGACCCGTCCCACCTCGCCGAACCGACTCACAGCTCCGGTGTCTAAGGTGACTGCTGGACGGGCGTGCCCCCGCACGCGCGGACGACAACGAAGGAAAGAAGGTGACGTGATGCTCCGCAACGGCCTGGAACCGTGGCACCTGCTCATCGTGGCGCTGGTGGTCATCATGGTGTTCGGCTCGAAGAAGCTCCCCGACATGGCGCGCTCCCTGGGCAAGTCGGCCCGGATTCTCAAGAGCGAGGCCAAGGCGATGAAGGCCGAGTCGGGCGCCGAGCCCGCCGCGCCGGGGCACTCGTAACACCTGCGCCGACAAGGGGCCGGGGCGGCGGACAGCAGTCCGCCGCCCCGGCCCCTTCGCGCACCCTAGCCGTCGCGTACGACCGCCTCGATGTGGCCGAGGTGGGCGGCGAGGATGTCCTCGAATGCCGCCCGATGGTCCGTCTGGAGGGGGCGGAGGTCACGGGCGAAGTGCGCCAGGGCGGGGAAGCGCTCGGGGTCGGCGCCCAGGACCGCCACCCGGAACAGCTCCTGCCCCTGCTCGCGCTCCTCCGGGGTCAGGGTGTCCGCACCGGCCTCCGAGGCGATCAGCGAGGCGATGAGGACCACGATCCGGTGGTAGCGCACCGGGATCTCCTCTTCGGCCAGACCCGAGGCGCGCAGGGCCTGAAGCACCTCCTCCACGACGAGCCGCGAACCCGCGCCGCTCGACACGTAACGCGCCCAGACCGCGGCGAGCTGCGGCTGCCGGCGGAAGGCGTCCCGCACGCGCAGGGCCAGGGCCGTGAGGCGCTGCTTCCAGTCGCCCTCGGGGCGGTAGCCCTCCATCGCGGTCAGCAGGACCCGGTCGGCGACCGCGCGCAGCAACTCGGTCTTGCTGCGGAAGTGCCGGTAGAGGCTCGACGAGTCGGTCCCGAGGACCGCCGCCAGCTTCCGCACGCTGAACGACTCCGTCGCGCTCGTACGCAGCAGCTCTGCGGCAGCGTCCAGGATCTCTTCGCTCGTCCAGCGCCTTCGGCCTGCCATGTCGCTCCTCTCGCCGGTCTTCAGCCTAACCTATGCACTTGGTGTTGCACGCGGTGCGTGCATAATGGGTGCAAGAGCTTGCCGGGCGGACCGGCAGGAGGTGGGCCGACGGGTGCGACCGCCGGTCCCGGGGGATGCGAAGGGGACGCACGACGTGAAGAACTCACTGGATTCCACGGCACTGGACGCGGCCGTCGAGAACGTTCACCGCGCGGGGATGCCGGGCCTGTTCGCCGAGGTCCGGCACGGCGACCGGGTCTGGCGCGGCGCGGCGGGGGTCGCCGACACCGCCACCGGCCGGCCCGTCGACGTCCGGATGCGCCACCGCGTCGGCAGCGTGACCAAGACCTTCACCGCAGCGGCGGTCCTGCTGCAGGCCGAGCGCGGCCTGGTCGGTCTCGACGCACCGATCGGCCGCTATCTCCCTGCCCTGGTGCCCGGGGAGCGGGGTGAGGCGATCACCGTGCGGATGCTGCTCAACCACACCAGCGGCCTCGCCGAGTACCTTCCGTACGCCTATCCCTCCCTGAAGGCGTTCCCCGTCATCGCCGAGACCGGGCCCGGGAGCCTGGACGACCACCGGTTCACGCGGTGGGCGGGGACGGACCTGATCGCCCTGGGCATCGACGCACCCGCGGCCAACGCTCCGGGCGGTGCGCCGGGGCTGTACTCCAACACCAACTACCTGCTGCTCGCCGAGCTCCTCGCACGGGTGAGCGGCACGACGGCAGAGGAATGCATCACCCGCGACGTCATCGAGCCGGCCGGACTCAGGGACACCGCCTTCCCCACCGGACCGGAGATCCAGGGGCCGCACTCCCGGCTCTACGAGGCGTGGTTCGGCAAGATCGACCCGCCGCGCGACTACAGCGTCTTCGACATGTCGTGGACGGGTCCCTCGGCCTCCCTGATATCGACCGTCGCCGACCTGAACCTCTTCTATGCTCAGCTCCTGGCCGGAAAGATCGTCGCCCCGTCCTCGCTGGAGCAGATGCGGCGCACCCACCCGGTCATCTCCCAGGAGGGCCGGATCATCGAGTACGGCCTCGGACTGCACCCGACGGAAACACCGGGCGGGGACACGTTCTGGGGCCACGGCGGCACGGTGTGGGGCGGCGGCACCCTGGCCATGACCCGCGCCGACGGTGAACGGCAGCTGGCGGTGGCGGTGAACCTCCAGCGGTGGAACACCCTGGACGCCTCCGGCAGACCGCTGCCCCACCCCATCGACGCGGCCCTGGAAGCCCTGTACCGGGTCGCGATGGACCGCTGACCGGTCACTCGCACAGGCGGCGCGGACCGAGCACGCGCAACTCGTCCAGCACCGCTGCCCTTCCCGGTGGAGGCGTCAGGATCCGCAGGTGCTGGTCCACGGCAGGCGCGGCCGGCACCTCGCAGTCCGGATCACTCGAAGAACTTGAGGCTGTACCCGGTGTCGGTGTTCGGCCCGGGGACGTTGGCGCGGCTGTACGTGGTGTTGCCCCACCAGCAGAAGGAGCCCGTGTACCAGTAGCGGTTCTCCCAGCTGTACGGGGTTCCCTTGGGCACCGCGTGGAACATCAGGGGGAAGGTGGGACCGGCCGGGGGGCTGGTGCCGATGTCGCCGTCGAGCAGCACGAACGTGTGGTGGCCGGGGCCGTTCACGTACAGGGTGGGGTCCCAGCCGGCCATCATCGTCGCCCTGTTGGAGCCGAACAGGCAGCCGTTGGACTTGTACCAGTCCCACACGTACGTGGGGTCACCGCCCGCCCGGAGCCGCAGTTCCGCGATGCAGTACTGATCGCTCCAGCTGCCGTTGGCGGAGTAGGTGATGTGCAGCTGCCCGTTCGGGTCCTTGATCGCTTCCGGGCCCTCGTTGATGAAGGGGTTGCCGACGACGCGCTCCCAGCTCTCCCTGGGCTGGGAGATGATGTACCGGGCGCCCGTCGGGGTGGTCGGGCTGCTCATGCGCGCGATGTAGAGGTTCTGCTCGACGTTGGTGGTGCCGGCCCAGCCGGACCAGACGAACCAACGCTGTCCGTTGAAGGTGAACAGGGTGCCGTCGATCGCCCACCTGTCGTCGGGCAGGGCGAGTTTCGTCGCGGAGGTGTAGCCGCTGTCGGCCGTGGCGGAGCTGATCACGTACATGCGGTGGGCGGAGCCCCGGCCGGCCGAGAAGTAGACGTAGTACCGGCCGCCGTCCCGCACGATCTCCGGAGCCCAGATCTCACCCAGGTTTCCGGTGTCCGACCACACCTGCCGGGCCGGGGCCGCGGCCAGACCGCCGGTCGAGGACGCCTGCCGGACGCTGATGCCGCCGCCCGTCGACTGGACCGAGATGTACGTCGCTCCCACGCGCAGCACGCTGGGGTCGGCGCCACGGATGGCCGTCTGCCCCGCGGCGGCGGGACGGGCGGACACGAGCGACATCGTGAGGGCCAGAAGCATGGACAGCGCGAAGGCTGCCACGCCGGGCATCCGGGAGAGTCTCATGGTTTCCCTTTCCCGTACGGGGGCTCGCGGGGACGGACCGGTTCCATGACCCTATCCACGAGAGGGCGTGTTCATGTCAATGTGACTCCGGCTCACCCCTCGTAATCCTCGATGAGGCGGCTGACGACCCCGTGCAGGACGTCGGCCCGGACCCGGTCCTGCCGCTGTTCCCCCAGGGCCCGTTCCGCCGCCCGGAGCCTCCGCCACGCCTCCGGCTCCAGGTCCATGACCCGGTCCACGAGCGGCGACGAGACCAGCTCCAGGCACTCCGCCAGCCGCAGCCGCGTGGCGGGCGCCGGTGCGCCGGACGGGGGCGGGGCGAACCCGTCCGTCAGGTATCGCGCAGGGTCGTCCAGGCTCCATCCGGCGACCGTCCCCTCGTGGACCAGGAGGGCCACGTCAGGGGCGACCCCGAGCCGCGCGTCCGGTGCTCTGCCGAGCAGGCGGGCGTCCGTGAGGCAGCTCAGTGCGCGGGCCCCGGTGTCGCAGTGGAACACCGTGGCCGGAGGCATGCCGAATTCCGTGACGACGTCCGCGCGGAGCCCGGCCGCCCGCGTTCGCGGCCCGTGAGGCACGGCTCCGGGGGCGTACCGCGCGGGCACGAAGAAAGTGAGACTGCGCAGTTCGCGGCTGTCGCGGTCGAAGCGGACGTACTCGTCCTCCGACCACAGCCACCGCATGCTCCCGAACGTCTCGGACAGCTCCCGCTCGCGCCCGGCCGGGTCCGCGTACCCCGCGACGATCAGCTGGAGATCGCGGAGGTCGAAGCGGGGGGTGAACGCGAGGGGGCTGTCCGTCGTCGCGGCGGTCATGCCGTCGCCGACCGTGACCTTCACCGTGCTCGTCGCCTCACTTGATGCGCCTGGCGGCCGGCAGATGGCCGCCCTTGGTGTCGCGGATCTGCCCGTTCACGATGTCCTCGTGCGTCACCGGGGGCTGCGGGTCGTCGGGCGAGCCGCCCAGCGCCTTGGCCCCGGACTCGCCCTTCTTCCCGGAGGGGCCGTACCCCGTGATGACGTCGCCGGCCCCGGCGCCCGGACCCTTCGTCACCACGATGTCCTCGCCCTTCCGGAAGATGAGGTTCCCACGCTGTCCCTGAGAGAGGTACACCGCGTCCGGGGCCTTGAGGATTTCCGCCACGCGTTCGTCGCTGAAGTGGGGGTGGTAGTTGCTGGACTTGCGCACCTTCCCGTCCCCGGCCCGGTCGACGACGGTCTCCGCGGCCTTCACCGCCTTGGCGTCGGGGCACTTGGCGCCGGTGAGGAACCCGGTCCGGACGGACGGCCGGTGGTGGGCGGGGGAGTGGAACAGTCCGGCCGGCACGGTGACGCCCTGGGAGCGGGCCGCCGCGCCCGATGCCGGGGTGCGGAGCCCGCAGCCGCTTGTGTCGCGCTCCTCGCGGACCTTGTCGACCAGCTTCCTGACCTCGGTCTTCGCCAGGGCGTAGGCGTTGATCAGGGTGTCGGCGCGGTAGGGGATGCGGTACTGGACGAGCCGCCCGCCGCTGGCCCGGGACCGGGCGCGCGCCTCGTTCTTCTTCTGCGCCTCGACCGAGGAGAAGGTGGGCCCGGCGCCCGGATCGGAGCAGGACAGGCTGCCGGAGACCGACGTCCCGGAGACCGCGAAGGAGCTCTGCGGGCTGGTGCACCGGCCGGCAGACCTGCCGTCGATGCTGAAGGAGGCGGTCATCACCGCGGTGACCTTGCCGCTGATGAGGCGGCTCTTGGCGCTGGTGGTGATGTGTCCGGAAAAGCTGTTCTTCGCCGTGCAGCCACCGGAACCGCACTTCACCGTTCCGCCGCTGCTGAGGGTCAGGTTGATGCCGCTGTCGGTGGCGTTCTTCAGCTCCTCGGTCTGCTTCTCCAGCGTGTCGTACATGGGGTCGACGGCGTCCTCGGCGACCGGCGCAAGGTCCAGCCCGGCGGAATCGCTGTCCGCCAGCGGGCCGTCCGTCACCTCGGGGATCTCGGGCGGATCCTCGTCCTCGGAGCCCTCCTCCGCCGTGACGGACGTCAGCCGGAACGAGGCCGCTTCGGCCGAGCCGCCAGACGCCCCTCCCGACCGGGAGGGCCCGTAGGACTCAAGGCGCAGGACCCGGTGCGGCTTCTGTCCGGTGACGAGCAGCCGGCCGGCCGAGGTGTCCACCGCGAGGGCCGGGGTGCCGTCGACGGAGGGCGGCTGCGCGGACCCGCTGGGGGCCGGTGTGCCCTCCAGCCGGTCGAGCGCCTTCGAGAGCGCGGTCGCCAGGTCGGCCGGGGCCGGCATGTGACCGACCGTCTCCCGTGTGACGCTGTCGCTCTCGTCGGCGGCCGCCCACGCAGCAGAGACCGAGTCCTTCGCCCGAGTGAAGGTCCTGCCGCCGATGTGCAGAACCTCGCGGGCGAGTCCGGAGCCCCCGGCCTCCACGGCGCCGAAGCGGCTGCCGGACGCGGTGACGGTGATGTCCCGCTTCACCGGGTCGTCAGCGGAATCCTCGTACCGCAGACCGGGGGCGTCGGCCAGCGCGGCCACGGCCTGCCGGAACGGCTTCAGATCCCGCTTGGCGACCGGCTCCTTGGCCCCCGGCCCCCCGTGCCAGACCAGCAGCCCGGCCACCAGGCCCGCGGCCGCCACCCCGGCCGCGCCGAACAGGACCAGACGCTTGCGCCGCCGGGCGGGCGGCGGCTGCGCGGGGCTGTACTGCGGCGGGCCGTACGGATATCGCGGCCCGGGCCCGTAGGGCGAGCGCGGCGGCGGCACGGCCTGCGGGAGGTGCGGTACCTGCGGCGGCGGCCCGAATACCCCGGGCGGGGCGGCGTACGGGGAGTGCTGGGGCGGGACGTCCGCGGGCGGCCCGAAGACCCCGGCCGGTGGGGTGTACGGAGGGCCCTCGGGCGGTCGGTCCGCCGGGGCCCGGTACGCGTCGTCGTGCTCCGTCATGAACTTCCCCCGTGGCCGGTCCGTGGGCAGCTGATCGCTACAGGAACAGTGTGGGGGTGACGGTGTCCCGCGCCACCGGAATTCGGACACCCGGCCCGGGTCACAGCAGCCGGTCGACCAGCCCTTCCACGTACTCCGGGGTGAGCGGGCCCATGCCGAACAGGACGCGGATGTACATCGGTGCCAGGACGTGGTCCAGCACGGTGAGCGCGTCGGGTGCGGGCTCGCCGCGCTCGCGTGCGCGGTCGAGCATGGACTGCAACTGCCCGCTGCGCTCCGCGCGGAGGGCGTCGCGGGCCTGCGCGCCCTGCTGACCGGTGGTGGACAGGGCGACTGCCAGGTGCAGGAGTGCCGGTCCGTCGGGTCCGGTGATCTGGCGGGCGACCTGGGCCGCGTACGTACGCAGGTCGCCGGCCAGGCTCCCCGTGTCGGGCATCGGCGAGCGCGCGTTGAGGCGGCTGAGCGCCACGTCGCTGAGCAGCGCCTCCAGGCCGCCCCACCGGCGGTAGATGCTGCTGTCGGCCACGCCCGCCCGCGCCGCCACGTCGCCGACGGTGAAGTTCCCGTAGCCGCGTTCGCTGATGAGTTCGGTGACGGCCTGGTGCACCTGGGCGCCGACGCGCGCGCTGCGCCCACCGGGCCGCCGGGCTCGCTGTTCGTTCATGCGCCCACTTTAACGCAGTCGACGCTTGCGTTTACGGATCAACATCCTTTACAGTCGCCTAACGCAGTCGCTGGCTGCGTTAGGAAACGAGGGATTGCCATTACTGCATCGCACGAGGCCGCAAGCGGCCGGCCGAACCGCGCCGTGCTGCTCACGGTGACCTGCCTGGGCCAGTTCATGGTCCTGCTCGACAACACGATCGTGGGAGCGGCGCTGCCCGACATGCAGCACCGCCTGCACCTTCAACTCACGGGCCTACAATGGATCGTTGACGCGTACGTCCTGCTGGTCGCCATGCTGCTGCTGTCCGGCGGCATCTTCGCCGACCGGTTCGGCCGCAAACGCGTCTTCCTGTCCGGTGTCGCGATGTTCACCGCCGCATCGGTGGTGTGCAGCCTCGCACCCTCGCTCGGCTGGCTGATCGCCGGACGGGTGCTCCAGGGCATCGGGGCCGCGGCGCTCAGCCCCGCCTCGCTCGCCCTGCTCGCGGCGGCGTACCCGGTGCCGCAGGAACGCGTGAAGGCGATCGGGCTGTGGGCCGGACTCAGCGGAGTCGGTCTTGCCGCGGGGCCCGTGGCCGGCGGCGTGCTCACCGACGCCTTCGGATGGGCCGCCATCTTCCTGGTCAACCTGCCCATCGGCGCGGTCCTTCTCGTGGTCGGGCTGCGTCACCTCCAGGAGGCCCGCAATCCGGACGCCCCCGCGCTCGACATCCCCGGGACGGTGCTGTCCGTACTGGGAGTGGGCGCCCTGGCCTACGGGCTGATCGAGGGCGGAGTGCGCGGCTGGACGTCGCCGCTGATCCTCGGCAGCTTCACCGCCGCGGCGCTCCTCCTCGCCGCCTTCGTGGCCGTCGAAGCGCGCCGCCGCGCACCGATGCTGCCGCTGGGGCTCTTCCGCGAGCGCCTGTTCACCGTCTCCAACACCGCCATGGGCGTGGTGGGCTTCGCGCTCATGGGCTCGACGTTCTTCTTCTCCCAGTTCTTCGTGTACGTCCAGGGCAGCTCGATCCTGCGCGCCGGGCTGCAGACCCTTCCCGCCACCCTCGCCATGGTGATCGTCAGCCCGTACGCGGGGCGGCTCGCCGCCCGGCACGGCTTCCGCGTCGTGGTCACCGCCGGTCTGGCTCTGGCCGGGCTCGGACTGCTGGCCCTCGGCACGGTGCACGCCGACACGGCCTACGGGAACGTGTGGTGGCGGCTGGCGGTCGTCGGCGTCGGCTTCGCCCTGACGATGTCCCCGCTCACCGGCGCCGCCATCCAGGCCGTCAGCCCGCAGGAAGGGGGCCTTGCCTCGGGCATCAGCAGCACCGTCCGGCAGATCGGCGCGGTGCTCGGCGTGGCGGTCCTCGGAGCCGTGGTCCGCGCAAGGGAGTCCAGCGGTGCCTCCTTCGAGACCGGGCTCGACAGCGCCTTCCTGACGGCGGGTGCCCTCACCCTGGCCACGGCCGTGTTCACGGGCCTGTGGCTGACGAAGGGCGGGTCCGTGGCAGGCGCCGCGACGCCGGTACAGTCCACCGATACGCCGAAGCCCACCACAGCGGGCAGCCGTTGAGGGACCGCGGAACACGTCCCTGTCCCACCACCGAACACGAACAGAGGAAACCTGTGCACGACGCGACCCCGGTATCGATCGCTGAGCACCCGGTGTCCGGCCCCGACGCCGGACCGTACACCCTCACCACGGGCCCGGACGGAGCGCTGTGGTTCACCCTCGTCCACAGCGGCCGGATCGGCCGCCTCGTCCCCGGCGAGCAGCCGACCGTGCACCGCCTCGCCCCCGACTGCGGACCGACGGTCATCACACCCGGTCCGGACGGCGCGCTGTGGTTCACCGAGTACCGGGCCGACCGGATCGGGCGGATCACCACCGACGGCGCGATCACCGAGTACGACGTACCGGGCTCCGGCTCCGGGCCGTTCGGCATCGCGGCGGGCCCGGACGGAGCGCTCTGGTTCACCGAGACCGCCGCCGACCGCATTGGCCGCATCACCGTCGACGGCGACGTCACCCGGTTCCCGCTCCCCGCCACCGGCGCGTTCCCGTCCGCGATCACCGCCGGGGGCGACGGCGCGATGTGGTTCACCCTCAACCAGGGCAATGCCATCGGGCGGATCGGCATGGACGGCGCGGTCGCCCTGCACCCCCTGCCGACGGAGGCGGCGGGCCCGGTCGGCATCGCGGCGGGTCCCGACGGCGCCCTGTGGTTCGCCGAGATCGCCGCCGGTCAGATCGGCCGGATCACCCCCGACGGGCGGATCACGGAGTTCCCGCTGCCCGACCGCGCCGCCCGGCCGCACGCCGTCACCGTCGACGGAGGGGGCGCCGTGTGGTTCACCGAGTGGGGCGCCAACCGCGTCGCGACGATCACCCCGGGCGGCACCGTCACCGCCCACGCCCTGCCCACCCCGGACTCGGAACCGCACGGCATCGCCGTCGGCCCCGACGGCGCCCTGTGGACCGCGCTGGAGACGGGTTCACTCGCCCGCATCGCACCGTAGGGCGTCGAGGACCCGCGGAGCGAGCGGCGGCAGGTCCTCGACGCGCACCGGGCCGGTCACGGGGCGCCCGCTCGCCTCACAGCTGACCGTGCTCATCGGCCATGACCTGCCGCACTTCGACCGGCTGTCGCGTGGGCACACCACCGGGGCCAGGGACGGCCGATATACGGGCGGCGATCTCCAGCGCCCGCTCCTCCGACTCGACCTCGAAGACGTTGAAGCCGGCCAGCGCCTCCTTGGACCCGGCGAACGGCCCGTCGGTCACCACCGGAGGCGCGACGCCGTCCGCGCGGACCGTACGGGCCTGCCGCGGGTCGGCCAGCGCCATGAACCGGACCAGCTCCCCGCTCTCGGTCAACTCCTTGGTCAACAGGGCGTAGTAGTCGAAGTGGGCCGCGATGTCACCCGGCCGCCAGGTGTCCATCGGCTCCTCGAAGACCCCGCCGTCGTGGTTGACCAGCAGCATGAACTTCGCCATCACGTAACCCCGTTGTCAGTCGTCTGTGGATTCCGGAAAGGAGAAATACAGCGCGTCGGCGTAGAACGAGGCGAAGTGCCGCTGCCAGTCGGCCCGTACGGAAGCGAGCCAGGCGTCGTTGCGACCGGCGATCGCCGCCTCGGCCAGGGAGACCGCCTCCGGGACGTCCTCGGACGCCAGACGCCGAACGCTCTCCGCCGGGTCGTCGTCCGTCATCGAAACGATCTCGCCCGTTTCGAGCAGAAAGTACTTCGCCTCCTGCTTCTCCAGGTGCGCCGCCGTCCTGGCCACGCACTCGGCGAACTCGGCGTCGTCCCCGAGGCCGTTGCCGACCGCGCGCAGGACGTCGCGGAGCAGCGCCGCCCCATCGGCGTAATCCGCCGCGATACAGATCGGATGGTTCCAGATCATGGACGGGACGACCCGCGTCCCGTGCCCCACCAGGAGCTTGTGCGCGAGCGGGATGTCCCAGTTGTGCTCGGATATGCAGCGGATCCGCTGCGGGATGTCCGCGTCGCTCGGAACCGAGTCCGCGGAGTAGAGATACGAACGATTCGCCATGGTGGCGACGCTAACACCGGGCACTGACAACGTCGTCGGACAACTCCCGCGCCGCCGGCGGAGTCAGGGCATGATGACCGCATGAGCGACCCTTCCGACGTCACCGTCACCCTCGTCCGGGGAGACATCACCCGCCAGTCCGTCGACGCCGTCGTCAACGCCGCGAACTCCTCGCTGCTCGGCGGCGGGGGCGTGGACGGAGCGATCCACCGCCGGGGTGGGCCCGCGATCCTCGCCGCCTGCCGGGAGCTGCGCGCCTCGCACTACGGCAAGGGGCTGCGCACCGGCCAGGCCGTCGCCACCACCGCCGGAAGGCTCGACGCCCGCTGGGTCGTGCACACGGTCGGCCCGGTGTGGAGCGGGAACGAAGACCGTTCGGCCCTGCTGGAGTCGTGCTACCGCGAATCCCTGCGCGTCGCCGCGGAACTCGGGGCCCGTACCGTCGCCTTCCCCGCGATCTCCACCGGCGTCTACGGCTGGCCCATGGACGACGGGGCCCGCATCGCCGTACGCACCGTGCTCGCCGAGGCCGCGGCGCCCGTCGAAGAGGTGCGGTTCGTGCTCTTCGACGCGGACGCGTACGGGGAGTTCGAGGAGGCCCTGGCGGCGGCGAGGCCCTGAGAAGGGCCCGATCCGCGCCGGTGCCGGGAGTATGAAGCAGTCGTGAAGGCCCTGTGGAGCCGTTGTCGGTGGGGCCGCTTATGCTGCACCGAACGATCAAGCGGGACCAGGGGAGGGTGCGGCATGTTCGGCAAGCTGTTCGGCAGGGCTGAGGAGAGACCGGCGGCCGGCCCGTACGCGCTTCCCGCTCCACACAAGCAGAACGGGATGTACACCCTGCGGGCCCTGGGGGACACCCGGGTCCTCGCCCTCGTGGGGGCGGCCCGCCTGGGGGACTGGGAGGCGGTCAAGGCGGCACTGGCACCCTTCGACCTCGGCCGCGACCACCGGATCCTGAACGAACTCGAAGAACTCGGCCGCCTGCAGACCTGGATCGGCCGAGCGGTCGAGGAGGACAAGGAGCACCGGGCAACCGCCCTGCTCATCTCGGGAGCCCGCCACATCCAATGGGGCTGGGAGGCGCGCACCGCCGCCCGTGCGTCCCAGGTGACGGAGCAGCAGTGGCGGGTCTTCCACAAGCGGCTCCGCATCGGTGAGGAGCAGCTGCTCGAAGCGGCCGAGCTGCGGCCCGAGTGGGTCACCCCGTGGCGCCGGCTCCTCACCTCGGGCCGCGGCATGTCCCTCGGCGCCGACATCACGGAGGCCCGGCGCGACGCGGCCCTGCGCCGCGCTCCGCTGGACCTGGAGACCCACATCGAATGGATCTCCCAGTTGCAGCCCCGCTGGGGCGGCGAACCGGGCCAGGCCCTGCGGTTCGCCCGCGACGCGTACGCCGACGCGCCGGAAGGCGACCGGATCGGCTGCGTGATCCCCATGGCGCACATCGAGGACTGGGTGGAGTCTGACGAGACGGGCTGCCTGAAGACCGACGAGATACGGGAAGAGCTGCGCCGCGTTGCCGAGCACAGCATCCTCCACCCCGGCTACGAACGGCGCCCGGGCTGGCAGCACGACTTCAACATCTTCGCGATGGCCCTCTCGCTGGCCGGCGAGAGGCAGACGGCGAAGCGGGTCTTCCGCGCGCTCGACGGTGCCTTCACCAGCTGGCCGTGGGCCTACTTCGGCGACCCCGAGAAGCAGTTCGCCCGCCACCAGCGCCGCGCCTGACCGCCCACAGGCCCCCTCCCATCCGCCCGCTCCTCCCTCTCCGGACTGCCTGATGACAGCACCCGACACCACCTCGCGACCCACCGGCGACGACCGCACCTTCCAGGTGGACCTGCGCGGCCTCGTCGACCTCCTCTCCCACCACCTCTACTCCAGCCCGCGCGTCTACCTGCGCGAACTCCTGCAGAACGCCGTGGACGCGCTGACCGCCCGGCACACCCTCGAACCCGACGCCCCCGCCGACGCGTTCGGCATCCGCCTGTACGCCGACGGGGCCGTCGTACGCGTCGAGGACGACGGCGTCGGCCTCACCGAGACCGATGTCCACGCCTTCCTCGCCACGATCGGCCGGAGCAGCAAGCGCGCCGAACGGATCGCCGAGCAGCGCGGCGACTTCATCGGCCAGTTCGGCATCGGTCTCCTCTCCTGCTTCCTCGTCGCCGACGAGATCCACGTCCTCAGCCGCTCCGCCCGCACCCCCGACGCACCCGCCGTGGAGTGGCGGGGCCGCGGCGACGGCAGCTACACCGTCCGCACCCTGCCCGCCTCCGCGCGCCCCGACCCCGGCACCACCGTCACGCTCACGCCGCGCGCGGACGCGGGCGACTGGACCCGCCCGGCCCAGGTCGCCGCCCTGGCCCGGCACTTCGGCTCCCTCCTGCGCCACCCGGTGACGGTGGACGACGGCAGGGGCGGCCCGGCCACCCGCATCAACCCGGAGCCCGCGCCCTGGGCCCGCGCCTACCCGACTCCGGGAGCCCGGTCCCGCGCCCTGGCCGCCTACGGCACGGAGGTCTTCGGGTTCGAGCCGCTGGACACTCTCGATCTCGACCTGCCCGCCGTGGGGCTGAAGGGCATCGCCTGCGTGCTGCCCGAGGCGGTCCCGACCGGCCGCCGCCACGGCCACCGCGTGCACGTCAAGGGCATGCTGCTGTCGGAGCAGGCCGAGGAGATCCTGCCGGACTGGGCGTTCTTCGTCCGCTGTGTGGTCGACGCCGAAAGCCTGCGCCCCACGGCCTCCCGGGAGTCCCTGTACGAGGACGACACCCTCTCCGCCGTCCGCGACGCCCTCGCCGAACGGCTGCGCGGCTGGATCTCCCGCGTCGCCGCCAGCGACCCGGAACTGCTCGCCCGCTTCCTGGGCGCCCACCACCTGGCCGTGAAGTCGCTCGCGGTGCACGACGACGAGATCCTGCGGATGCTGCTGCCCTGGATTCCGTTCGAGACCACCGACGGCTCGGCCACCCTCGACGAGTTCGCCCGCACGCACCGCACCGTGCTCGTCACCTCAACCGTGGAGGAGTTCCGGCAGGTCGCGTCGATCGCCTCCGCCGCCGGCCTTGGCGTCGTCAACGGCGGCTACACCTACGACAGGGACCTGGTCCACCGGCTTCCCGAGCTCCGGCCCGAAGTGAGCGTCGCCGACCTCGACCCGGCGACGCTCACCGCCCACCTGGACCCCGTCGACCGCGAGACGGAGCTCGCCGCGGCGCCCTACCTCGCCCTGGCCCGCGACGCCCTCGCCGCCTTCGACTGCGACGTCGCCCTGCGCGCCTTCCAGCCCGCCTCCGCTCCGGCCCTGCTCATCGACAGCCGCGACGCACGGCACGAGCGCACCCGCTCCCAGCTCGCCCGCGAGCAGCAGGGCGGGGTGTGGGGCGACATCCTCGGCGCCCTGCGCCAGGAGGTCCCGCGCGCCCAGCTGATCCTCAACCAGCTCAACCCGCTCGTCCGCACCGCAGCCGCCATCACCGAGCCCGAGCTGGCCCGTACCAGCGCCGAAGCCCTGTACGGACAGGCCGCGATGCTGTCCCGGCGTCCGCTCAGGCCCGCCGAGACGAGCCTGATCAACCGCTCGTTCCTCGATCTCCTCGCCCACGCCCTCCGCAAGGACAGCTGACGATGCCGACCGCACCCCAGAACACCGACGAGCTGTACGACGCGCTCCAGGAGAACCAGCGGCGCCCCTACGGCCGCGCCCGCACCGTCGCCGCCGAGGAACTCGCGGAAGCCGCCGAGCGCTTCGAAGACCCCCTCGCCCTCGTCCGTACGCTCTTCGAGCTCCAGGAGGCGTACACGTACGGCTCCGAGCCCCGCAAGTCCCCTGTCGTCTTCGCCCGGCTGCTCACCCTCTTCGACGAGCAGCCCGACGTCTTCACCGACCGGCTGCGCCATCTGCTGTTCTGGCGGTTCAAGTGGGTGGCGAACTCCCTGCGCGCGCTGCCCGAGATCCCGCTGACCAGCCTGCGCCAGTGGCTCACCGAGATGCGCGCCCGGTACGAGAAGGCCGGCCTCGGCCTCCAGCCCTACTACGCGCAGACCTACCAGCTCGCCGCCCACACCGGCGAGGACACCGCTCCCGCCTACGAGCTGTGGGCGGCCCGGACCCGCACCCCGTTGAGCGACTGCGAAGCCTGCGAGATCTGCGAACGGGCCCTCCACCACCTCACGACCGGCGACGACGCCCGTGCCCTCGCCACCTGGGAACCCGTCCTCGAAGGCAAGGAGAGCTGCCAGGAGGAGCCCGCCCGCTCCCTCTCGTACGCGCTGCTGCCCCTGCTGCGCACCGGGGACGCCGACCGCGCCCGCGAACTGCACCTCGCCGGTTACCGGGGCTGCCGCCGCAACCCCTCCATGGCCGGGGAGGTCGGACGGCACCTGGAGTTCTGCGCCCTGACCGGCAACGAGGCCCGCGGACTCGAACTGCTCGCCGAGAACCGCGTCCTGTTCTCCGAGGTGGACTCGCCACTGGACCAGTTCGACTTCCTCACCGGCGTGGAGGTCCTTCTGCGGCGTGTCGATTCCCTCGGCCACGGCGAGCTGCCGGCCGCCGGATACCCGGGCCGCACCTGGACCGTCGCCGGACTGTGCGCCGAGGTCCGGGAGCGCGCCGACGACCTCGCCGCCCGCTTCGACGCCCGCAACGGCACCATGGCCCACACGGACCGGCGCAAGGCCCGGCTCGACCGCGCGCCGCTGCTCGACACGCTGGAACTGACCCTGCGCACCCGCGCCCTCGACGACCTCTCCCCGGCCGCCCCGGCCGCCGCACCCCCCGCCCACACGACGGCCGCGGTCCCCGACACGGTCCCCGAGCTCATCGCCCGGGCACGCGAGCTGGACGAGCAGGGACACCCCGACGCACAGCCCTGCTGGGAACGGCTGCGCACTCTCGTCGCCGCCCGCGACTACACCCACCCCGAGGACCCGGCCGTGGGCCCGCTCGCCAGGCTGCGCGCGGACCTGCTGTCCGACGAGGCCAACGGAGCCGCCCACAGGGACGAGGACGCGAAGGCCGCCGCCCTCTACGAGGAAGCCGCCGTCCTGTACGAAGCGGCCGAGCTGCCGGGCGACGCGGCGGTCGCCCGCGCCGCCGCCGCGCTCGCCGAGGCCGAGGCCGGGGGCGCGGGCACCGACGCCGAGGAGAAGGCCGGGACGCTGACCGCCTCCCACGCGCGCGTGGTCCGGCTGCACGAGGAAGCGCCGGGGCTTACGCCGTGCCAGGAGGGCCGACTGCTCCGCCTGCGCGCGAGCACGCTCTGCCTGCGCGCGCAGCTCACCGGGAGCGAGGAACACCTCGCGGCGGCGGCCGCCGAAGTGGAGCTGCTGCGCACGTTCGCCACCCGGCACGACCTGGCCGTCCAGATATCCGGCGCCGCCCTGCTGCGGGCCGGCGTCCACGCCCTTTCCGGCGAGCTGCCCACCGCGCTCACCGAACTCGACGCACACCTCGACGGGCTGCGGCAGCACGGCCCCGCCTGGCATCTGCCGCGCACGCTCGGACTGCGCGGCCGGTTCCGGATGGGCCTGCGGGACCCGCAGGCCGCGTACACCGAGCTGTCCGAGGCCGTGCGCGTGGCCGCCGAGTGGCCGGCCAGGGTCGCCGACACCGCCAATCTCCACGGTGACCTGGCGGAGGTGTGCATGCACATGGGCCGCCCCGAGGAGGCCCTGCGCCACCTGACGCGCTCCGCCGAAGTAGACCTCCGGCACGGCAAGCGGACGGCCGCCTTCTGCACCTACAGCAACGCCGCCCAGCTCAGCCTGGACCTGGGCCGGATCGAGGACTCCATCGCCCTCCTCGACTCCGTCCTGGCCGAACCGGACGTCGCCGCCGGAGAGCTGGACGACCGGCTCAGCGCTCAACTGCGCCTGATCCGCGCCCGCGCCCTGCACGCGGGGGAGGACCTCAAGGCCGCCACGACGGAGTTCGTCGCCCTCGCCGCCGAGTCCGCGGGCTGGGACGACGACCCCGGAAGCCACGCCATGATCGCCGCCGAGACGGCCGTGCTCCTCGGCGAGGCCGGTGACTTCGACCGGGCCGGTGAAGCCGTCGGACAGGCGCTCGCCGCCCACTCCCGCGCCCCGCGCTACGAACAGCTGAGCAACGCCCTGCGCGAACTCGCCCGCCTCCAGGCCGACCAGCAGGGCGCCGACGGACTGACCGACGCACTGGCCCGCCTCGCGGACGCCGAACGGATAGCCGACGAGGCCCGCACCGCCGGGTACGAGCCCCACGGCCGCTCCCTGGAGACCGCCCTCGCCTACGAGCACGGCCGGGTCCACGCCTACGCCGGACAGTACGAGGACTCCCTGGCCGCCTTGGAGAAGGCCCTCGGCGGGCTCGGGGAGCCGGGACCGGAGAACGCCGGCGAGTGGGCCGAGTGCGTCCGGCTCGCCGGCGTCGTGGAGGGCATCTACCTGGAACGCACCGCCCTCGCCCTCGCCCGCCTCGACACGGCGGTCCCGCGCCTGGCCGCCCTGGGCTGCACCGAGGAGACGGAAGCCCTGACCGCGCTGGCGATCCGGCTCCGCGACGAGGAGTGACCCGTCGGGCTCACCGGGCCTCCGCGCACGGCCCGGTGAGCTCAGCCGAGAGGGAGCGGCGCGCCGCCTACGGCTCCGGTGCCGTTGTCCGCCGCGCGTGGCCGAGAACGAGGCACCTTCACCGTGAACGCCGCGGTGCGACCTCCACGGAGAGGTCGTTGTCGAGGGTGTAGTACGGCCGCACCGACACCCCGCCGAGCGGCGTGGCCGGGTAGACGAACACCGTCTTCCGGTCCGCGATGTCGTCCAGCAGCCGGGCGATCCGTGCCCGGGGAGCACCGGCGCCTGGGTGGACGAACACGTCCCAGACCACAGGCGCGCCCTCCGCCGTTTCCGCCAGGAGGTCCGCGTAATCCACCG
This sequence comes from Streptomyces sp. NPDC052299, assembly GCF_040679335.1. Lineage (NCBI taxonomy): Bacteria > Bacillati > Actinomycetota > Actinomycetes > Kitasatosporales > Streptomycetaceae > Streptomyces > Streptomyces sp. NPDC052299. The sequence goes on along the minus strand of NZ_JBFAUP010000015.1, from coordinate 193,578 downwards.
TGAACGAGAAGTCCTGGCCGCCCGCCTCGGCGCTCAGCGCGACCCGTACGACGACGGACTCCCGTCCGCGCCGGACCAGCGCGACGTCCGCTCCCTCGCTCAGCCCGGCACCGTACAGCCGCGCCGTCACCGTCATCGCGCCGGAGCCGACGGTGATCCGGCCCGCCTCCGCGTGCGTGGCGCGCCGCCAGGCCCGTATGGCGAGCCGGCCGTCCTTGGTGGCGTACGGGACCCGGACCGCCACCGGCGCGCCCGGTGCGGCATTCGCCCCGGACACCAGTCCGCGCAGATCGCGCAGGCCGGGCAGCAACGGCACGCGCTCCCCGTCCGGTCCGGTCACGACAAAGGCATCCCAGCGGCCTTCCTCAAGGGCGTGGTCGGCTTCCACCACGGCCTGCCACTCGTTCGGCCCCGCGGGCTCCAGCACGAGAGCGAGCCCCGCCTCCTCCGGCTGCCCCTTCTTCGGACGCGGCTGAAGCAGCAGCCGCGGCTCCGCAAGGGCGGACGGCGGCAGGTGGACGCGTACCAGCAGACCCCCTCCGTCCCGCACCGTCACCGCGCCACGCGGCTGCTCCACCGGTCCGTTCGCGCCTTCGTCCCTCATCGTCGCGCCTTCCGTGCGGCCCTCACGACGCTGCCGGCCGCGACGAGCAAGGTGTCCCTGGCCGCGAAACCACTGCTCGCCAGGGTGCGGCCGGTCCCGGCCACCGCCCGGCCCTCGCGCCGGGCGGCCAGCAGCTCCTCGAACAGCCGCTCGGCCTGGGCCACGACGGTCGAGGGGCCGTAACGCAGCGAATTCACCGCCGCGTTGCGCCCCATGCGGCGGCGCAGTGCGTCATCGCCGACGAGGTCGAGGAGGGCGCCGGCCAGCGCGTTCCGGTCGCCGACGGGCACCAGGCGGCCGTCCTCCCCGTCGGCGATTATCTCGCCCGGACCGTACGCGCAGTCGGTGCTCACCACGGGCAGCCCGCAGCGCATCGCCTCGACGATGGTCATGCCGAAGGACTCGAATTCGGAGGTCACCGCAGCGATCGACCCCTTGACCCACTCGGCCTCCATCGGGCTCACCGCACCCATCAGGAAGACGTTGTTGTACAACCCGAGCCGGTCGATGAGCGCGCGCAGCCGCTCCCGCTCCTCCCCCCTGCCGTATATGCGCAACTGCCACTCGGGAAAAGCCGCCGCGACCGGGGCGAAGGCGTCTATCAACAGGTCGAACCGCTTCACCGGTGCGAGCCGCCCGGCGGCGACCACGATGCGTCCCCGGCCGTCCGCCGGGGTGAGAACCGGAGCGGGGACACTGTTGGGCAGCGCCTCCACCCGTACCCCCGGCAGCCGCATCTTGCGCCGGTAGACGGCCGAGTCGGCGTCCGTGACGGGGGTGAGCGCGTCCAGTCGCGGATAGGCCCTGCGCAGCGTCCTGCGCAGTCGCGGGGGGTGGTGGTCGTGGGCGAGGTGTTCCTGTCCTACCCGCACCGACCGCGCGGGTGCCTGGAGCGCCAGGTGGACATTGAGCCCGGGCCGCGTCCCCACGACGACATCGGCGTCGAGCGAGGCGAGCGCCTTGCCGATGCGCTCGTCGGTGAGCGCGCTGTACTCGCTGTAGCGGTACTCGGAGGAGGGAAAGACCTTCGCCGGGGTGAGATGGCGGGGGTGGTCCTTCTCGTGCCGCAGATCCACCAGGGGCCGTAACCGCACCCGTGGATCGAGCGCGATGCTCGGGTGTTCCCTGCTCCGGAGCACGGAGATGATCTCCACCTCGTGCCGATCGGCCAGAGCGCGTGCCAGATTGAAGGTGGTGCTGATCGTCCCTCCGATCGCATACGCGTTGTGAATGAGGAAAGAGATTCGCATGCAGTACAGGACGGTCGGCAGGGACGGAAGGTTGCCCTCCTGTCCGCTGCCGCGATCAACTCCCCTGCGGAAAAACGCAGATGAACGGCCCCTTCCGGATCGTTCGTCACTGCCCAGGGGGCTGCACGCCGGACGGCTCGATCGGCTGCGTGAGGTTCAGCGGGTTGCCGTCGGGGTCCAGGACGTGGGCCACACGCTGTCCCCACGGCATGTCTTTCGGCGCGCCGCCGACCGATCCGCCGAGCGCTTCCACCCGCCCGAGCGCCACGTCGACATCGTCCACAGCGATGCTGAGCAGCATCCGGGGCGCCGCGCCGTCGGCCGCTTCCGGCTTGGCCACCAGCCCGAGGTCGGTGTCGCCGATGCGTAGACCGAGGTAGAACACCGGCCCTTCCGCCGGTACCCGGAAGACCTCCTCGGCGCCGAACAGCTCAGTGTAGAACCCGGCCAGGACCTCCTGGTGGGCGGTGAGGATCACTGGCTGAATGGTGGACATGGGGCTCCTGCCGTTGACGGGTGGGTCGGTGGGTGGACCGTTCGAGCACGGCGAACTCATCGGCGAATCCGAGGAATTCTTGCCCCGGGCTCGGCTGGGAACAGCCCGTTCAGAGCTCTCGGCGCACGGCTGAAGGACGCGGAAGCGGGCCGGGAGACGGAGTCCCGGCGATAGGCGCGTCACGCGGCAGCGGGGCGTTCGGGCTGGTGGGGGGCTTGGGGCGACCTGGCTTCCCGGCGTCGGCGCTCCTAGGGTCGGGCGTGGTTGAAAGGGGGCCTGGGTGGACCGGACCGTGCGTACTGTCGAGGACGTTCTCGCACTCCTTGACGAGTTCTTCGTCGCCGATGCCGGGAGCGACCACTTGGCGGCCGGGGACGGCAAGGACTTCTGGGACCGGTTCTACGCCGACAGGTCGAGGCCCGTACCGTTCTTCCCGATGAAGCCGGACGAGAGCTTGGCCCGCTACCTCGAACAGGGCCTGATCGCCCCCGGCCGGGCCCTGGACCTGGGCTGCGGGGCGAGCCGGCGGATTTGCCCCGCTTCGGCGCCGGATTCCTGTGGACGGCCCTGTTCCGTAGGAGCTAGCCCTCAATCACGTTGACCGCCGCAGCAGGTGGTGGTGGGGTCGGGGCATGGACAGCATTTCCGGCAACAGGCGCTTCTGGAATCAGATCAGCAGCTCCTACCAGCACAAACACGACGCGCGCATCGGTGCGATGCCCCGCCTGTGGGGCACGTACGCGATCCCCGACGCGCACCTGCAGGCGCTCGGCGACGTCACCGGCCGGCGCGTACTGGAACTCGGCTGCGGCGCCGGACAGTGGTCCAGGGCGCTCGCCGCCGAAGGCGCCTCGGTGGTCGGGTTCGACCTGTCCGAGGAGCAGCTTGCCGCCGCGGCCCGTGCGATGGGGCCGACCCGCTACCCCCTGGTGCAAGGCGCCGCCGAACACCTCCCGTTCGCCGCCGACACCTTCGACCTCGTGTTCTGCGACTACGGCGGGCTCAGCTGGGCGCCCCCGCACCTCGCCGTACCGCAGGCCGCACGCGTACTGCGCCGAGGCGGGCGCCTGGTGTTCAACGTCGCCAGCCCGTGGTTCGAAGCCTGCTACGACGAAGCCAACAGCCGCGCGACCACGACGCTGCAACGGGACTACTTCGGCCTGGACAGCATCGATGAGGACCAGGGCGCGGTCAGCTACCAGCTCACCTACGGCGACTGGATCAGGGTCCTGCGAGGTGCGGGTCTCGTCATCGACGACCTCATCGAACCGCGGCCCGCCCCCGAAGCGGCGAATGGCTACAACAAGACCGAGCCGCCCGACTGGGCCCACCACTGGCCGGCGGAAGCACTCTGGGTGACCCACAAACCGTAAGCCCCACCGGTCGACCGCTCCGGCCTCCGGCTCACAAGGCGATCGGCCGATAGGCCAGCCTCATCTGCCCGGCCATGTCTTCCCGATGCGCGATGCCGTCGTCGTCACCGCGGCCTCGTGACCGGAGACGAACAGCCAGGGGGCGGCCGCCGGGCCGTGTCAGTGGGTGCGTCTACGGTGCATGGCATGACGCATTGGATACGCCGCGCGCTCCCGCACCACGAGGAGACCAACGTCGTCTTCTTCCGAGGGCTGCCCCTGGACACGCTCGTGCGAGGACTCCTCGACCAGCAGCGCATGCCACTCGCCTACGGCACGGGGGCCGACTGGGGACTGGTGATGCACGACATGTTCAGCTGGGAGAACGGTGACTACGACCTCGCCGACTACGGACGTCTGTGCCGGGACGGCGGCGAGCTCGCCGTCTTCGTGACCGAGCCGTGCCGGCCGAAGGCCCACATGCCCTCGTTCCAGTACTACCGCGACGGGAGTCTGATCACGGGCTTCAGCTTCGAGACCCTGTACTACCGCGCGGGCCAGGAGCCCGATCTGCTGCTGCCCGCCCTCACGGCGGCGCAGCTGACCGGGCCGACGGCCGAAGTCGACCGGGAGGACGACGAGGAACGAACGGTGCGGGCCATCAGCGAATTCTTCTCCTTGCCCGAACTCGAACTGCCATGACCAGGGCGGCCCGGAGGCGACAGGCGCAGCGGATCGCGCGGAAATGCTGTCGCCCCGTCACCGTCACTACGGCACTCTCGGCGGTATGACGCCGCCACGCTTCATTCCCGGACTGGAACTCTCGCGCCGCTTCTACGCCGTCGCCGTGCGGCCGTTGCTGGACGAAGCCGTCCCCGGGCTGACACATTCCGCCGCCCGTCTCGGCAGCGGTTCGGAAGTCCTCGGTTTCGACACCGCCCGCTCCGCCGACCACGAGTGGGGTCCTCGTCTGGAGGTCTTCCTGCACCCGCGGGACGCCGCCCGTCACGGACCGGACATCGTGGCGCTGCTCTCCGAGCGCCTGCCGAAGTCGTTCTGCGGCTACCCGACGCATTTCGCCGAGACCGGCGACGACGGCATCGGGGTCATGCGGGAGACCGGGGGCCCGGTGCGTCACCGGGTGACGGTCACCGACGCCGCCACCTGGTTCACCGAACGGCTGGGATTCGACCCGGGCGACGGCATCACCCCGGCGGACTGGCTGGCCACCCCCGCACAGCGTCTCGCCGAGGTCACGGCAGGTGCGGTCTTCCACGACGGCCTCGGACGCCTCGTACCGGCCCGGGCGGCCCTCGCCTGGTACCCCGACGACGTCTGGCTGTACCTCCTCGCCTGCCAGTGGCGGCGCATCTCCCAGGAGGAAGCCTTCGTCGGGCGCTGCGGCGAGGTGGGCGACGAACTCGGCTCCGCCGTCGTCGCCGCCCGGCTGGTGCGGGACCTGATGCGGCTCTGCCTCCTCATGGACCGCCGCTACCCGCCGTACGGCAAATGGCTCGGCAGCGCCTTCGCCACCAGCCCCCAGGGGGCCGCCCTCACGCCGGTGCTCATCGCGGCCCTCGCCGCGACCGACTGGCACACCCGCGAACGCCACCTCGCCCGTGCTTACGAGACGGTCGCGGCGGCGCACAACCGCCTGGGCCTCTGCGACCCCGTCGACCCCACGACTCGGCCGTACCACAACCGGCCGTTCCAGGTCCTGCACGCCGAACGCTTCGCCGGGGCGCTGACCGCCCGCATCACCGATCCGGCCGTGCTCGCCCTGCCACCGGCCGGCGCCGTGGACCAGTTCGTCGACAGCACCGAAGTGCTCAGCCGCCCGGATCTCGCCCGCGCCGCCACCCACGCGACGGTCCTGCCCTAGGCAGGACCGTCAGGTGCCCACCGCCCGCGCCCCCAGCACCGGCAGCAGCCGCAGCTTCTCGTCGTCCGCCGAGCCGGGCGTGGCGGTGTACACCAGCAGCGTCTGGTTCTGCTCCGGGTCCAGCAGGACCTGGCACTGGAGGGTGAGGACGCCCAGCTCGGGGTGGCGTACCAGCTTGGGGTCCACCCGTGGGACGTCGATCTCGTGCGCGCTCCACAGGGCGGCGAACTCCGCGCTGCGTTCCAGCAGAAGATCGCGCAGCTTCTCGGCCCGGCCGCCCGCGCCCTGCCGTGAGTAGGCGGCCCGCAGTCCGGAGGTGAAGAAGCGGCTGTGCAGCGGGTGGTCCTCCTCCGGGTACACCAGCCGGGTCGAAGGATCGGTGAACCAGCGGTACGTGAGGCTGCGTTCAGGTCCGGTGAACCGTGTCTGGTCGCCGAGCAGCGCGGTGGCCGCCGGGGTCTGGGCCAGGGTCTCCGCCACATCGCTGACGACCTGCGCCGGGGTGTCGTCCAGTCGCCCGAGGATGCGCATCAGGCCGGGCGTGATGTGGTCGGAGCGCAGGCTGCCGGGCCGGGCGGGGGTGTTGTGCCCGGCGATACGGAACAGGTGGTCGCGCTCGGCGAGCGAGAGGCGCAGACCACGGGCGATGGCCGCCAGCATCGGCTCCGAGGGCTGCGGCCCGCGCTGCTGCTCCAGCCGGCTGTAGTAGTCGGTCGACATACCGCTGAGAGCCGCCGCCTCCTCCCGGCGCAAGCCGCGGGTGCGGCGGCGCGGCCCGCGGGGCAGTCCCACGTCCTCCGGTTGCAGGGCTTCGCGTCGGGTGCGGAGGAAGTCCGCGAGTTGTGCTCGGTCCACGGTTCCAGTCTCCCTCGTGACCATGGTGCCTGACAGCCGGGGCACGGCCCTGGCTCAGGTGCTCGGGCCCGGGCGGGCCTTCAGAGCAGCATGCCGCCGGACGCCTCGATGCGCTGGCCGGTGACCCAGGAGGTGCCCTCGGCGAGCAGCGCGGCAGCGGCGGCGCCGATGTCATCGGGCTCGCCCGGGCGGCCCATCGCGGTGACACCGCTCAGCATGGACCGCATCCCCTCGTCGTCGCGGACCCCGCCACCGCCGAAGTCGGTGCCGGTGGCGCCCGGCGCGAGGGCGTTGACCGCGATGCCGCGCGGCCCCAGCTCCTTCGCGAGGTACCGGGTGAGGATTTCCACGGCACCCTTGGCCGCGGCGTACGCGGCGGTCGGTGCGGCGATGAAGCGGGTCAGGCCGGTGGAGACGTTGAGGATGCGGCCGCCGTCCTTGATGAGGGGGAGCAGGGCCTGGGTGAGGAAGAAGACGCCCTTGACGTGGACGTCCATCAGCCCGTCGAACTGCTCCTCGGTGGTCTCGGCGAACGGCGCGTGCACCCCGTGGCCGGCGTTGTTGACGAGGATGTCGAGGTCGTCGCGGCCCCACTCCCGGTCCAGCGTCTGACGCACCTGCGCGGTGAAGGCGGGGAACTCGGCGGTGTTGCCGGTGTCCAGCCGCAGGGCGACCGCCGTGCGGCCGAGCTTCCTGGCCGCCTCCACGACGGCCTCGGCCTCGTCGGCGTGCGAGCGGTAGGTGAGGATCAGATCGGTCCCGGCCTCGGCGAGGTGCAGTGCGGTGCTGCGGCCGAGGCCCCGGTTGGCGCCGGTGATCAGGGCGATGCGGGTCATGGTGGCTCCCGTTCGGGTCGAGGTGCGGGCGGACCGGGCCGGTCCGTCGCCTGCCCTTCAACGATCGCGCGGCCCGGAATCCGGATGAAGGCCGCGGTTGTCCAGGGATCGCGGATCCCCCCTTCGGGTGGTGGCGAAGGGCGACGCACGGTGGCCATGGGGTGAGCGTCCGGCGGCCCCCTCGCACCGTACACATCCGTGAGCAGGCGCAAACACACCGCCACATAAACTCGTGCGGGGGCACCCCGCACGTGGGTGTGTGAATCGACTTCGAGGAGCCGAAGGTGACCGGAACCGGCGCGCGGTGGCTCGCGGGTGCGCTGATCGTGGCCTGCCTGCTGCTCGCCGGCCCCAGCGCATCGAGCAGCGTCTACACGGCTCAGCCACTGCCGGCCGGCGCCCCCGAGAACGCCGTGCCGAACAGGGTCATGACCTGGAACATCTGCAACCCCTGCAAGGGGGGCGGGCAGAACGGCGGCAGAGCCGCGGAGATCGCCACGTACGCGCCTCAGGTCATCGGCCTGCAGGAAGCGTGCGTGGGCGATGTGGAGAAGATCCGGAACTATCTGCGATACCGGTACGGACTGGTCTACCACGTCGAGTACGGATCGGTGCTGCCGAGTTGGAGCCGATGCGGAGGCCTGCCCTGGAGCCCCGGGGGCTTCGGTCAGGCCATCCTCGCGGCCGCCCCGATGTCCGACCTCGTGAACGTCGAATACCTCGACGGCGGTTCCGAGGACCGCGGGTACATGGCCGTCACGACCCTGGTGGACGGCATGCCCGTCCGGGTCTTCAACACGCACTTGGCCGAGCGACGACAGGAATCGGTCCGCGCGCAACAGACCGGCGTGCTGGCCAAGGCGGTCGCCCGCTACGACCGCACGATCGTTCTCGGCGACTTCAACGCGGTGCCCGATGCACCCGAACTGGCCGTGATGTGGCGCGTGGCCGGGGACGCGGACCCCGGGTGCGGTCCTTCCGGGGCGGGCACGTGCGAGCCGACCACCGATTGGCGCAGCAAGTTCGACTACGTCTTCCTCCGTGGCTTCGACACGCTGGAGCAGCGGGTGCACCTCACGGCGTGGTCGGACCACGACCTCGTACAGGCCGATCTCGGGCGGACGTGACGAGGCACCGCGCCGGCCCTCCCGGCCCGGTCGGTTCACCCTCCGGGCCGAAGTCCCTAGGTCAGCCGGAACACCGGGCCGCGCGGGGTGAACGGCAGTGACGCGCCCTGCGGGATCAGGTAGGCGTGCTCGCGCCGGATGCGGAGGACGTCGCACCAGCCGTCCGTGATGACGAGGACCGGCGCGCCCGGCGGGAAGTCATCCGCGCGCTGCAACAGGTCCACACCGGGCTGGAGTTCGGTGCCGCCGCGGCCGCGTACCCGCACCCGGCCGGCGATCTCGGTGGGCGGCAGGTAACCGGCGTCGTAGGGGGCGGCGTCGCAGAAGACGACGCGTGCCGCGGGCACGTCGCGGGCCTCGGCGTACGACGCGATGGCCCCGAGAGCCTTGCCGAGCAGGGTGCTGTTCATCGAGCCGGAGGTGTCCAGGACGACGCCGAAGGTGCAGCGAGCCGTCTCCTCGGGCGGAAAGTACCGCCCGGCGCGCGGGATGTCGGGGGTCGAGGCCTGCCGCCGTGCCGGACGCGCGTACGAGCGTACGGGCTCCGGCCGGGGAACGTACTCGTCGAACCAGCGGGCCAGTCGCGCGTCCCATGGCAGGGGCGGGTGCGACAGGGCACGGATCTCCTGGATCAGCCCTGCGGGCAGGCGGCCGCGCTCCCCGTACTGGTGCAGGTCGAGGCCCTGGACCAGCCCGCGCCGGTAGAACTCGTCCAGATCGGTGTACGGCCGCGCACCGGCATGCGGCAGCGGCTCGCCCAGGATGTCCCCGGCACCCTTGCCCCGCAGCGTTGCGAGCCTGCGGCGGCGGCGCAGGTCGTGGGCGATGCGGTCGTACACTTCCTCGGCGGACAGGCCCCGCAGCTCCGGGTCGTACAGCAGCCCCTCCGGCATGTCGCCGACGCGCATCTGGACGAGCCAGTCGTTGACGACGTAGTCGGCGGCGACATTGAACAGGAACGGGTCACGGCCTCCCCGGCGTTCGCCGTGCCGAAGCGCGGCGTGCAGCATCTCGTGCGCGAGGACGAAGCGCCATTCCTCGTCCGTGAAGCCGCGCAGCGGGTTGACGTAGATCTCGCCCGCGACCGGACTCACCGCCGCGATGGTGATGTCCTGCGTACGCGCCAGTTCCGCGTCGGCCACGATCTTCAGCCCCGCGGCGATCCCGCCCAGCAGGGGATAGGAGGAGACGAACCAGTTCAGGGCGCGGTCCCAGGGCCGCTGGGGCGCGAGCTCGCCCGTGACCCGGTCGCGGCGGCCGCCCGCCACGTCCATCGCGGCGGACACACTGCGGGTGAGCGCGTGTGCGAAGGCGGTCTCCCAGTCCGGGACCGTGGAATTGTCCCAGGACTTCCAGGTGGTGAGGATCTGGTCGGGGCGCTCGCCCGCGGTGCCGCAGTGTTCGTAGCCCGCGGGGATGCCGTCGCGCCGCCATCGCGCGGCGAGGAGTTCCTCGTCGCCGCCCGGGAACGACGGTGGCAGGGCGACCGGCGCCCGGCCCATCGGGTGGCCGGCCAGGAAGCGGTTGACGACCGTGCAGCGTGCCGCGAGGTCGAAGCGGTCGGGCTGTTCGCGCGGTTCGTCCGCCGAGGCGGGCACATGGCCGAAACCGAGGTGCAGCAGACAGTGCGCGAGCACCCACGCCCACTCCGCCGGATCGGCCCGCCTGGTGGGGTGTACGTGGATGGTGCCGTTCGATGTGACGGCGGCCAGCCCTCTTGCCGGGGCCGCCGCGCACGTGTCCTGGCGGCACACGGACGCCTCCACGGCCGCGAACGCCGGATTGCGCTTGACGAGCGCGAGCCCGGCGGCGAAGGCTTCGGTCGCCGGGTCGGCCGTGTCCTTCCCGTCCTTGCCACCGCCCCGGCGCCCGCGGGCCCCCTTCACCGCCGGGCCTCGACCAGCCGGGGCATGTCCCGCGCGGCGTCCACGAGGAACCACGCGGGCAGCACGGGCAGCCCGTCGGCGTCGTCCGCGATGACGGTCTGGGCGACCTCGACCGAGATCTCGGCGAGCTGCACGAGCAGTGCCTTGGCCCGATAGGCGGTCTGCCGCAGGGCCGGTGAGACGTGCTCCTTCCGGCGCGGCAGCTCCTTGACCAGGCGCCCCCGGAACGCGTCGGCCAGGTAGTAGAGCAGGTCGCGGTCCTCGGGCCGCCCCGGCCACGAGGCGTCGCCCTTGAGGATCGCCTCGATACCGAAGGCATGACGGACGATCTTCGCGTAGCCGCAGAAGGAGACGGCGTGAGCGGGTGTCAGCGTGCCGTGCACGACGACCTTCAGGGTCTCCTCATCGATCTCCGGCCCGAAGGAGTGCAAGGCGTCCGAGAGCATGTGCCAGGAACGGGGCGTGGAGAACGGCTCCTCGGTCTTGGGCGGCTGCGACCACAGGTGGTCGGGGCGGTCGACGAGGTAGTCCGTCACCCACGGGTGGACACCGTTCTCACCCGCCCACACCAGCCAGTCCGCTGCCGAGGCCCGGAGGTGGACATGGGTGAGCCGGTTGACCAGGGCGGAGGCGATGGGCCGCGCCAGGGCGTTGTCCGTGGCACGGTTGCCGGCCCCGATCACGATCGAGCCGGCGGGCAGCTCGTAGGACCCGATGCGCCGGTCCAGGATCAGCGAGTAGAAGGCCTTCTGCACATCGGGGGTCGCCGCGTTGAGCTCGTCCAGGAACAGGCAGTACGGCTCGTCACGGGCGATGGACTCGGGCGGGCAGAACACGGACCGGCCGTCGCGGATCTGGGGCACCCCGATGAGATCCTCCGGCGCGAGCTGGGTCCCGAGCAGGCTGACGCACTCCAGCCCCAGGGACTCGGCGAACTTCCGTACGAGCGACGACTTGCCGATCCCGGGAGCGCCCCACAGGAACACGGGCCGCACGGTCGCGAGGCCCAGCAGCAGTTCGGGGATCTGAGCGGGGGTGACGGTGACGGCAGCCTGCACGTGCGAACGTTCCTTCGGATTTCGGGAGTCGGAGACCGCCAGTATGCGGAGGCGCAAAGCCGCGCGCAGCCGAATTTGTCCGCCGGTGAAGCTCCCCGCGAGGTTCAGCAGGTCCACTTCTCGACCAGCGCTCGAATGCCGCGTCCAGGACCCACGGCAGTCGAAGGGGCCGAGATCCGGCAGGCGCTCCGAACCCGCCGCTGCGCTGAGCGCTGACGCGACCCGTCGACGTGGACGTGCGCGTTGTGAGCACGTGGAAGCCGCCCTTCTCGCAGCCGCAGAGATGCACCTGCGCCCGGCCGAACGCCGTGCTCGCGCCGCCCTGGCCGCGATCCGCCGACCTGCGGAGGACTGACATCGTGCGCCGAGGCCGCATCCAAGTCGTGCGACCTCGTGGACGGCGCGTCCCGGCTGGACCACCCGCCGATGGCCCAGCCGGGACCTCACTCCGCGTGTCCGGGCAGCCCGTCGGCAAACGGCTCCTCAGCGGCCCGTACACGCTGACCGATCGCTCCCGTTACTCGTAGAAGACCTTGTACACGCACCCGGGTTCGCCGTCGTGATTGGCCAGGCACAGTTTGAGGCGGTACTTCGCGCCTTCCTCCACATTGAAATCGCCTTCACCGGAACAGCCGGCGTCCCCGCCGTCCACGAGAATCCACGGCGAGGCTTCGTGCCACGTACCCTGCAGCGGCCAGTACTCCTGGACACCGCCTGTGACCGCGAAGCCGTCCACCCGGGTGTCGCAGACCTTGAAGTGGTCGCCGGAGTCGATGTGGGTCATGCTTCCCCACGACGTGCTCAGCGTGGTGTTGGCCGCCTGCGCCGGGCCTATCGCGCCCAGGGCGAAGGCGGTCGTCGCCGCTGCGATGGCGGCGGTCCTTCTGGGCAACTGGTGTAGTTTCACCGGGCTCACTTCCTCTTTCCGACGATCGGGAGCGGTAGTGCTCACGGCGGAGCTTCGCGCGTACGCATTGCAGGATCGATGCAAGTGAGTTGCACGCAGGCGGTGGTGACGACGGCGCCGAAGCCGTCAACCGCCTCCCGGCGCCATGTGCGGGAGGACTCAGCCGCGCTGCCGCGACGCGGCGGCGATCAGGGCGGTGACGTGCTCGCGCCGGTCGTCGTTCCGGCGGGCGATGACGATGCGGCTCGGCCCCGCATCGGGAACAGGGACGCACACGATCCCCTGTGCCACCGGTGTGACGAGTGAGCGGGGCAGGACCGCGACGACGCGGCCGATCCGCACCAGAGAGACCAGTTCGCCGGCGTCGGCGACCTCCGGACCGTTCCCGCCGCCGGGGACACCCGCCCACCGCGGGAAGACCTCGTCGCCGAGGTCGCTCAGGGAGAGACTGTCGCGCCCGGCGAGCCGGTGGTCTTCGGGGAGGACGGCCACCCGGTCCTCGACATGCAGCGTCTCGGTGGCCAGTCCGCGGAGGTCGTCGAACGGGGCGTAGAGCAGGCCCGCGTCGGCTCGTCCGTCGCGCAGATGATCGGTGCGGTCGGTGGCGCCGCTGAAGAGGATGTCGACGCGCCGGGCACCGGGCTGCTCCGCGTAGGCGGCGAGAATCCCGGACAGCAGGTTCGCGTCCCCTCCGGGCTTGATCACGAAGCGGAGCGGTGCGTCGTCGGCGGCGCGCTGGGCGTTCCGCACGGCGACCGTCATCGCGTTCAGAGCATGCCGGCCGTGCTCCAGCAGGACCGCGCCCGCAGGCGTCAGTACGACGCTGCGGCTGGTGCGCTCGAAGAGCGTGACGCGCAACCGGGACTCGATGCGCTTGATGGTCTTCGACAGGGCGGGCTGCGCGACGGCGAGCCTTTCGGCGGCGCGGCCGAAGTGCAGCTCCTCGGCCACGGCGACGAAGTGGCGCAGCTCCCTGACCTCCAACAGATCCATTCCTTCAGGTTATCGAAAACCTGCTCAGAAGGTCTTGGACGCTGCCGGGTATTCCCTGGTCATATGGGGGCATGATTCAGCACACCATGTTCGTCCAGTTCACCCAACCGATTCCCGAAGCGGACCTGAACCAGTACCTCACGGACCTCGAGAAGGCCGCGAAGAGCACCGGCGCGCTCCAGACGTTCGCCGCGCAGCGTCACATCCCGGTCCCGGGCGAGGAGCAGATCCCGGCCTTCATCGCCACCGTCGTCGTCCAGCTCGGCGCCGCCGACGTTGAGGCGCTGGGGACCCTGTTCGCCGCACCGGAGGTCGGTGCCGTCTTCGACACCTGGCGCACCCGCTACCCCTTCAAGGCGGCGTGGGCGAACCACGAGGCGCTGGCGTGAGCGACGTCTTCGGCAGGGCCTGACGGGCCAGGAGCCCGGAAGTGTCCGGGCTCCTGGCCCGTCAGGCCGCTCGGCACCCCGCTCAGGGCCGCTTCCCGATTCCCGCGAAGAGGGCGTCGAGGACGCGGTCGACGTACGTGTGGGTGAGCGGTTCCTGCGTGATCAGCAGCCGGAAGTACAGCGGGCCGGAGAGGAGTGCCATCGCCAGGTCCAGGTCGAAGTCCGGTGAGAGAAGGCCCTCGTTCCGTGCCGTCTCCAGGCGTGCCACGGTCTTGTCCGCCTGCGGGCCGATGAAACGTTCGTTGAGCGCGGTGGCCACGCCCGGGTCGTGCTGGGCCTCGCCGACCAGTGCCTGGAAGAGCGGCCGGAACTTCGGCCCGGCCAGGAGGTCGATGGCTTCGTGGATCTGCCGGCGCAGGTCTGCCTTGACATCGTCCGTGTGCGGATAGTCCAGGGTCGACTCGCTGAGCGAGAGAAGCGAGTCGAGCAGAAGGGCGCCTTTGGAAGGCCACCGGCGGTAGATGGTGTGCTTGCCGACGCCGGCCCGGGCGGCGATCGCCTCGATGCTGAGCTTCGCGTAGCCGAGTTCCTGTCCCAGCTCAAGAGTGGTTCGCATGATGGCTTCGGTCAGCGCGGGGCCGTTGCGTCGGGCGGCAGTCATGTCCCCATTCTAGCGGCACGGCACGTGCCGTTCTTGACAAGTGTTCCCGAGGCTGGGCACTCTTCAGCGAGACGGAACGGCACGGCTCGTGCCGTTCCGTCAGGGGGGCGCGTGCACGTGGCTTCGGACATCCGCCGTCCCGCGCCTGCCGGTCGTCGACCGCGTATCAACCGCTCGCACACGATGAGGACCTGCCGTGCCCGTACCCGCAGACCCGACCGTGCTCCACCCGATGCCCGGCCAGCCGAGGGTGGTGCAGCTCAAGCCCCTGGTGACCTCGCCGCTGATCGAGGTGGGGGAGTACTCGTACTACGACGACCCGGACGACGCCACGGCGTTCGAGACCCGCAACGTGCTGTACCACTACGGGCCGGAGAAGCTGATCATCGGCAGGTTCTGTGCGCTCGGCACGGGCGTGCGCTTCCTGATGAACGGCGCCAACCACCGCATGGACGGCCCGTCCACCTTCCCGTTCCCGACCCTGGGCGGCTCCTGGGCCGACCACTTCGACCTGCTCGCGGGGCTGCCGAACCGGGGCGACACGGTCGTCGGCAACGACGTCTGGTTCGGCCACGGGGTGACCGTGCTGCCCGGCGTACGGATCGGGCACGGCGCGATCATCGGCAGCGCCTCGGTGGTCACCAAGGACGTACCTGACTACGGAATCGTCGGCGGCAACCCGGCCCGGCTGCTGCGGACGCGTTACGAGGAGAAGGACGTGGCCCGCCTTCTCGCACTGGCCTGGTGGGACTGGCCCGCCGACCACATCACCGATCACATCCGGACGCTCATGTCCGGCTCGGTGGACGACCTCGAAGCCGCCGCCCCGCCCCAGCCGAGCGCCTGAACGGCCGGTACAACCAACGCAGTTCGCGCCCCTCGCCGAACGGCTCCACGGCCGTGCCGTGCCGCTCGGCCCTCAATATACGGAGAAACCGTGACCAGCAGGTTCACCGAACTCGTCATCGAATGCCTCGACCCGGAGCGGCTCGCTGCCTTCTGGTGCGAAGTACTGGACTTCACCGTGCTCGACCGGAGCGAGGGCATGGTGGAGATCTCCTCGTGGGAGCCGACCGCCGAGGCCGTGCGGGCCGGGCAGATGCCGCCGACCCTGTTCTTCGTCCGGGTGCCCGAGGCGAAGACCGTCAAGAACCGGCTCCACCTCGACGTGAGCCCGGTCGACGCCAGTACGGCTGACGAGGTCGCCCGGCTGCTGGCCCTCGGCGCCACCCGAGTGGACGTGGGCCAGGGGTCCGGTCGGAGCTGGGTGGTCATGGCCGACCCCGAGGGCAACGAGTTCGACGTCGTACGCAGCCTCGCAGTCTGAGTCCCGCGCGCGTACGAGTGCGGTGTAAGGTACCCCAGAGGGGTATCGTGACCCCGGAAGTGGCTGACAGGAATGGGGATTCGGGCATGAGCGGCGGAGCGGCTGGCAGGCGGGGCGTCGCCCGGCTGGCTGCCGTGAGTGCGTTGCTGCTCGGTCTCTTCCTGATGCACGGCGCTCCGGCCACCGCCGCCGAGGGCTGCCACGGTGCGATGCCTTCCGCGGTCGCCCCCATGCCCGACCATCACACCGCGTCGGCGATGGCCCCGGCGGAGACGCCGACGACCGTGCACGGCGCGCCGGCCGTCCGGGCCGCGACAGGTGCGGGCATGCGCGGCGAAATGTGCCTGTCCACCCCGGCCCAGCAGCGTAACCCGCTGCCGGTGCCGGCCCTTCTCGCCGTAGTGGCCGCGGTGTTGGCCGGATGGGCGTCGGAGGACTGGCGAGTGAGGATCGGCCGGCTGCGACGGCGCGGTCCGCCGGTCGGCGGGCGAGAGCTCCTGACGCGGGTGTGCATCGCGCGGACGTGACGGGCACCACCGGTCCCCAAAGGGGCCGGTGCCGTGCCCTGCCCTTCCGCGCGCCACCGGTGTGGTGCGCCCGCCTTGAAAGACACCGAGATCCCATGTTCTTCCCTGACCACTCCACCATGCGGCGTCGTACCCTGGCCGCGGCCGGAGCCGCTGTCGCCCTCGCGCTGACGGTGACCGCCTGCGGTTCCTCCGACGACTCCTCATCCATGCCCGGCATGAGCCACCGCAGCAAGTCCTCCGCTGCGTCGTCGCCGAGTGCGACAGCCTCGATGGACGACATGCCCGGCATGGAACACGAGGCCACCGGCAAGGGCCTGTCCGCCGGCCAGGACGGTTACCGCCTCACCTCCACCCACCAGTCACTCGTAGCGGGCAAGCGGGCCGACTACCGGTTCACGGTGACCGGCCCGGACGGCAAGCCGGTCACCGGCTTCGCCGTCGACCAGACCCAGCGGATGCACTTCTACGCCATCCGCTCGGACCTGACCGGCTTCCAGCACATCCACCCGACCATGGCGGCCGACGGAACGTGGAGCGCCGGCCTCGCCCCCCTGACCTCGGGGAAGTGGCGCATGTACGCCTCCTTCACACCCGACGGCGGACCCGGCGAGGGCGAGGACTTCGTGCTCAGCCGCACCGTCACCGTGCCGGGCGAGGGCACCGACACACCGCTGCCCGCAGCGGCCGACAGCACTCAGGTCGACGGATACACCGTGACCGTCAAGGGCAAAGCGATGTCCGGCATGGCGCACCCGCTGACCGTCTCCGTGGCCAAGGACGGCAAGCCGGTCACCGGTCTGCAGCCCTACCTGGACACCTACGCCCACCTGACCGCCTTCCATGAGGGCGACGCCGCGTTCGCCCACCTGCACCCCACCACGAAGGTCAACGGCGACCACGGCGGGCCGGACCTGTCCTTCCACGCGGAGCTGCCGACCGCGGGCAACTGGCGGCTGTTCCTGCAGTTCCGGACCGGCGGCACGCTGCACACGGCGGCCCTGACGCTGCGCGTCGGCTGACCCCCGGCGGGCGCCAACCGGGCCCGGGCGGCGCCCGCAAGTGCCCCGGTGCGCACGAGCAGCGACGGCGGGCCGTCTACGCCGCTGGTCCCGGGTGGACCTGGTGGGCAGGCCGAGTCCCCTGCGCCGGTCCGTGGCCGAAGTCCTCGGCACCCGGCACGGTCCCGGTGATCGAGAGGCCGAGCCCCTTGGTCAGCCAGGCGTGGGCCGCGGTCATGTTCAGGGAGCGACCCGCGGTGACGGTGTCCAGCAGGCCCCAGTAGCGGCGCAGACGTGGGTCGAAGCCCGACGACCTGGAGACCAGTGCGTGCAGGAAGCGGCGGAAGGCCGGGGTGTCCGACTCCCTCCGAGCCCGCGCGTGAGCGGACACGAAGGCGTCGACCGCCGGTCCGGGTCCCGGCCGCAGACCTTCCTTCACCGAGGCGGCCGTCAGAGCGGCCGCCTCGTCGATCTCGCCGTAGAAGGCGGGCGCGTCCCGCATCTCCTCCGCGTGATCCCCCGTCCAGCGCGTGAAGCCGGGCGTGGAGACCAGAACGTGAATTTCGGCGTACGCCAGCGCCGCAGCGGGGGAAGGGTCGTGCGAGGGCTCGGGCGACAGCATGGCGATCATGAGGTCGAGCCTCCGCTTCGGCATCTCGGCGGGCAACTCCCGGTACCAGTGGTCGGTGAGGCTCCGCCGCGCCTCCGGAAGCCGCTGCACCCGGGCGAGGATCTCCAGGCGTCGCAGCCGCTCGCCGTCCGCGCAGTCGTCGAGGGCGCCGAGTGTCGCCTCCCGCCACCGCAACTGCGTCAGCTGCTCCTGGACGGCGGCGAGTTCGGCCGCCACGAGATCCCCGAGGGCCTGCTCCCCGCGCGCGACCCGGGTGATGGCCGCGATCGGGGTGTCCAGTGCCCGCAAGCGCCTGATCAGCCCGATTCGCTCCCACGCCTCCGGCCCGTAGCGCCGGTGGCCCCCGCCGCTGCGCTCCGCGACCGGCAGCAGGCCGCTGTCCGAGTAGTAGCGCAGGGTCTTCACCGAGAGGCCCGTCGCGGCGGCGAGCTCACCGATGCTCCATGTGCGGTGCGTCACAGACCCTTGAACCTCCAGCGCGCGGGAGCTTCTAGCGTACTGAGCACCGGCCGCCTCCGGTCCATGGAGACCGGACCGTCGAGACAAGGGAGCACGCATGTCCTCGATCCCACCACCACGCCCACGCAAGCGAATCGGCCTGCGCGCGCACAGCCTGCGCCTGCTGCGCGTGACCGTCCTGCTCGTCGTGACGGCCGGGTCCGTCACGACCGCAGCCGCCGAACCGCCGCGTGCCGACGGGGCTCCCGCCCAAACCGTCGTACGGACCGACCACGGCCTGGTCCGGGGCGTCGCCCACGATGCGTACGTCACCTTCGACGGCATCCCTTACGCCGCGCCACCCACCGGCCGGCTGCGCTGGCGGGAGCCCGCTCCGGCACCGGCCTGGCAGGGGGTACGGGACGCGACGGCCCCCGCCCCGCGCTGCGTGCAGATGCCGATGCCCGGCACGGACGGGGTGAGCGGCTCCGAGGACTGCCTCTACCTCAACGTCACCATGCCGTCGACGCCTCCGCCCGCCGGTGAACGGCGCCCGGTACTGGTGTGGTTGCACGGTGGTGCGTTCCTCGGCGGGTCCGGTGGCGACTACGTTGCCGAGCGGCTGGCCGTGCGCGGGGACACCGTCGTCGTCACGGTCAACTACCGCCTCGGCGTGTTCGGTTACTTCGGCCATCCCGCCCTGGGGTCCGCTCCGCCGTTCGGCCTCGCCGACCAGCAGGCCGCGTTGCGGTGGGTACGGGCGAACGCCGCCCGGTTCGGCGGCGACCCCGGTGCCGTCACCCTGTTCGGCGAGTCCGCGGGCGCCCTCAGCGTCTGCGCGCACCTCACCTCCCCGGGCGCGGCCGGGCTCTTCCAGCGGGCGGTGCTGCAGAGCGGTTCCTGTCACATGTCGTTCCCGCCGGGTGCCCTCGGCCCCGGAACGCCGGCGTACGAGCCCTTCGCCACCGAACGCGACGTCCAGGACAACGGCGCCCTGGCCGCGCGGCAACTCGGCTGCGAGGCGGGCGACGATGCCCGGGTCCTGGCCTGCCTGCGCGAACAGAGCACGGAACGCCTCGCCACCGCGCAACTGATGGCGTCCTTCAACCGGCCCGCCTTCGGCAACCCGCTGCTGCCCGCCGCACCGGACCAGGCCCTTGCCGCCGGCCGCTTCCACCGCATGCCGTTGCTCCTGGGCACCAACCACGACGAGATGCGGATGTTCGTCGGCCAGTCGCTCGCCGCGTACCCCATCCGCACCGAGGAGGACTACCTCGCCCGCCTCGACGACACCTTCGGCCCGGGCGCCGCCGCCGTGGCCTCGCGCTACCCGGCGGCGCGCTACCCGACCCCGGCACTGGCCTGGTCCGCCGCGCTGACCGACCGCTCCCTCGTATGCACCACGCTCCGGGCGGCCCGCGAGATCACCACGCAGGCACCTCGGATGCCACTTTACGGTTACGAGTTCAACGATCCGGACGCCCCCGTCCCGACCGGCCTCCCCGCACACCCCGACCTCCCCTACGGGGCAGCGCACGGCTTCGAGCTGCCCTACCTCTTCTCCTCCGTGCCCACCGAACGGCCCCTGACCGAGGCCCAGCGCACCTTGTCCGACCGCATGATCGACTACTGGGCCTCCTTCGCCCACACGGGAAACCCGAACGCCGCCGGAGCTCCCCACTGGCCGGTCCTGCACACCACGGGCCCGGTACTGTCGCTGACCCCCGGTCCGGGGGCGACACGCCCCACCGACGCGTACGACGCGCACGACTGCGCGTTCTGGCGCGCTGCGGAGTGACAGGGCAAGCGAGGTGACAGAGAGTCTTGCCCATTGGACGCTGTTCGATCTGGTTCCGCACCTGGGTACGGGCCGGCGCCGACGGGCCGCCATCGTGGCCGCGGGCCCCGCCGAGGCAGCGCCCGTCAAGGACACCGCAGTGGTCCCGGACGAGCCGGAGGCACTGATCGCCCGGGAGCCCGAGGAGTAGCCGCGCCGCGCCCCGGCGGGCGCGGAAGTCGTCGGTCAGGGGGGCGTGAGGTCATCGGTCTGGGCAGCGAGATCGCGGTGCGCACCGGTCAGGTGGAGCCGAGTGGCGGCCAGCGGGGCGATCAGGTCCGCGGGGTCGTCGTGGGCCAGGGCGGCACGGAGCTCGCCGACGGGCCGACGGGCGGCCGGGGGGAGGTCGGTGAGCGCGATGATCTGCCCGGCGAGACGGCGCAGGTCGGCCGCGTTGCGACGGGCCCAGGCAGCGGTGTCGCGGTCGGCCGCCCGGGCCTGGCGGGTGGCTTGGACACGCTGCTCACCGGTCGTGCCCGCGGGGCCGGGGCGTCCCCGCAGATAGCGGCGCTCGGCGGCCTGCCGACTGGCGACTCCCAGCGGAGGGGCGAGGTCCGCCCAGCTCGCTCCGGCGTCACGGGCCGTCTCGATCAGGCCGGTCTCCCAGCCGGCGAGCTGCTCGCGCACCTGGCGCAGCAGCGACAACGAGGCCAGCGCCTGTTCCGGGGCGGGAGCCGGAGCGTCGGCAGTCCCGTGCCGTGCTGCCCGCAGGGCGTCGTCGATGGCCCTCAGGGCCGCGGCGGCGGCGAGGAACGACACCGGACTGTTCGCGCCGGTGCTGGGCGAGGACGGCTGATCGGCCGCGGCCATGGACCCTCCTTCATGTGTCATCGTCTTGATGACATCTCGTTTGTCATCCATTGGATGACATGTTACAACGGTCTCAGTGAGGCGCATTGGCAGCAACTGCCTGAACCCGCTGGAGGTGTTACCCCATGTTGATGCGCACTGACCCCTTCCGTGAGCTGGACCGGCTGGCACAGCAGATGATGAGCCCGGGCACCTGGTCGAGGCCCTCGGCGATGCCGATGGACGCCTATCGCGAGGGCGACGAGTACGTGGTGGCCTTCGATCTGCCCGGCGTCACCTCGGACGCCATCGACATCGATGTCGAACGGAACATGCTCACCGTCAAGGCCGAACGCCGGCCGGTGGCCAAGTCCGACGACGTGCAGGTCGAGCTGTCGGAACGGCCGCTCGGCGTCTTCTCCCGCCAGATCGTGCTCGCCGACACCCTCGACACCGAGCACATCCAGGCCCACTACGACGCGGGCGTTCTCACCCTGCGCATCCCGATCGCGGAGCGCGCCAAGCCGCGCAAGATCGCAGTCGGGTCCGGCTCCGGACGCCAGGAGATCTCCGGCTGAGACCGGCCCCGCAGCGGAGGGCGGCTGCCCGGACGGGCCCCACCGCCCTCCGCCTCCCGGGGGCGTCCGAAGGAACGGGCGCCCCGGGACGACCTGGCGACGTGAAGCGTTTCCGCCCCCGGCTCGCCGCATGCCTTCCCGCAGGAGTTCGCCCTGACCCTCCTCAACCCGCTTCGAGAAAGGGAACGACCGCAGTGACCATCGACGTACGCGCACCGCTCGGAGACCAGCGGCACGGGACGGCGTACGAACAGATGCTGGAGAAAGTCCGCTACGAAGGCGCCTACCCCACCCGCGAGCGCGCCGAGGAAGCCGTCCGCCTGGTCCTCGGAGGGCTGGGGCGGCAGCTCACCGGCGACGAGCGCGTCGACCTCGCCGCCTGCCTCCCGACGGAGGCCGCACGGGTCCTCACCGCGCAGATCCCCAGCCCCCAGCCGCTGACCGGCTGGGCGTTCGTCAAGGACCTGGCGACCCGGTCCGGGGCGGCCCTGGCCCCCACCCGCTGGGACACCGGGTCCGTCTTCGCGGCCGTCGCCGCCTACGCGGGGCCCGAACTGATCACCCGTATCCTCCGTCAGCTTCCCACCGGACACGCCCTGCTGTTCGGGCGCGCCGAACTCGCCCCGGCCGCGTAGCCAGGGGCCCCGCTGCGCCGGCCTGGGCGCCCGTCGCTTCGACGTCCCCTCCGTCAGGGACGTCGGGCCGTGCGGGTGACGTGGCGTGCCAGCCACATCAGCAGGGCGTCCAGGTCGGCGGCGGCCGAGAGCACCCGCTCGACCGCTTCGGGAGTGTGGACCCACTCCTCGCAGCCGAGAGAACGGGCGGCGATCAGCGAACGGTGGCGCAGCAGTTCCGCCCGGGGATGGTCCGCCGGACAGCCACGCGGAACCCGTTTCATCATGTCCCCGGAAACGTCAAAGCCCTTGTGCCGCAGGCCCTCGACGATGGCCGGCAGCTCGCCGCCGCTGCCCTCGGACATCACTGCCGCACGGAACGCTTCCACCTGACCGGGGTCGGGATACCACCAGGCACCCTGGACCCACAGCCCGTCCAGGGAGAACCGGAGATTGATCTCGACCTTGCGGGCGAGCCGGATCACCGCACTCTGGTTCTGCCACCACCAGGACCCGGTGCGGTAGTGCCAGACGGAGAAGTCCTCGTACCGGGAATCGGCGTCCGCGACCTCGTTGAGCAGCGCGATCATCGGCTGCCGGACCAGCAGCTCACGATCGGTCCGGCAGCGCTCCCTGGTCTCCTTCGTCGGTTCACCCTGGAGTTGCCACAGCACGTCCATGGCCTGCTCCGGCCAGCCGGTGAACTGTTCACGCATGCGCGGAGGATAACCCGAAGGGCGGTTCGCGAGCCCCGCGCCCGCACGGCTCTTGCGGCGGACTCCGAATCTCAGAGCCCTCTGATGTGGCACCACTACCGTCCCGTCCATGGTGCGCGACTATCTCATCATCGGGGCCGGACCGGCCGGACTCCAACTAGCCGCTCTGCTGGAACGGGACGGGCGTGACTACGCCGTCCTGGAGCGGGGGACAGGACCGGGGACGTCCTTCACCCGCTACCCCCGCCATCGGCAGCTGATATCGATCAACAAGGTGAACACGGGTTTCACGGACCCGGAACTCGATCTGCGCATGGACTGGAACTCGCTGCTCAGCGATGACCCGGAACTGCTCTTCACCCGCTACAGCGAACGCTACTTCCCACCGGCGGACGACCTGGTGCGCTACCTGGCGGACTTCGCGACCCGTACCGGTGTGCGCGTCGAGTACGGCGCGGAAGTCGTCCGGGTGTCCCGTGAGGACGGTGTCTTCACCGTCACCGGCGGCGACGGCCGGTCCTGGCAGGCCCGGCGCCTCGTCATGGCGACGGGAATCTCCCGGCTGTACGTGCCACCCGTGCCGGGCATCGAACTCGCCGAACGGTACGACACCTTCGACACCGCACCGGCGTCCTTCACCAACCAGCGAGTGCTGGTGATCGGCAAGGGGAACTCCGCGTTCGAAACCGCCGACGGCCTGATGGAGAAGGCCGCCGTGATCCACGTCGTCGGCCCGCACTCGGTCAAGCTCGCCTGGAAGACCCACTACCTCGGTCATCTGCGCGCGGTGAACAACAACTTCCTCGACACCTACCAGCTCAAGTCGCAGAACGCGGTGCTCGACGGCACCGTGGAGAGCATCGAGAAGTCGGAGAACGGCGGCTTCCGCGTGCTGCTCCGCTACGCCCGGACCACGGAACCGCTGCGCGAACTGCACTACGACCGGGTCATCGTCTGCACCGGCTTCCGCTTCGACGCATCACCCTTCGACGTGTCCTGCCGCCCCGCGCTCGCCATCAACGACCGGTTTCCCGAACAGACCTCGTCATTCGAGTCGGTGAACGTGCCGGACCTCTACTTCGCGGGCACGCTGATGCAGCAACGGGACTTCAAGAAGTCCACCAACGGCTTCATCCACGGATTCCGCTACGCCGTGCGAGCCCTGCACCGCATCCTGGACGCCCGCCACCTCGACATTCCGTGGCCGGCCCGGGAGCTCCCCGCGACACCGGAGGCGATAGCGGACGCCGTCATCGCCCGCGTCAACCGCTCGTCGGCCCTGTGGCAGCAGTTCGGGTTCCTCGGCGACGTGGTCGGCGCGGACGGCGAGCGGGCCGTGTACCAGGAGGAGGTCCCGCTGGACTACGTCACTGACGGCGGACTCGGACCGGCACCGCACCGGTTCGTCGTCGACCTGGAGTACGGGGCCGAGCACGACCGTACCGACCCCTTCGACGTGGACGTGCCACGCGTCGTGGAGAACGACGTCGAACACGCCATGGACGGCACCTACCTGCACCCCGTGGTCCGCCACTACCGGGACGGTGCGCTCGCCGGGACCCACCACCTGGCGGAGAACCTGGAGAACGAGTGGAACCTGCCGGCGATCCACCGGCAGCCGCTCACCGCCTTCGTGAAGGAGTGCCTTGACTGAGCAGTTCCCCGGCGCCGTGCTGGACATCCTCGACGCGGCAGGCGACCGGCCCGTGTTCGAGCACGCCGGCCGGGAGGTGTCGGGGGCCGGACTCCTCGCCATGGTGCGGCGGGCGGCGAACGGCCTGCGGCAGTACGGCGCCGGGCCCGGCGTCGGCGTCGCCGTTCTGACGGGCGTCGGCCCCGGGACGTTCGCCGCGATCATCGCGGCCCACGTCGTCGGGGCACGCGTCGTCGGCGTACGCCCCGGCCTGACCGCACACCAGCGGGAACACGTGCTGCGGAGCGTCGCCCTGTCGGTCACCGAGCGCAAGGACGGCCCCGACACCCCGGCCGGGCTCGTCGTCACGCTCGACGAACTGCTGGCGGCGGCGGACGACGGCACCCGGCCGAAGGTCCTGGCCCGCCCGGAGGACACCGCCCGCCTGCTGCACACCAGCGGCAGCACGGGCGTCCCCAAGGCGTGTGCCCAGACCTACGCGGCCATGACCGCGGGCTGGGCGCACCGCCCGGCCGCCTGGCCGCCCGCCGTCCGCGAACTCGCCGGAAGGCTCGACCGGTTCCTCGTCTTCGGCACCCTCGCCAGCCAGGTGATGATGGAGTACGGGATGCTGGCCCTGGCCTCCGGAGGCACCCTCGTCACCGCCGACCCACCGGAGTTCCCCGAAGCCCTGGTCCGGCACCGGGCGACCGCGAGCGTCATCACGGTCGCCCGGCTCACCAAACTCGTGGCCGCCCAGCGCACCGCGCCCGCGGACCTCACCCGTCTGCGTGCGCTGATGGTGTCGGGGTCGCCGCTGGAACCGGGACGGCTGCGCGAGGCGACCGACGTCCTCGGGCCGATCGTCTTCCACGGCTACGGACAGACGGAGACCGGCATGATCTCCATGGCCACCCCGGCGGAGCCCCCGGGCTCACTCGGTGTGCCGCCCGTGGACGTGGAGATCCGCGACACCTCGGGCCGTCCGGTCCGGCAGGGCACCGACGGTGAGCTCTTCGTCCGTACTCCCTCCCAGAGCTCCGGCTACTGGCAGGAACCCGCCCTCACGGCCGAGGTGTTCAACGACGGGTGGGTACGCACCCGCGATCTCGGCCGGTTCGACGCGTCGGGGCGGCTGTGGCTCACGGGACGCACCCGCGACGTGATCATCGTCAACGCCGATGTGTACTACGCCGGGCCCGTCGAGCGGCTGCTCGCAGGCCATCCTTCGGTGGCCGAGGCATACGTCGTCGCGGTCCCCGACGAGAGCACGGGCGAGGCCGTCCACGCCTTTGTCGTACCCGCGGACGGCCACACCCCGGAACTCGGCGCACTGCGCGCGCTGGTGCGGGAGGAACTGGGCGGGGCATGCGCCCCCACCCGGCTCACCCTGATCGGCGAGGTGCCACTCACCGCCGCCGGGAAACCCGACAAACAGCGACTGGTACAAGGGAGTTAGTCCGGCACGGTGGCGCCGCTCACGGTGCCGCCGTGCCGTCCTCCTCCGCGGCGCGTACGGATTCGCCACGCACCAGGTCGTCGAGTTCGGCGCTCAGCCGTACGGTGGCCGCGTCGGACGGTCCGCCTGCCGACGGGGTGCTGCCCCGGAGGGCGATGGCCCCTCCCGCCACGGCCATGGGCAGCGCGACCAGCAGGGCGGCCGTACGCGTGCTTCCCGGTGCCGAGAGGACCAGCGCGATGAGCGGGGGCCCGAAGGCCCCGCCGGACTTGCCGACCGCCGCGGCCCAGCCGCCGGCCGTGCCCCGGATCGCCAGGGGATAGACCTCGGCGGTGTAGGGGCCGATGAGCGCGATGACCCCGGCGGTTCCGGCGAACAGCAGGATCACGGCGGCGAGCAGGACCGGCCGGCTGCCGTCCATGCCGACGGCGGCCAGGAGCAGCAGCGCCGCCACGGTGAGAGCCGCGTAGACGACCATCGTGCCACGCGCCGACCAGCGCATGTAGAGCCAGGCCGCCACGACGCAGGTCGGGATGGACAGCAGCGACGAGAGGAACAGCAGCGTGGCGGCGGACATGCCGCCACCACTCGCCGCGGCCAGCTGGCTGGGCAGGAAGGTGATGAAACCCCAGTAGACGAGCCCCCAGGAGAGCGCGTATCCGCTGACGACCAGAGTGCTGGTCCGGTGCGCACGACTGAAGAGCGTGGAAGCCGGGACACGCACCCGCCGGGAACGCTGGGCGGTGAACGCGGCCGATTCCGGAATCCACCGGTTCAGCGCGATGAGGATCAGGACGAGCGGGAGCTGGGCGAACCACAGGACGCGCCACCCGGTCATCGGGATGAGCACCGCGGCCAGCCCCGCGGCGGCCATGTAGCCGCCCGTGGTGGTGAGCCCGGCCTGCAACACCATGATGGCCGCGCGCCGGCCGGGGGGCAGGCTCTCGGTCATCAGGGCGTAGACCACGGGCAGCATGCCCCCGGCCGCCATCCCCATCAGCGCGCACATCACGAGGATGCCGCCGAAGGTAGGCATGGCACCGCACACCGTCGTCCCGAGGAAGAGCAGGGAGGCGATGAGGATGGTGGCCCTGCGCCCGATGCGGTCCGCGGCCCGGCCCCCGACGAGGGACCCCACCACCGTGCCGGTCAGCGCCACCGTCGGCAGCCAGGCGATCTCCTCCGCGCCGAGGTGGAACTCGGCCCGCATGCCGGGCTGGATGAACGCCAGCGTCGCGGGCTTCATCTGGTCCACCAGCAGCGCGAAGCTCAGCACGCCGATGAGACGGCGCCGGCCCGCCCGCGACGACGAGTCCGGTGCCGGGTCCGGCGCGCCACCCGCCCCCGACGGCTGTACGACCGCCCGACCGGAGATCAGCACGCCCAGGACGATGGCGGCCATGGCGGCCCACATCACCCCGGACATGCCCATCATCGCCATGTGGAACTCCATGGACGCGGAATCGACGAACATCCACACGTGCTGGCCGACGCCCGCACACGTGAGCCCGACGCCGGTCCAGAACATCAGGGGACGCGCGATCAGCGACGCCGGCTTTCCGGGCGTCATCCGTCTCCCCGCTCCGTGCCGAGGACCGGACAGCGTCCGGCCCGTTGCTCATCGAAGTACCTGGTCGCCGGACGTCGCACCCGGGCGTGCAGGACCATCGCCGTACCGAGGACCAGCTGCCGCACGCCCCGCGTGACGTCCTCCACCCCGTCCCGCAGCCGGACGAAGCTCCGCAGCGCGCCGAGACGCCGGGGGCCGGGGGTCAGCCCGCGCGGAATCAGCAGGCAGGGCGCCCGGTGCGGCAGCGAGCGGGTGTGCGAGGCCGTCGAGTCCAGCCGGAACCGGGTCACCACCTCGCGGACCGCGGCGCGCAGCACGATCGGCGAAAGCCGCCACGCGGGACAGGGCCGGTTCGCCGCCACACCGTAGGGGATGTGGTGGACGTCCTTGGCGGCCACACCCGCCCACCGGTCCGGATCGAACACGTCGGGCCGTTCGTACCCGGTGGCGTGGTAGTCCGGATAGCTGAAGCACACCACGGAGCCGGGCGGCAGCACCGTCGCCTCGTCCAGCGGGATCGCGTCCGTGGTGATGCGATGGGCGATGCCGAACAGCGGATGCAGCCGCATCGTCTCGTCGAGCACCTGCGTCAGGTACCGGTCGTCCTCCGGGGCCTCGGCGACCCGCTGCTGCACGTCCGGGTGGCGGGCGAGGGCCAGGAGGACGTGCGCGGTCGCCTCGGAGAGCTGCACGACCGCGGTGTTGAAGAACGTCCCCTGGAGGTAGTGCACCCGCTCCCGCGCCGACAGGGAGGCCGGCAGCGGGTGCGGCACGTCGCCGGACGCGACCCGGTCCGCGAGGTAGGCGGTCAGCCGGGCCCGGCGGCGCGGATGGCGCAGACCGGTGCACTTCAGCGCGGTGATCACGTCATCGGCGTGAGCGGTGATCAGCTTCCCGGCCCTCGGCGGACAGGGCTCCTGGAAGACCAGCTCGTAACAGAACGCCGCCCACGCGGGCATCACGAGGTCCCGCAGCCGGACGAGGCTGATCCGGTTGTCCGGCAGCGCGCACAGCGCGGCGGCCACGGCACGGGAGGCCGCCGCCGTGAGATCGGCCGAGGTCCCGGCGACGATGCGCCGCGTCGTCGCGGCGACCTCCTGGTACCGCTCGCCGGCCTCCAGGTGTTCCTGATGCACTTCGGGGCCCGGTGCCAGCCAGTACCAGAACAGGTCGGAGAGACCGGCACCCTCGCTCCGCCCGTTCGCGGCCGGGTGGGCGTAGACCCGTTCGAACACCTCCGGTCCGTACGTGGCGTTGGGCAGGGTCAGCGCCCGGTCGCCGTTGACCTTCTCGAAGATGCGCACGCGCAGCGCCACCACGGCACGGGGCAACCACCACGCGTCCGTCCGCGCCCGCGCGCTCACCACGTCCCACCCCTGCGTACGACCATGCCGGCGGTCAGATCGGAGTTCCGGCGACCACCGCACAGGGCGAGGGTGTGGTCGTACTCGTCGCGCAAGGCGCCGAGGACGCGCCGCACCCCCGCTTCCCCGTCGGCGGCCAGGCCCCACACCACGGGGCGCCCGACGCCGACGGCGCTCGCGCCCAGCGCGAGTGCCACCGCGACATCGGCGCCCCGGCGGACCCCGCCGTCGAGCAGGACCGGCACCCGGCCCGCGACGGCCCCGCAGACCGCGGGAAGGCAATCCACGGCCGCCGGGACGACGTCGCACTGCCGGCCCCCGTGATTGGACACGAACACCCCCGCCGCACCGTGCTCCACGGCCAGGAGCGCGTCGTCCGGATGCAGAACTCCCTTGATCAGTACGGGAAGCGGAGTACCGCGCACGATCGCGGCGAAGTCGGGCCAGCGCACCGACGCCGACATGGGAATGTCGGTGAGCGCACCCGGCCCGGAACCGGGCAGGCCGCGCATGTTCTCCGCGGCGTACCCGGCCGGCAGATCGGAGAACCCGTTGCGCAGATCCCTGGTGCGGCGGCCGAACACCGGCGAGTCGA
The DNA here is from genome assembly GCF_040679335.1 of Streptomyces sp. NPDC052299. Lineage (NCBI taxonomy): Bacteria > Bacillati > Actinomycetota > Actinomycetes > Kitasatosporales > Streptomycetaceae > Streptomyces > Streptomyces sp. NPDC052299. The sequence goes on along the minus strand of NZ_JBFAUP010000015.1, from coordinate 164,203 downwards.
CGGTGACCACCAACGCGGCACAGCCCGCCTCCTCGGCGCGGCGCACGAGCGCGTCGGTGACCTCCCGGCGGGGGTGCGGATACAACTGGAACCACACGGCGGCCTCCGGGTCCGCCTCGCGCGCCGCGGCGACGACCTCGTGGACCGGGGTCGTCGCGGCCACCCCCGTCACCAGGACGGCACCCTCGGCCGCGGCGGCACGGGCCGTGGCCCGCTCGCCCTCCCGGTGCACCAGCCGGTGGAAGGCGGTCGGCGCGACGATCACCGGAGCGGCGCGCCGGGCGCCCGGCAGATCGACGGCGGTGTCCCGTGCCCCGTCGCCGCTCAGCACCCTCGGCAGCAGCGCGTACCGGTCGAACGCCTGCTCGTTGTCGCTGAGCACGCGTTCCTCGTCCGCGCCTCCCGCCACATAGTCGTAGACCACCGGATCGAGGATGTTCCGGGCGGAGTCGTGGAAGGCGCGCAGCGTCACGGCGCCACCGGGGCGGCCGTGCTGCGCTGCGCGTCGAGGAAGGCGGCCAGCGGAGCGCGGTGGATCTCCTCGCTGTCCCACTCGTTCTCCAGGTTCTCGGTGAGGTGGTGGTCGGCCACGAACTCGCCCGCCCGGTACCAGCGGACGACGGGATGCAGATACCGGCCGTCCAGCCCCGACACGTCCTGCTGCGACTTCCGGCCCGCGGACACGTCGAAGGGGTCCACCCGGTCGTGGTCCTCCCCGTACTCCAGGGTGATCACCGCGTACGCGGCCACCTCCCCGAAGTCGCCCGCGCGCACGGCACCCGGCACATGGGCGACCGGTACCTCCTCGGCGTAGCGCAGCGTGCCGTCCGGGGCGAGGAGCAGCACGTCCCCGAGGACGGCGAACTGCTGCCACAGAGCGGAGGACCGGTTGACGCGGCTGATCACCGCGTCCACGGCCCGTGCCGTGGAGTCACCGAGCTCCGTCGTCGGCCAGGGCACGCCGTCGTGGCGCTGCCGCAGCCCCCGGTGCAGCGCGCGCACCGCGTATCGGAAGCCGTGGATGAAGCCGGTCGTGGCCCTCCCGAAGTCGCGGCCCTGCATCAGCGTCCCCGCGAAGTACAGACCGGGCACGTTCACCGACTCACCGAGCGGCGTCAGTGCCGGGAACCGGTCGTGGACGATCCGCTCGGGCGTGCAGGTGTCGTCGAAGATCGATGCGTCGAACCGGAATCCGGTCGCGACGATCACCCGGTCGTAACGGATCTCCTTGACCGCCTCGTTGACCCGCTCGAAGGCGACCGGAACGTGAAAACCGTCCGCCTCCCGCCTGATCGAGAGGACCCGGCCGTCCAGGAGCGCGTTCTGCGACTTCAGCTGGTAGCTGTCCAGGAAATTGTTGTAGACCGCGCGCAGATGTCCCACGTAGTGCGTCCGCCAGGCCATCTTCAGCGACCCCGAACCGACGACGTGGATGACCGCCGCGGTCTCCATCAGGTTCTCGGCCGTCTCGAATGCGGAATTCCCGCGCCCGATGATGAGCACGCGCTGATCCGTGTACGCCCCCGGGTCCGTGTCGATCGTGTCGTAGCGTTCGGCCAGTTCGATGCCCGGGACCGACGGCAGGTTCGGCACGGGCATGCCGGTGGCGACCACCAGGCGCCGCGAACGCCACGTCCTGCCGGTGCGATCGGTGACGGCGAAGCCCTCCGCGTCACGGGAGACCTTCTCGACGTGGGTGTCGTACCGCACGCGCACCCCCGTCCGGGCGGCGAAGTCCGACAGATAGCGCACCAGGTCGTCGGCCGGCGGGAAGTACCGCGGGCTGTACCGGGTGAACAACAGCTCCGGATCGTCGCTCAGCAGCGAGTTCCAGTCCATGCGCAGCCGCAGCTCCGGATCGTCGTACCCCGTGTGCACCTTGTTGTTCGAGATCAGGTAGCGGTGCCTCGGGAACCGGGTGAAGAACGTGCCCGGACCACTGCCGCGCTCCAGAACCACGTAATCCGCGCCGTCCCGCTCCAGCAGGGCGGCGAGCTGCAGTCCGGCCGGGCCCGCACCGATGATCAGGTAGTCATGGGTCATGCCCCGGAAGCTAGCCACCGGATTTCAGAGCGCTCTGAGATTCACCGCCTACGTTTCCGTACGTGCCCACCACCACGGACCCCCTCCTCCTCAGCGGCCCACCGGACTCCGCCGCCCTGCGCCGCGCGGCGACGCCGCTCACCGTCACCGTCGACGAAGCGGCCCGCGCCCGCCTGGACCGAGGCCGCCGGCTCTTCGACGGTCTTCGGCACGACGGCGGCACGGCCCGCCCGATCTACGGAGCCACCACCGGATTCGGCGCACTCGTCGGATACGCCGGACGGACCGACGAGGCGGACCAGTGCGACAACACCCTGGCCCACCTCGGCGCCGGCCAGGGGCCGGACCTGCCGCACGACATCTGCCGCGCCTCCCTCCTGCTGCGGACCTGGTCCCTAGCCCAGGGGTACTCCGGCGTGTCCGCCGAGGTGGTCGACCGGCTCGCCGCGATGTTCGCCACGACGTTCACGCCCGCCGTGCCCCGCTACGGCTCCGTCGGCGCGAGCGGCGACCTCATCCCGCTGGCCTACGCGACACAGGCGCTGCGCGGCCGGGGGCACGCCTATCTGGACGGCCGGCGCATGGCCGCCGACAAGGCCCTGGCCGGGGCCGGGCTGCGCCCGCTGGCCCTGGACGGCCGCGACGCACTCGCCCTCGTCAACGGAACCTCGGTCACCACCGCAGCCCTGGCGCTCGCCCGCGACGGCGTCCGCGACGCCCACCGCTCGATCAGGGCCCTCACCTGCCTCCTCACCGACATCCTGGGCTGCGACCCCGGCTTCCTGGACCACGACCTGCTGCGTGCCTACGGTCATCCCGGGGCGGCCGACACCGGCGCGCGCATGAGGCGGACCCTCACCGGCACCGTTCCGTCAGGAACCCGCCCGCTCCAGGAGCCGTACAGCATCCGGTGCAGCCCGCAGCTCCTCGGGGCCGCCGAGGACGCGCTGCGCTACGTCGACGCGGTGGTCGCCGCCGACCTCGGTGGTGTCAGCGACAACCCGCTGTTCTTCCCGGACGACGAGGAGAAGGGAAGAGTGGTGCACGGCGGGAACTTCTTCGGACAGCCCGCCGCGTTCGCCGCCGACCTGCTCGCGTCCGTCATCGCCCAGCTCGGCAACCTCGCCGAACGCCAGCTCGACCTGCTGACGGACCCGGCACGCAACGGCGGACTGCCCCCGATGCTCGCCACCGCCCCGGGGCAGCAGCACGGACTCCAGGGCGTGCAACTGGCCGCCACCGCCTTCGTCGCCGAAATCCGGCGCAACGCGACACCGGCGGGCATGCAGAGCCTGCCGACGAACCTGCACAACCAGGACGTCGTACCGTTCGGCACCCAGGCCGCCCTGCGCTCCTACGACATGGCGGAACTGCTCGGCCTGCTGACCGGTTCGCTCGCGGTCGGGCTGCGCCAGGCGGTCCACGTCGGCGGACGCCGCCCCACCGCGCCCCGGTGCGCGGACCTCCTCGACGCCCTCACCGAGGCGATCCCCCCGGTCGAGCCCGACCGCTCACTGGACGCGGACGTTCGCGCCGCAGCACGCCTGGTCGCCGCGTACGAGCTGCCGTGACGGGGCGGGCCCGGCCCCGGGCGTGGGGCAGGGGAACGTACTCCGGCAACCGGATCGTGAACCGTGCGCCGCGCCCCGGACTGCCGGCGGCGAGGACCGTGCCCCCGTGGCGCGTGACGACCTCCCGCAGCAGGGCGAGTCCCAGCCCGTACCGCCCGCCGTCGCCGCTTCCGCGGTGGAACCTCTGGAACAGCTGCTCCACCGCCGCCGGGTCGAACCCCGGCCCGGTGTCGGCGACGGCCAGCACGACCAGTCCGCCCGTGCGCGAGAGGGTCATGTCGATCCGCCCCCCGGCCGGGGTGTGACGGATCGCGTTGGACAGCAGCTCACCCACGGCGCGCCGCAGCGCGGACCGGATGCCGCCTACGAGGAGGGGGTGCGACGGGCCGTCCACGACGACCGTGAGGCGACGCGCCCGCACCCGCTCCGCCTCCTCGGCCACCACCGACCGGGCCAGCTCGACCAGGTCGACCGGCAGCCGTTCCGACGGCAGGGTCGGACCGGCCGTGATGCTCGCCGACAGGAGCAGGTCGTCGAGGACCTCGCCGAGCCGGCCGGTCGAGGAGACGAGCCGGGCCAGACCGTCGCGGTGCGGGTCCGGCAAGTCCTGAACGGCCGCCTGACGGGCCAGCACCTGCGCCCGCGTGTGCACCTGCGTGATCGGCGTGCGCAGCTCGTGACTGGCGTCCGTGACGAACCGGTGCTGGCGGGTGAGGGCTTCGGCCAGGGGAGCCACGGCCCTGTGCCCGAGAAGAGCCCCGGTGACGGCGGCGGCGAGCAGCCCCACCACCTCGGCCACCCCGAGCGCGAACCACAGATGACTGCGGTCGGCCAACTGGAAGCGCATGTCGAACACCGCCTGCACCACGTCCCCGCCCGCCCTGACCTGGGTTCGTACCAGGTAGACCGTGTGATCACGCTCCACGGTGCGCTCCACGGCCTTGTGGGTCCTGCGCACCCGTGCCACGTCGGCGCGCAGCGGAAATCCGCGCGGGGCGTTGGGCAGCGGGGCGACGCCGGGGACGTACAGCCAGGTGCACACCGGAGGCCGGGTCAGGTCCCCGGAACTCGCGCCGTAGCGCAGCTCACGCCACACCTGTTCGTTCTGCGCGTCCACCATCACCACGTGCGCGACACCACCGACCGCCGTGATCAACAGGGTGATGATCGCTCCGGTGATCACGGCGATCCGCAGGCGCGCCCGCCGCACCGCCGCCCACTCGGCCGGAACCGAACGGCTCACAGCACCCCCAGGCGGTAGCCGAGACCGCGGACCGTGCGCACGACCTGCCGGCCCAGCTTGCGGCGCAGGTAGTAGACGTACGTGTCGACGATGGACGACGCGGGCGCCTCCTGGAACACCAGCCTGCGCAGCTCCGCACGCGAGTGCACGGCGTCCGGTCGCGAGGCCAGCGCCCAGAGCAGCGCGAACTCGCGCGCGGCGAGGGGGATCCGCTCACCGTTCGCGAGCTCGACCTCCCGTCGGCCGACGTAGAGCCGGGCGGAGCCGATGCTGAGGACATCCGTGGCCTCCAGCGCGCGTCGGCACAGGGCCCGCAGGCGCGCACTCAGTTCGTCCAGGTCGAAGGGTTTGACGAGGTAGTCGTCGGCCCCGGAGTCGAGTCCGTCGACCCGGTCGTGCACGGTCCCCATCGCGGTCAGCATCAGCACCGGCGTACGGACGGCGCGGGACCGTAATCGGCTCATGAGGTCCAGGCCGTCGAGCGCGGGCAGCCGCCGGTCGAGCACGAGCACGTCGTACTGGCGGGAGAGCCCGAGGTGCAGACCCCGCTGGCCGTCGGTGGCGACGTCGACCGCGTACCCCTCGTCCCGCAGGATGGCGGAGAGCATGCCGACCAGCTCCCGGTCGTCCTCGACCAGCAGCAGCCGCCAAGGACCCCGTGAGTGTCTCTGCGCCACAGCCCAACTCCCCTCGACCTCCCCGCAACCCCTGTCAACGCCCCTGCGACGGACGGGGTTCCCGGGGCCGGTGGTGCGATCGAGGGCGCGGATCCGTTCCTGCCGGACCCGAGGGCATGCTGACGGATGCCGGTGGGACGTCATCGGTAGGCCGCTCTGCCCGGACCGGACATGACGGCACGTCAGGCGCGGAAGCCGCGAGGCGGTTCGGTCAGGAGTGGAGCGCGAGGTAGGGGGCGAGGGCGAGAAGCGTGGCGGCGAGGACGTACTTGAGCCGGCCGGCCGGTACCTTGCGGGCGACAAGCCAGCCCAGGAGCACGCCACTTCCGGCCCAAGACGCACACCAAGACCGTGAACACCTCGGTGTTCCGGCCTTACGTCAACGCCGACTTCGGGGCCTTCCGCGAGGGCGACGGGATCACCGGATCCGTGGAACGACGACCCGCTGTCGGGCGAAACCACCGTCACGGTGCCGGTCGGGGCGGCCGATCACCGTCCGTATCCGGTCAAGCCTTCCAGGCGGCCTTACGGTTCTCCGCAGGTTTCTTCCTGCGGTTTCCCACAGGGCGGCACCTGCATATTTCCGTACGGTGAACCTGCGGAAAGCAACGGTCCGCACGACGGTTTACCTCGTATTCCTCGACTTGAGGTGGACCTAGCGTTCTTCTCGTCGGGATCCGACCGGCTTCTACAGCCGGACCGGCAGCAACGGGAGGATGCAAGGTGCGAGAGAAGCCGGCAACGGTACGGATTGCGCGATGGAGCGCCACGCACCCGTGGTCCGCCATCGGCTTGTGGGTCGTGTTCGTCGCCGTGTGCCTCGTTCTGGGTGGAGCGGCAGGTACGAACTCGATCAGCGACGAGGAGTCGGGGGTCCGCGAGTCGGGCAAGGCCGGCAAGATCGTTCACTCCGGTGACTTCCCCGAGAAGCCCGAGGAGAACGTGCTGATCACCGCCGAGGACGGCGGGAAGCTGGATCCGGCGGCCGGTCGGGAGGCCGCAGCGGACGTTGTCGAGCGGATGAAGGCACTCGACGAGGTGGCAGGCGTCGGCGATCCCGTCCCGGCGCCCGACGGTAAAGCCCTGCTGGTCCCCGTGACCATGAAGGGCGACACGGAGAACGCCGACCGGCGTGTGCAGCCGTTGCTTGACGTCGGCGCGTCGGTGGAGGAGGCCCATGAGGGCCTGCGGGTCGACGAAGTGGGCACCGGTTCGACCGCCAAGGGCCTGGGGGAGACGCTCGGCAAGGACTTCGAGAAGGCTGAGTTGATCAGCCTGCCGCTGACCCTGCTGATCCTGCTCGTGGTCTTCGGAGCGATCATCGCGGCGGGTGTGCCGGTGGTCCTGGCCCTGTCGTGCGTGGGCGCCGCCATCGGACTGTCCACACTGGCTTCCCATGCACTGCCCGAGACCAGCGCGGTCAGTAACGTCATCCTGCTCATGGGCATGGCCGTGGGCGTGGACTACTCGCTCTTCTACCTGAAGCGGGAGCGCGAGGAACGCCGCGCGGGTAAGTCCCACGTCGCCGCCATCGAGGTCGCGGCGGAGACCTCCGGGCACACCGTCGTGGTGTCCGGAACCACGGTCATCGTGGCCATGGCCGGCCTCTACCTGGCGAATGAGGCGACCTTCGCCTCCCTGGCCACCGGCTCGATCATTGTGGTGGCGGTGGCCGTACTGGCCTCGCTGACCGTGCTGCCGGCCCTTTTCGCCAAGCTGGGTCGCTGGGTCGACAAGCCCAAGGTGCCGCTTCTGTGGCGGCTCACCATGCGCTCCGGGGAGTCGCGGGTGTGGCCCGCGTTGTTGCGCCCGGCGCTGTCCAAGCCGTTGACCACACTGATCGTGTCCGTGGGCGCGCTGTTGCTGCTGGCCGTGCCGGCCCTCGACATGAAACTCAAACAGCCGGGCTCCGACGACCTGTCCCGGGACATCGCCGTGGTGCAGGCGATGGACCGGCTCACCGAACACTTTCCCAGCAAGGGCACCGTGCACCAGGTCGCCGTCCGGGCGCCCGCTGACCGGGCCGACGACGTGAAGACCGCACTGACGGACCTCCTGGAGCGCACCGCGAAGGACCGACTCTTCGCCCACGACTCCACCCCCACCATCAAGGTGTCCGAGGACCGCAGGGTCCACACGGTCGATGTCGGCACCCCCTACCAGCCGAAGAGCGACGGGGCCCGCGAGTCCCTGGACCTGCTGCGCGAGTGGGTGCCGCAGGCGATGGCGGACGTGCCCGGCGCCGAGAGCGCGGTCGGCGGCAAGGTGGCGCAGGGCGTCGACTTCACGGGGCACCTCAAGGAGCGCATGCCCTGGGTAGTGGGCTTCGTCCTCCTGCTGACCTTCGTCACCATGGTGATGATCTTCCGGTCGATCGCCGTGGCGCTCTCCGCGATTCTGCTGAACCTGCTCTCCGCCGCGGCCGCCTTCGGTGCGCTGGTCGTTGTCTTCCAGCACACCTGGGCCGAGGGCTTCCTCGACTTCCACAGCTCGGGCGCGGTCGTCTCCTGGCTGCCGCTGTTCTTGTTCGTGGTCCTGTTCGGGCTGTCGATGGACTACCACGTCTTCGTGGTCAGCCGGATCCGCGAGGCCGCCCTCGACGGCGCCACGACCAGGACCGCCGTCCGTGAGGGCATCACCCGCTCCGCGGGCGTGGTCACCAGCGCCGCGATCGTCATGGTCGGAGTCTTCGCGATCTTCGGCACCCTGAGCATGGTCGAGTTCAAACAGTTGGGCGTCGGCCTCGCGGCTGCCATCCTGCTGGACGCCGTGATCATCCGAATCTACGTGCTGCCGGCCCTGATGACGGCGCTGGGCAAGTGGAACTGGTGGCCCGGCAAGCTCTCCGGCGGCCGCGGCGAACCGACCGCCGTCCCGGACCAGGCGGACCCGAGCAGCCGCCTCACCGATGGGCAGCCCCAGTACGTCGGGTTCGCTGCCGAGCAGCAGTACGGGCAGCCGACACAGCAGCAGCATGACCAGCAGCCGTACCACCAAGGCGGCCACGCGGATCCATACCAGCAGTCCGGCACGTACCGCCATGATGCCCCGCGACCGGGCCACTACCAGCAGTAGAGCCAGGCCTCCTCGGTGAGGAAGGAGGGCCGCCCGTCATCCCCGGACGGAGACGGCCGTCCTTCCTCCTCCGCGCGTGCACGGCCGTCGTTCTCGGTAACTGGATACCGCGACGCTTCCTGAGCTTGACCATCAGCCTGAGCGCAGCCGGGCCCGCAGGACTGCCGCCCCGTCGCCTTCCAGGTCCTCGCAGGCTGCTATGCGGCCCGCCATCCCCATTACCAGCGAGAGGGTCGGCCCTCGGAGCAGATCCCCCGAGCCGGTGGTGAACGGTCCGTCGGTGGCCTCCAACCGCAAGCCCGCGGTTGCAGTCTTGCTCGCCACGGTGAAATCGCGGCCGGCGAAGAATCGGGCCACGGCAGTCGTGGTGGCCACCGGAGGTGTCCGCGACAGACCCAGCGGACGACGGATGTCCTCGCCGTGGACGACGATTTCGCCCAGCCACGCCGCAGTGTGTCCTGTCGGTCCGGCGGGCCCGTCGACAACCGCACGAAATTTCCGGAAGGTACCTTCCGGTGTAGTACCACGGTGCTCTGCGAGCCGTCGGTCGTTGTGCAGATCGGGGTTGAACCGTGCGGCCAGCATGCTCAGCAGCCAGCGCCACATCGTGGTGCTGGCACCCGCGGTCAGGTGGGCTACGACCTGCTCCACAGACCAGCGTTCACACAGCGATGCTTTCGCCCACTGGGCCTCACTGAGCTCAGCGAGGTCTTGAGCGAGCGCCAGCCGCTCGACGCGGATCGCCCGTTCCAGAGCTTTCCGAGTCTCCAAAACGTGTGGTTCAGCCATGGCGCAGCCTCCAGAGATCAGGTGTCCTGAATCAGACTCCCATCGCCGCCCGAACTCATCGGCCCTTGCCCGTGTGGCGCAGCCTGCGCCTGGGGCGTTCCGGCCGGCGGGCCGGGACGTGCTGGCCTCGTCTGTGGGGGCAAACGATGTCCTGGGCATCGTCGTCGGTCCGTTCGGGGTGTCGACGGCAGCGACTTGCAGTCTGTGGCGGCCTCGTGCAGGCCACAGAGGCATTGGTTGCGGTAGACGCGGCGCTTGACTGCCCATCAGCGGTACCCAGGTGCAGTTGGCGAAGGACATCCTGCTCTACGAGGCCATTGCCCGCCACACGGGCCGTGCTGCCCGCAATGCGCGAGGGCGATGCCACCACCCTTCTCTACACCAACGGCGCCGGTTCGGCCGACCCCACTCCGATGCTCGGCAACCTCGACGCCCGCAAGCCGCGGCGCGCAACTGGGTACTGCGCCTGCACAAGGAGCTGGCCGACAGAGGCTCGCGCACATCTCGCCCCGAGCGTCGAGCCGCAGCCTGTTGCAAGTCGCGGGCCGATCACCGTATGGTCTCGCGGGCGACGATGATCGCCCGGGGGACTCCGCCGACGGGCACCGGTGAATCGCTGCATCCTCGTGCTGATGACCGGCGACGGAGCCGCGATGCGCACGGTGGGCCGACGGAAGCGCCCGTCCGACCCGAGCCAGGAGATCGGACGAGTGGCCGTTGTCGTCCCGGTCCCCCTCCGCATCGCCGCCCCGGACCGACCACCGTCGTTCTCATCGAACAGCTGCCCGTGACCACCTCGCCCGGCGGAACGTGAGCGCCGAGCCGACGGTTCGGGCCCGTAGCAGGTGCTCGGCGTCGGCACAGCAGGGTACGTCGCGCCGGGAACCCGTCCTGGAAGACGTACGGGTCACTTCGCACACCGGACAAGGAGAGAACGTGCCCACCGATCCACTCACGACGAATACTGACGAACTCGGCTCGCTGCCCCACGATTTTCACTTCGATCCCACCCACGGCTACGACCTGCCGCGCCTCCTCGCGGTGAAGGCGCCGCCGGCACCGGACGGCTTCGCGGACTTCTGGCAGGAGCGCTACGCGAGAGCGCTGCGCGTCGACACGGCGCCCCGGATCGAGGGGCCCTGGACCACGGTGGACGGCGTGCGGGTCGCGGACGTCTCGTACACGTCCACCGACGGCGTCCGCATCGGTGGGTGGCTGACCGTCCCCGCCGACGGCCGGGTCACCCAGGGCTGCGTCTCGGCGCACGGATACGGAGGCCGGGCGGCCCCGGACCCCTGGCAGTCCCCGCCCCGGACCGCGACCATCTGGCCCTGCCTGCGCGGGCTCGGAACGCGGAGCCTGCTGCCTGGTGTGCCCTCCCACTCGGCGGGGCACGTCCTGCACGGCATCGGCGCGCGCGAGTCGTACCTCATCGGCGGGTGCGTGGCGGACGTCTGGTGCGCGGCCACCGCACTGGGGCAGCTGGTGCCCGAGGCCGCCGGACGGCTGACGTACCTCGGCACGAGTTTCGGCGGAGGCATCGGAGCGCTGGCGCTCCCCTGGGACGACCGCTTCCGGGCCGCCGGCCTGACGGTGCCCACCTTCGGCAACCATCCCCTTCGGGTGACACTTCCGTGCACGGGCAGCGGTGAGTCGGTCCGTACACGCTTCGCCGAGGATCCCTCGGTGCTGGATGTCCTGGCGTACTTTGACGCCGCGACGGCGGCCCAGCACATCGAGATCCCCGTTCACGTGAGCGCAGCCCTGTTCGATCCCCATGTGCCCCCGCCCGGGCAGTTCGCGGTGCACAACGCCCTGGCCGGGCCGCGCGAACTCCTCGTTCTGCGGGCGGGGCACTTCGACCACCCGGGCGAGCCGGCCGAGACGGCGGCCCTGGAAGAGGCCCAGCGGCAGTTCCTCTCGGAGGCGGACCCCGTCGCGCCCGGCCCCAGCGCTTGACCGCGTGCCGCAGGACCGGATCCACACGGTCGCCGATTTTCACGTACAGGCGTCGATCACGCGCGATATGCTGATGCAGAATGTGCAAGGCATTTGCAGAGCAAGGAGGGTCATGGCTACGCGGGCGACTGATGCCGGGACGAACCAGAGCGTCGAACGAGCGGTCTCGGTGCTGCGCGCACTCGACTCCGGCCGGCCCGAACTCCGTGTCTCCGACGTCGCCGAGCTCACAGGACTGGGCTCCTCGACCACCTCCCGCCTGCTGTCCACCCTGGAACGCCTCGACATGGTCGAACGCGATCCGGTCAGCAACCTCTACCGACTCAGCCTGGGCCTTCTCCCGCTGGCCGCAACCGCCACCAACCGCCACCCCGTGCACCGGGCCGCGCGCATGGTGCTCCAGGGCCTCGCCACTCGCACCGGGCTGGGGGCCAACGCGGCCGTACGCCGCGGCGGCGAGCTGATGTTCCTGTGCAACTTCGAGGGCACGCGCGCCCCCAAGTCCTATACGCAGGCAGGACACACGGCCCCGCTGCACGCCACGAGCATCGGCAAGTGCCTCCTCAGCGGCCTCACCCCCAAGGAGCGCCGCAAGCTGCTGGGGGAACCGCTCGACGCGCACACCGAGTACACGACCACCAGTCATGACCTCCTCGACGCCGAGATCGAGACCGTCCGGCGCACCGGTTACGCCGTCGAGGCCGAGGAGCGTGCCCTGGGGCGCGCGTCCCTCGCCGCGCCGGTCCGTGACGCTTCGGGCGAGATCGTCGCCGCCGTCTCGCTCTGGGGTCCGACCTCGGTGCTCGGGGACGGCTCCGGCACCGAGGGGCAGCGCCTCGCCCTCGTACGCGAGGTCATCGAGGCCGCCGACGCCATCAGTCAGGCGCTCGGCGCGCTCTGATCGTCCACGCGAAGGGGGCCGGGGAGGCCGAACCGCCTTCCCCGGCCCCCTTCGCCGTGCGGCTACGCGCCGAATGCCTTGAGGGCGAACACGTGCGCGTGCCGCGCCCCGTGCGTGGCGTCGACCACGAGCCGCAGTGCGCGGGTGCGCACGGGACCGCCGTCAGGGCCCTCCAGCGCGTGCACGCGGTGCCGGCGCCGGTTGTCCGTCACCGTCAGGAGCGTGTGCCAGTCGCCGGCGGCGTCGCACGCCTGGACGCGGTAGTCGCGTACGAGCTCCGGCATGACCTCGTAAGGGGTGCGGTGGCGGTGGAGGTTGTTGAGGTACTCGTCGACGTCGTCGTCGAACACCAGGCGGATCTCGGTGAGCTCCTGCTCCTCGTGCCAGTCGAGACGGAGCCACGGGGCGTCGTCCTGCGGGGCGGAGGACCACATGTTCGGGCCGCCGTAGGGGCGCTGGTACCCGCCCACGGCGCGTCCGGGCCGGAACGCCCTGGTGTCGGGGGCCGCCCGGAAGGCGAAGGTCTGCCGGCGCAGGCCGCGGGCCTGCCATTCCAGGACCAGCTGGCCGTCCTCCTCCGGGATGTCGTGGTCGACGCCCGCGTCGCCCTCGGCCTTCCTGCGCAGGGCGAGGACACCGTCGGTGCGTTCGGGGAGCAGCACCAGGGCCGTGTCCGCGCAGGCGCGCACGATGAGGATCGCGTTCCCGGGCGTCCCGGGCCGGTGGCCGAGGGGTGCCGTGACCCAGTGCGGGCCGCCGGGCGGGACGGTGACGGTGGTCGTCAGGAGCTGGTCGGCGGGGACCCCGTTCTCCGGCCTGCCCGTGCCCCACAGTTCGACGGTGAGCTCGCGGGGCCCGCCGTCGGGGGCGCCGTGGACGAGCAGGTCGACCGTGTCGAGTGCCGGGTCGACCGGCAGCAGGAGCGCGAGGTCGCGGGTGAGCGGGTACGGGGTGCCGGGCGCGTCCTGCGTGGGTTCCGCGGCCAGGCGGGTCAGGGAGGAGGAGGCGGTGACGCGGGCCTTCCGTGCCAGGTTGTCGGGGTCCTCGTCGGCGAGGCCGATCACGGAGGCGTCCTGGCGGAGCAGGGTGCGGTGCACCAGCTCAGGCCGCTTGGTCGCGAGTTCGCGCGGAGTGAGGTTCTCGGCGACGCACAGGGCCGCGGCGGTCCCGGCGGCCTCGCCGAGGGTCGCGCAGGTGGCCATGACGCGGGTGGCCCCGAAAGCGATGTGCGTGGCGGAGATGTTGCGCCCGGCGAAGTGCAGGTTCGTGACGTTCGCCGAGTAGAGGGAGCGCAGGGGGATGTGGAAGATGCCGTCCGCGTACCGCTGGCGCGCGCCGGGCTCCTCGGCGTACATGCCCTGTACGGGGTGGAGGTCGACGGACCAGCCCCCGAAGGCGATCCGGTCCTCGAACCGGCGCTGCTCGAGGATGTCCTGCTGGGTGAGGACGTGGTCGCCGAGGAAACGGCGGTACTCGCGCTTGCCGGGAAGACTGCCGACCCACTCCAGGGTGAGGTTCGCCGCGTCCGGGAACTGTCCGGAGTTCTTGATGTGGTCCCAGACCCCCATGATCGCGGCCTGGAGCTCGTCGCGGATGCGCTCGTTGTCGTGGACGGTGTCGAGTTCGCCGCCCCACTCGATCCACCAGTAGTCGCAGCCGTTGTCCCCGGTGCGCAGGATGCGGTTGCGCAGGATGGGGGTGGTCGAGAGGTCCTTGGCGTAGGCGGGCGGCACGAACTTCACCGGCCGGCCCGTGTCCTTGGTGTGGAAGAGGATCGTCGAGCCGAGCAGCGCCCGGTCCGCCTCGGACGGCGCCCAGGGCTCGTCGAACTCGGCCCGCGCCTCACGGCCGATGCGGTAGCGGGCGCCGGCGAGGTGGCCGAGCAGGCCGTCTCCGGTGCAGTCGAGGAACTGGCTCGCGTGGAAGGTGATGCGGCGCTCCGAGCCCATCATCCAGCCGGTGCAGGAGTACACCTCGCGGCTGTCCGCGGGGCCGCCGGCGTCGACCTCGCGTACGTCGGTGTTGAGGTAGAGGTCGATGTTCGGTTCGGCGCGGACCGCGTCGAGGACGACCTGGTCCCAGTAGTAGGGATTGCCCTCGGGGTTGCGGTACTGGTTCTCGGTGTACAACTCGCCCATGATCCCGGTCTCGCGGGCCCAGCGGTGCACGCCGTGTGCGGTGGCCCCGCAGACCCAGACGCGGATCTCGCTGCTGGCGTTGCCGCCCAGGACCGGCCGATTGTTGACCAGGGCGACGCGTCGGCCGAGCCGGGCCGCAGCGATGGCAGCGCAGGTCCCCGCCAATCCGCCGCCGATCACGGCGATGTCGTAATGGACCTCTTCTTCCCGCACGGTGCGGCCTCCTTGGTGTGACGCTCGGGTACACCCCGCCGCAGCGGAGCGGCCTTGAACGTACATCACATCCATATTGTGCAACCACTGTTCAAGCAATGGGATTCGCTGTAAGTTCCGGTGGTGGCCACCGACCTGGCCGTTGCGAGCCAAAGTGCAAGTTCGGGGCAGGTGGGGCGTGTTCGCCGGTCCTGCACAGAATCGGCGATTCACCAACGAAAAGGGTTGACGCCATCGCACGATATGGAGAACGATCCCGCATGCTGCAACGTGTGTTCATTGCCGCAGGGACGACCTCCACGCAGGGCTCCGGCGCTCCCACCACCACTTGAGAGGACAGACCCATGAGTACGGCCGCACCTCCCCAGAAGGCGCCCCCGCCCCGCCGGCGGACCGGGGGACGGCTCTCCAACGGTGCGTTCGCCCTGCTGCTGACGGCTCCCGGCCTCGCCCTGTTCGGGGCGATCATCTTCTACCCGCTGCTGTCGGCGCTGTTCACCGGCTTCTTCAAGCAGGACCTGCGGCTTCCGGGCCGGGAGTTCGTCGGCCTGGAGAACTTCACCTACTGGCTGGACGGCGACTTCCTCACCATCCTCGAGCAGACCCTGGTCTTCACCGTCGGCGCGACGCTCGTCCCCTTCGCGATCGGCCTCGCGCTCGCGCTCGCGTTGAACACCGGACTCAAGGGCAGCGGCTTCCTGCGCGGCCTGTTCCTCTTTCCCTGGGTGATCCCGGGCGTGGTGGTCTCCTTCCTCTGGATGTGGATCTTCAACGCAAACTACGGGGTGCTCAACGGCGTCCTCATGGAGGCCGGGATCATCGACGAGTCCGTGGCCTGGCTCGGCCGCCCCGGCACCGCGATGCTCGCCGTGATCGTCACCAAGACCTGGGCCAGCTTCCCCTGGATGATGGTGATGCTCCTGGCCGGACTGCAGACCGTCCCCAAGGAACTGCACGAGGCGGCCTCCATGGACGGCGCGGGCTCGATCCGGCGCTTCTTCTCCGTCACCTGGCCGCAGCTCCGCGGTGTCGCCTCGATCGTGCTCCTGCTCGAGTTCATCTGGAACTTCCAGCACTTCGACACCATCTACGTCCTCACCGGCGGCGGCCCCGCCGGCACCACCGAGACGTTCGCGACCGCCGTCTACCAGACCGCCTTCAAGGGCTTCGACATCGGCCGGGCCACCGCGCTGGGCGGGCTGTGGATGCTGCTCCTGCTCCTCCTCGTCGTCGTCTACCTCAGGATCACCGAGCGGAAGGGCGACGCCTGATGACCTCCACCACCTCCACCCCGCTGTCCGCCGTCGACCGGCCGCAGCCGTCCGCCACGCGGACCGGGCACAGCGCCCGGCGCCGCATGCGCAAGGACCTGCTGCGGTCGCGGATCGCCGCCTGGAGCGCGGTCGTCGTCATCGGCGCCTTCGGACTGCTGCCGGTCTACTGGCTGCTCGCCACCGCGCTGAGCACCCCCGAGTCGACCTTTCAGTTCCCGCCGAAGCTGATACCCACCGATCTCACCCTGAGCAACTTCACGGCCCTGGCCGAGAACGACCAACTGATCAAGTACATGATCAACTCGCTCGTCGTGGCGTCGATCACCGCCGTGCTGAGCGTGGTCGTCGCCACGTACATGGGCTACTCGTTCTCCAAGTTCCGCTACCGGGGGCGCCGGTCGCTGATGCACCTGGTGCTGGCCTCCCAGATGTTCCCCCAGGCGCTGCTGCTGGTGACGCTGTACACCGTCTTCTCCAGCTTCGGCATGCTCAACACGTACACCGCCCTGGTGCTCTCCTTCACCACGTTCACCATGCCGCTGTGCGTCTGGATGCTGAAGGGCATCTTCGACACCATCCCGGACGCCCTGCTGGAAGCGGCGTCCATCGACGGCGCGTCCCGGTGGCGGACGCTCCACTCCATCGTGGCACCGCTGGCCGCGCCGGGGATGATCGCCGCCGGGCTCTTCGCCTTCGTACGCGGCTGGAACGACTTCATCTTCGCGCTGACCCTGGCCGACAAGGAGAAGCAGACCCTGCCCCCCGGGCTCGTCTCCACCTACATCGGCGAATTCCAGACCGCCTGGCCGCAGCTGATGGCCGCCTCGCTCGTGGTGTCGGTCCCCGTGATCGTCGCCTTCATGTTCCTGCAGCGCTACCTCGTCGGCGGCATGACCGCCGGCTCGGTCAAGAGCTGAACCAGCGGGCTCGGCCCGCCCTCACGCACCTCCCCTCCCGCACACTCCCATGGAGAGATCATGACCACCTCTGGCATCAGCCGGCGCGGCGCGCTGCGCATGTTCGGTATCGGCGCGCTCGGTGCAGCGGGCGCCGGTGTGCTCGGCGCCTGTGCGCCGTCCGGCGCCGGATCCACGTCCAACGGCGGCGACCCGAAGTCCAAGAACTTCGACTTCACCTCCTGGTCGCTCAACGAGGAAGCCGCCAAGCCCTCGATCGAGAAGATCATCGCGGCATGGGAGAAGGCCGAGAAGTCGAAGATCCGCGCGGTCTCGTACCCGTACAACGAGTACCTGAGCCAGCTCACCCTGAAGCTGGGCGGCGGGGAGACGACGGGCGCCGTGCACCTCGACATCGCCTGGCTCGCCGCGATGGCACAGATGGGCAAACTGGCCGACCTCGGATCGGTGGCCGTCAAGGGCGGTTACACGGAGGTGGCGCTGAAGAGCGGCATGTACGAAGGCAAGCAGTACGGGCTGCCGTGGAACACCGGATCGATCGGCGTGATCGCCAACTCCCAGCTCCTGGAGAAGGCCGGGATCAAGAAGCACCCCACCACCATCGAGGAGTTCGAGGCAGCGCTGCGCGAGCTGAAGGGACTCGGCGGGGGAGTCGTGCCGTACGCCGCCGCCACCAAGGTGGCGCAGCTCAAGGACATCTTCCCGTGGATGCAGACCTTCGGCTGCAAGCTGTTCGACGGCGAGAAGGTCACGATAGGCGACGACGCCTCGGTCGACGCGGTCACCTGGTACAAGAAGCTGCACGACGAGAAACTGATCGCCGCCGACGTGGACCGCTTCGACGCCCGCGCCCTCTTCGGGCAGGGCAAGGCCGCCTTCTACGACGACGCGATCATCGGTAAGGGCGTGACCTCCGCCCAGTCGAAGGACAAGTCGCTGGCCGACGCCATGCAGCCGATGGAGCGACCGGTGATCAAGGCCGGGGACACACCGCAGGCGCTGCTGTGGGGCGGCGTGATCGCGATCGTGCAGGGCAAGGGGCAGGAAGCGGCGACGGAGTTCGCGCTGCACACCACCACCGACCGGGCCACCACGTCCGAATACTTCGCCGCGCGCGCACTGCCGCCGTCCACCACCGCCGGCCTGGCCGCTCCCGAGGTCGCCAAGGACACCTTCACCACGGAGTGGACCGAGAAGATCACCAAGACCGCCACCGGCAGCCCGTTCTGGCAGTTCGCGCAGAACGCCCAGATCGAGGAGGCCGTCGCCAAGCAGGTACAGGCCGTCCTCGTCGGCACGTCGAAGCCGAAGGACGCGATGAAGCGGGCCGGCGAGGAGGCCGCCGCGCTCATCAAGCGCTGAGCCGAAGGCCGTGGCCCCGGCCCGGCGAGCGCCGCACGCCTCGCCGGGCCCCGCTCCGTACCCCACCCCGCACGACGACCGCGCCGACGGGCCTCCGGGCCACCGCCTGCCGCGTCACCTCCCACGCCCGCACCCGCGAAGGAGCTCATCTTGCGACGCCCCACGGTACGTATCCACACCGCCGCGACCGCGGCCCTCGCCGCTCTCCTCCTGCCCGCACCGGCCGCTACGGCCGACACCGCGCAGACCGCCGAAGCCGCGGCGACGGTGGTCGAAAAGGTCCCGTACGCGATGGATACGTCGAACCAGGCCGCCTGGTGGACGCCGGTCGCCACGTACAAGGGCCGCGGGCAGTACACGTACTTCGCCTTCAACGAGCCGGGCTCGACGGCCGCGACGCACCGGCCCGCCATCGCGCGGCGCGACCCGGACGGGGTCTGGAGCCGGCTGCCGCTGCTGAACAGGGACGGACAGCAGGCCGAATTCCCCGACGACAACGGCCACAACCAGCCGTCCGTGGCCCGTGACGGCAGCGGGCGCCTGCACGTCTTCACCTCGATGCACGCCGACCCCTGGCGCTACTTCCGCACCGAGGCTCCCGGCGGAAACGTCACCGACCACGCGTCCGAACTGCCCGACCAGGGTGAGGGCATCACCTACCCGGTCGTCACCACCGCCCCCAACGGCGACCTGTATCTGGCCGCCCGGGTCGGTACCGGCTCCGACCAGCGCCCCGGCAAGCTGTACCGCTGGGACAACGCCAACTCCCACTGGAGCGTCGTGGCGACCTTCGCGAGTGCGCTGTACCGCTCCGTGTACCCCGACGACCTCACGGTGGACGCGTCCGGGCGCGTGCACCTCCTCTACGAGTGGGCGAAGGCGCCGGCGACCGCGTTCCGCCACCAACTCTCGTACCTGTCCTACGACCCGTCCACCGGTGCCTTCGCGGACAGCACGGACAAGACCGTCACCACCCCGGTCACGCCCGCCACCTCCGACGTCATCCAGAACCTCACCGCGGGCGAGGAGTGGAGCGTGGACAACGCGTACACCGGCCCCGCGGTCCAGAGCGCCAAGCTCACCCTCGACGGCTCCACCCCGAAGGTCGCCTACCGCTACCGCTCGGCGGACAGCGGCGGCCAGTTCCGGGTGTACTACGCCTACCCGAGCGGCAGCGGCTGGGTCGGCAAGACCGTGTACGCCGGAGGACAGACCGCGGCCGCCCTCGGCATCACCTGGGACGAGACGGACACCAAGCGGGTCTACTACGTGACCACCTCGGGCACCGACCGGGTGTTCGCGGCGACCCAGTCGGCGGACGGGACGTGGACCGCGCAGTCGGCCGCGCCGGGGGTGAGCGCCGACCGGCTGGCGGTGCGACGGGATTCGGACGGCCGCGATGTGCTGTACCTGCCGGATGTCGCTCACAACGCCTTGTACTACGCGACGCGCTGAGGCGTCCTTCACGGATGCTGGTGGGCAGGCCGCACGTTGCGCAGTTCGGTCCTCAGTACGGGCGTGCCGTCGACGGGTGCCGGGTCCTCCGCGGTCGGCTCGATTCCGCCGGCAGCGATCTTGTCGAGCGTTTTCAGCCCGGCAGCGCCGACCGTGCCGAACACCGTGTAGTCCGGCCGCAGTACGGAGTCGCCGTAGACGACGAAGAACTGCGAACCGTTCGTGTTCGGCCCGGCATTGGCCATCGCCAGCAGGCCGCGCCCGTAAATGCGCCGGGCACCGGTCGGATCGCTCGGCGCCTGCGGCAGGTCCACCGGCAGTTCGTCCTTGTACGCGTACCCCGGCCCACCCTCGCCGGTGCCGGTCGGGTCGCCGCACTGCAGGACCTTCAGCGTCGGATACGCCGTCAGCCGATGACACACCGTACGGTCGTAGAACCGGTGCCGTGCCAGGTGCACGAAGCTCTGGACCGTGCACGGCGCCTGCCTCCGGTCCAGACGCAGGGGCAGCGGCCCCTGGCTGGTCGGGACGGCCATGTCGACCGTTCCGCGACCGGGGGTGTGCCGCGGGTCGGGCGGCAGGGGCACAGGTCGCGCCGCCGGCTCTTCCGGTGTCTCGGAGTACTGACAAGGACCGTGCGTGGTTCGCGGCGGGGCTTCGGAAGCGGAGGCGGTGACGCCGCCCCCGGACACGACCAGCGTCAATGCGGCCAGCGCGGTCATGAGACTTCGGTTCATCCTGCACACCCTTCAAAAGAACGTCAGGTTTCGGAGCGGTCGCAGTCTAGGGCGTGGCCCCCGGGTTGTGCCTGCGGGCAGGAGATTCGACGGGTCATGCGGGTCGTTCGTAGACGGACACGTGGTGACTGCTGGAGTCGGTCAATGGCCGTCCCGACCACCCGCCAGTACGCCGTACGAAGCGCAGGCCCGCCAGTTCGGCCAGCAGGTCGAGTTCGCCGGGGGTGAAGTACCGGAAGGAAACGCGCACGTGACGCATCCGGCCGTCGTCGAGGACCGCGTAGTCGGAGGTGTACTGCTGGAGGGCGGGGTGCAGCGTGCGGGTGCGGAGCACGAAGCCTTCGCCGGGCGTGGCCACCGGCTGGGTGCCGGTGCCGCGGGTGGCGAGCGCTTCGGGCAGATGGGCGTCGAGCGCGAGCCGCCCGCCGGGCCTCAGCCGCTGGGCGACGGAGACGAGACAGCGGCGCTGCGCGTCCTGGGTGTCGAGTTCGGCGAAGGTGCCGCCGGCCGCGTACACAAGGGCGTACCGTCCGACATCCGACGGCTCCGGGGACGCGGTGAAGTCGCCGAGGGTGACCCGCACCGCGCTGCCGCCGGGCTTCGCGTGCAGTTGGGCGGTCATGTCGGGGGAGGCGTCGAGCCCTTCGACGGTGAGGCCGAGCGAGGCGAGCGGCAGGGCCACCCGGCCGGTGCCGCTGCCCAGTTCGAGCAGGGGGCCGGGCGGGCCCTCCTTGGCGAGGGCCGCCAGGAAGCCGACGGTGGATTCGGTGTTCGACGCGGCGAACCAGTCGTCGTACCGGTGGGCGAATGAGGCGGCGTAGGAGGGCTGTACCGGCGTGTCGTACGGGGACGCGGACATGAAGTCCTCCCGGTGCGGGCGGGTGCGGGCAGGGCAGGGAGCTGTGTTCGTCGACGGTCCGCGGCGCGAAGACGCCCGCAGGGGTGGTCAGCCGAAGGGATGGGGAGGCACTCCCGGTGCCGGGCGGGCGTGCAGGGGCGATGTTCCGGGGGCGATCAGCCGGACGACGGCCAGGTCCGCGTCCATCGGGGGACCCGCGCGACATTCGACGGCGATCACTTCGCGTCCGGTGTGTGCGGCGAGGAGAGCGACCGGGTCTGGATCTCGGGCGGCCCCGCCAGTCGATACAGGGGCAAGGGGCTCGCGGAGAGCGGTGGCCGGCCCTGCCCAGCGCGTCAAGGCGTCCTGGGCGTGGAAGGCCCACAGCGCGTGGTCCAGTTCGGTGCGTGGGACGCGGGTGTGCGACAGACGCTCCCAGGCACGTACGGCCACCGGCGTGGACATGCTCCAGCGCACCATCAGCGCTTCCCAGCAGGCCCGTGCCACCGCCTCGGGAAGATCGTCGGCGGGGCCGCAGCGGGCCCCGTACGTCTGACGCGTGCGGTCGGGCTCGTGGACGCAGACTGCCACGGCCACGGTGCCTGGCGGGGCGGGCAGTGCGAGCGCGGTGGCCTGCAGGTTCTCGTGATCGAGCAGGCTTCGCAGGTCACCCGCACCGGTTGCCAAAACGCCGCGGGCGTCGAACGGGATGGGCGGATGGCGTTGCGGATCGCACCAGCTGCGGCGCACCAGGTCCCGTTCGAAAATCTCCCAGGCGGCATGCGCCGCAGCGGCGTCCGGGCCCCGGTGCGCGGCGACGCCGGTGGACCCGGCCCGGTGGGTGACCGCACAACCGGGCGGCGGCCGGTGCTGGAGGAACGCGGCCCCCGCCGGTATCCAGACGTCGTCCCCGGAGCCCGTTGCCCGCCCCCGGCACCAGAGCTGCCGCACCTCACGCGCGGCGGTCCGGCCGGGTGGTGCCAGGAGGGCGGGGCCGGCGTCCGGATCGGCGGGATCGGAGGCAGGGACTCCGGCCCGGCGCAGCTCGGACCAGGTGCTGACGCGGACCTGGCCGCCGGCCGACAGCGGCCGCGGGGGACCGGCTTCCGCCTCGGCCTCCGCGGCCCGTCCGGCGAGTACGTTGCCCATGCGTTCCATGAGTTCGCCCCGGGCGCGCAGTCCGACATCGGACGCGGTGCCGCCGGCAGCGCTGCCGATCAGGACGGGAGCGCCACCGGCGGCGCCGGTCGGGTTGAAGGACTTCGACCGGGCGGCGACGCGGGCCAGCAGCGCGCCAGGGGTGTGCGGCCAGGGAGCGAAGACCTCCGGAGTCCAGGCTGCCGGCGTCGGGACGCTCACGCACGGCCTCCCCGCAGCCCTGCGGTGCGCGCTTCGCTCCGCCCGGCTTCCTCCGCCAGCAGGTCGGCCGCCTGGGCATGTACGGCTTCACCGGCAGGCGTCAGAGCGGCGCGGTGGCGGCCGAGCGTGTCGACGCCGTCGAACGCCTTCTGCAGCAAGCGGGTCCGGCGGTCTGCCACCGCCTCCCGCTCAGAATCCGACAGCGGCGCACGCTGGTGGATCAGCCGGTGCAGGAGCGTTTGGCGGACCAGGACGACCATCTGCTGGAAGAGCCCGGTCAACGGCCGGGGGTCCGGCCGCAGCGGGGTCATGACGCGGTGCCGGGGGTCAGTGGCCGGTACGAGGAACGGGGTACTGAACGCGGCGGCGTTGCAGCGGGTGTGGGTGCCTTCGTGGCTCAGGGCGTCGGCCAGCCGGATCCAGCCGGGCAGACCGTCGCGCCCCGCGGACAGGCGGGCTCTGTTGACGAAGACGGCACCGTGCGTGGTGAAGTCGGTGAATCCGCTGATGGCCCGCCCGTCCAGCAGGACGATCTGGCTCACGCTCTCCCGCAGTTCGGCCAGCATCGCCGGCCACACCTGGTCCAGCCGCTCGACGGCCTCGGTCAGTACGGCGGCCTCCTCGGGCCCCCAGCCCCGGACGACGGCGCCCGGCCCGTCCGTGCCCGTCGTCCGCAGTCCTCGCGGCAACGAACCGAGTGCCCGCCCGACCGCTGAGGTGAGGTGGGGCGCCGGGCGTGCGAGATCGACCGCCCAGAGACCGACGGCCTTGTGGGGTGCGGGAACGGCTGGCAGGTCGTTGCCGGCCGAGGCCGCGCTTTCCACCGCGGCGGACACTGGCAGCGGTTCCGCGCCGGCCCGGTGGGCGGCGGCCTTGCGGGCGGGATGGCGCGGAGGCGGAAGGGGCCCGATGCCCCCGGCCCTGTCCAGCACCGCGTCCGTGGCGTGCCAGAGGGCGTCCTCGGCCCGACGTGCGGCCACGGCATCTGGGGTCACAAGCACGTTCCGGCCTCCGGCGGGGTTGGTCGTGGAAGGTGCGTGGCGGACGGACCGCCACGCACCCCGGTGCTGCTGCGCGGACGGACCGACTGCTTCAGTCGTCGTCGCCGATGTCGACCATCAGGCCGAACTCGGGCAGTTCCTCGGTGACCTGCTCGATCTCCGGCTGTTCCATGGGATCCACTCCTTCGATGGGTTCGTCCGGTGGACGGCTCTCGCCGCCGGTCGGCCAAGGGGCTACCCAGCGGCCACCGCGCTCAACAACAGGGAAGCGGGAAGCAGCCGCAAACCCGCCACTGTCGCCAGCACCTGTTTTCCGCACCACCCTGCCGAAAAGTGCTGAAGTCTGTCCGGAAGGCATGGCGGTCAGTGGCGGATGAGACAACGGGGGCACGGGTGGGATGCGTGCCAGGTGCCGTGACCGCCGTCGATCCCCACTCCGGCGGAAGAAAGTGTCCTGATGCTCACCGTATTGCCGGGGTGTGTCGTCGGCCGGCAGGTCGGGGCGACACGGGGTACAACGAGTGCGGCTCCTGTTCCAGGGGCCGGGGTGTGCCCGTCGAAGGTGATGCCCTCCGGGGCGGACGCGGACCCGCTATGCGAAGAAAGGCAGGCGCGATGGCCGACAACGTACCGGGAGCGGCCCGGGGGCCGCGGTGGCATGAGCGGCCGCCGGGGATGGACGACGCGACGGTGGAGGCGCTGGGGCTGCTGTCCCAGGCTTGGGAGACCACGCAGCGGGCCCGCGGGCGCCTGTACGACTTCCACCAACTGACCGGCGGCGCGGACAAGACGGTGGGCGAGGCGGTGCGCCGGCTGCGGGAGGCCGGACACGACGAACAGGCCGACCTGGTCGAGCGCGAGGTCCAGGGCACCGATGTCCTGCCGGGCATGTGGACGTACCAGATCGTCGAAGCGTACGACGACGGGTACCACCGGCGCTTCACCGAAGTGGAACGCCAGGTGCGCGATGCCCTGAGCGGCGGCCGCGACCACCTGGCCGAAGCGGAGATGAAGCAGCGCCGCGAGACGACCTGACGCCTGGCGCTCCGATGAGGCCGGCCGCGGACGCGGCCCGCCCGCGGCGCGGCAGAGCTGTAGCGAACCCGCTGGACGCCGACGAGGTCTGCCGCTGTCCGCGTGCGGAGGCGACGCGCGGCTCCAGGCGGTCAGTGCCGCGGGCCGGGCCGGGGGACCGGCTTCTGGTGGGCGGCGGGCGACGCGGAGACGTTCCAGGTCAGCCGGTCGGTGGCCTCGGCGCGGACCTTGGGGTCGCGGATCGACGTGGTGGTGTCCACCGACTCGACGGTGACGGTGTGTTTCCTGCCGTCGGCGGGCACGCCGAGCGTGGCGGGCACAGCGGCGGTGAGGCCCTGGGCCCGCTTCACCCGGACCCCGTCGACGTACCAGCGCAGCTGCGGGGCGGCGAGCCCGGTGAGCGCGGCCTGCGTGACCGTGATCCGGTCCTTCCTGCCGATGGTGGTCCCGGTGGCGACGTCGCTGCTCAGAGCGTTGGCCTCGCGGTAGAACCCGGCGATCATGGCCTCGCGTCCGGGCAGGTTGAATTCGTTGATGTTGAGAGCTCGCATGATCGAGTTCTGCGTCGGGCGGTAGGTCCCGAACGGGTAGTAGCTGCTGCCCTCGTACGTGCCGACGGTGCCGCCCGTGGGGTCGTTCTCGCCGAGCCAGCGGTACCACTTGCTCCGGCTGTTCGCCATCCGTGCGGCGGTGAGGATGCTGGAGTTGGGCTCGGTGAACTCGCCGCCGGTCCAGGTGCCGTAGCCCTCGTACGTGTACTCGTCCGCGAGCAGGCCGACCGAGTGGGCGATCTCGTGCGTGGCGATCATGCTCGACTGCGCGTTGTCCGAAGAGAGGGTCGAGACGCCGTCGAAGGGGTATCCGGACTCCTCCAGCCCGGAGTATCCGGCGCCGCCGTACTTGGTGGAATGGGAGACGACGACGACCAGGTCGGCGTCGGGCGCCTTCTCGGCGTACGCGGCGACCTTGTCGATGTCGGCGCAGATCAGCCGCTCGGTCTGGGAGCACCAGAAATAGCTGCCGAGCGCGGTGTTCCTGGTGACGTCGGCAGTGGGGTCCCCCGTGATCCCGGACTCGGCGGACACCGCGTCCACGGTCCAGACGTTCATCAGGCCCTTGTAGCTCGCGTAGGGCTCGATGGCGGTGATGTCCGCCCACTTGGCGGCTGCGGCCGTGTGGAAGGCGTCCTGCTCGTCGGCGGTGTAGCCGTCGCCGATGATCACGACGTCCAGCCGGTCGTCGGAGGAGCCGGTCACGGCCAGCGGTGCGACCTCGCCGTCCGTCGTCGCCGCCGGCGCCGCGCTCCTGAGCGCGGCGCTCGCGTCTGGCGTTCCGTAGGAGAGCGGGACTTCGGTCCGGCGGCCCTCGCCACCCGGTTCGGGGAAGTACTCGACGCTGACGTTCGGCGTCTGCGTGGACTCCTCCGGGTCCACGGCCGCGGCGGACGCGGCGAGCGCCGCCCCGAGCACGGCCGCGAGCGCGACGCCGGTGGATATGGCAGCAGTTCTCTTTGTGTGCATGTCAATCCTTGCTCTGGTGTCCAGGCGATGGCGAACCGCGTTGCCGGGCCGGCGGGGTGCCCGAACGGGCGGCCTCCCGCACCTGCACAAAATTAAATCCTCTGTTCAATGTGCTTGAGTCGGCGTTTAACTTAGGGTGCGGTCGGAAGCCGCGCAACGGGCGAGCGGACGGTCGGCAGGTTGCTTTTTGATAACTGGCGGCCAGTGCAATCGCCAACAGGGCTTGCCCCGTTGGGCTCCGGCGGGGACCGGCGTGTGTGGGACCATGCGACGTGCCACCGGCAGGAGCCGCATCGTTCGTCCGGAGCGGTGCGCCGGTACGCACGAGGGCCGGGGACTCCGGTGGACGAGAGGGGGCGCCATGGCCCAGGCCGATGGGGCGGGGACTGGCATCGACGGGACGACCCGCGCCGGGGGGCCGGGAGACCCCGTGACGATCGGTCGACGGGTGAAGCGGATGCGCAAGGAACGCGGGCTGACGCAGCGGCAGCTGGCCGAGCCCGAGTACACCGCCGCGTACGTCTCGACCCTGGAGGCCGGCAAGGTGCGGCCATCGGAGGCGGCGCTGCGGCATATCGCCGATCGGCTCGGGGTCGCCGAGGAGGAACTGGCCACGGGCCGGCCCACCCATCTCGCCGCCGAACTGCGCATGCGGCTCACCGAAGCGCAGCGGGTACTGGCGATCGCGGACGCCGCAGACGCACGGGCCGTCTACGAGCAGGTTCTCGGACAGGCCGACGAGTACCGGCTCACCGAGGAACGCGGAGCCGCCCTCACCGGTCTGGGGGAGTGCGCGCTGGAGACGGGCGATCTGGCCGAAGCCCTCACCCGGTTCGAGGCGGCCGAACAGGCGCTGGCCGGCGAACCACTGCCTGTACGCGCGCGTGCGGTCCGGGGAAGAGCGGTCGCCCACTACCTGGCCGGCGAACTCCGTTACGCCTGCTACCTGCTCGAGAACGCGATCGACGAGCTGAACACCTCGGGGCTGCACGATCCGGGAGCTCTGCTCCAGTTGTACACGGCCTCGATCGCCCCCTACATGGACATGGGCGCCCACGCCCGGGCGGCGCAGGCAGCCGAACTCGCGCTCGCTCTGGTGCCCCAGGTGTCCGACCCCGCTCTCGTCGCGGGCATGCACCGCACCGTGGCCCGCACCCTGATCGCCGAAGGCAGGGTCGATGCGGCCCAGATCTCACTGACGCGAGCCGCCGAGCTCTACGAACAGCTCCAGATGCGGACCGAACTTGCCCACTGCCACTGGATGCGGGGCTATGTCTGCGCGCAGGACGGTGACCTCCGTCAAGCGGAGGAAGCGCTGCGGACCGCGCGCTCCATGCTGGTCTCCAAGCGTGCGGCGCTGTACGTCTCACAGGTGGAGGTCGAGCTCGCCGACGTGCTGCGCAGGAGCGGGAAGACGGAGGAGGCCGCGGAGCTGCTCGGGAACCTTCTGGCAGGTCTCCAGCACGGGCGTGGCGCGTTGCACGCGGCCGGAGCCCACCGACTGCTCGGGCTGATCGCGGAGGGCGCCGACGACATCGAGTCCGCCGAGCGGCACTACGCCACCGCGCTCTCCCTGCTCGAACAGACCGGCGCCGCCGGCGACCTCGCCGACATCTGCCGGCTCCTCGGCGACCTGATGCGTCGCGAGGGCCGCACCGAGGAGGCACTGAACGCGTACCGGACCGGCCTCGGACACCGGTCCGAGCCCGGGACCACCACGCTCGGCCCCGCCCCCGCCCGCCCGCCTTTCACCCCCTGGACCTGACCCCCGCTCAAGCGGAGCTCGTCGCGGGCAAGCTCCCCGGTGCCGCCGTGTCCTCCGCGACGTACGGGTCCTGAGCTCCCGCCACCGACAGCAGTTCCAGTTGCTCGGCGCCCCGGCTCCCGGGCGGGGCCGTGAACCACAGCAGGCGTTGACGTCCGTCTTCGCTGAGAAGGCTGTAACAGTCGAGTTCGATGACGCCGAGCACGGGGTGGACGATCCTCTTGTGGTCCATGCGGCGCACCGCGACATCATGGGTGTCCCAGAGGACTGCGAACTCATCGCTGCGGCGGCGCAGCACGGCGATCATCTCCGTGACCTCCGTGTTCCGGCCGCGCCTGGCGGCCGCCGCCCGGAGGTCGGCCACGAAGACCCGGGAGTGCTGCGGGTGGTCCTCGGGCGGGTAGATCTCACGCGCCCGGGAGTCGGTGAACCAGCGGTACACGAGGCTCGCTGCCGGGCCGCGGAGTGCCGGGGACCTGCCGAGCAGGGCGAGGGCCAGATCGTTCTGCGCCAGGGTTTCGTGGAGGTCGGTGATGACACGCGCGGGGGTGTTGGACAGCCGGTCCAGGAGTCCGAGGAGCGCGGGCTGCGCGTGTGCCGATGGGGCGTGTGCGGACGAGGGAACCAGCCGTTCGGCCAGGTGGAACAGATGGTCGCGCTCGTCGCCGTTCAGGCGCAGGGCACGGGCGAGGGCGACCAGAGTCTGCGTCGAGGGCTGCACTCCGTTTTTCGCGCTGCCGCGTTCCAGCTCGGTGTAGTAGTCGACTGACAGCCCTGCCAGCTGCGCGACTTCCTCACGGCGCAGTCCGGGGACGCGCCGACGCGGGCCTTGGGGGAGACCGACGTCGGCGGGGCGGATGCGGTCGCGGCGCGTCCTGAGGAAAGCGCCCAGTTCTGGAAGGTTCACCCCTTCATGGTCGCTCTTGCGCCGGAGCGCAGCCAGGGGGTGGCATCCCCTGGGTGGACGCAGCCCTGGCTGGGGCCGGGCGGCCGGCCGATCGTGGAGGACGCAGCGGGGCGACGGCAGAGCCGCGGCCCGCGCCCCACCCAGCACAGGAGCCAGCTATGCCTCGCCCCACTTCCCCCGCCGGGACCACCACCTCGGCACAACTCTCCGCCTCACCCCGGGTCGCGATCGTCACCGGCGGCTCGCGCGGCATCGGCCGCCGGACCGTCGGCCGGCTCGCCGCCGAGGGGTACGCCGTCGTGGTCGGTTATGCCGGCGAGCAGGACGAGGCCGAAGCCGCCGTTGCGGAGGCCGTCGCCTGCGGGGGCCGGGCCGTCGCCATACGCGCGGACGTCGCCGACGATCGCGCAGTGGCGGCCTTGTTCGACGCGGCCGAAGCGGAGTTCGGCGGCGCCGACGTCGTCGTGCACGCGGCCGGGCGGATGCACCTGGCGCCGATCACCGAGCTGGACCTGGCCGTCCTGGACGACCTGCACCGCACCAACATCCGCGGCACGTTCGTCGTCGTCCAGCAGGCCGCCCGCCGGCTGCGCCCCGGCGGCGCGATCGTGACGTTCTCCACGTCCGTGGTGGGGCTGGCCTTTCCGGGATACGGCGCGTACGCCGCCAGTAAGGGCGCGGTCGAGGCGCTGACGCTGATCCTGGCCCGGGAACTGCGGGGCCGGGACGTCACCGCCAACACCGTCGCCCCCGGCCCCACGGCCACCGACCTGTTCCTGGACGGCAAGGACGAGGAGACCATCGCCCGCCTGGCCGCCCAACCCCCGCTGGAGCGCCTCGGGACTCCGGCCGACATTGCCGAGGTCGTCGCGTTTCTGGCCTCCCCGGCCGGCCACTGGATCAACGGACAGGTCCTCCGCGCCAACGGCGGAATCATCTGAACCACCTGCAGCCACCCCTCCACCGATCTGAGAAAAGGAACATCAACCATGCCCTTCGCGAACTTCAAGGTCCCCGAGAAGACCCTCACTCCGAAGCAGAAGGAGGAGATCGTCACGCGCACCACTGAGCTGTATGTCGAGATCTACGGCGAGCGTGCCCGCAACAACACCATGGTTCTGGTGGAAGAGGTCGCCGACGGCGGCTGGGGCATCTCCGGCAACGTGCTGAACCTCGCCATGCTCGGCGATGCGACGCCGGCCGGCGGCAGCGACTCCTGACCGACCGGCCGACCTTGGGCCAGGACACCGCTGTCGCGGTCGGCGCACCGCCCGGCGAACGCCGCCGGGGCGGACGGCCTCGGGCCGTCTCGACCCGGCGGCGTTTCGCTTCGTCCGGAGAACCCCAGGGCATGCCGAGAGCCGTCGCTCGACCGTCTCGCGGCGGGGTAGCGACGCAACCGATGCGATGAGGGTTCATCCCCGTTCCTTCGCGGTGGCCCGGGCGACGAGCAGGACCGCGAGGAGGCCGATGCCGAGCAGAATCCAGCCCGCCGTCGACAGCACGGCGATGGTGCCGAGCACCGCGACGCCCAGGGCCGCGCCCGCCTGCCGGATGCCGTTGAGCGCTCCCTGACTGGTGGCGACGTACTCGGGCGGGGCCGACATGGCCATCGCGGCCGCGGCGCCGGGGATGGAGAGAGTGCCCGTAGCGGCCAGCGCCAGCTCGACCACGACGATCAGCGTCAGCGACGGGGTGCTGCCGGTGGCGAGGACGAGCAGCGCGCCCGAGACCGCACACGCCGACATACCTGCGAGCAACACCGGGCGCGGCCCGAACCGGGCCACCAGGCGGCCGGTGAAGAACGGCATGACGCACACCGGGAAGGCGATCGGCAGGGACGCCAGGCCCGCCTTGAACGAGGTGAGCGCGTAGGTGTGCTGAAGCCACACGGCGAACATGTACATACCGCCGAAGTACGCGAAGCACGAGACCGCCGCAGCCGCCATGGCCGCCCGGACCCGGGGCAGGGCGAGCAGCGCGGGCGGCAGCACGGGGGAGGCGACGCGGCGCTCGACGCGTGCGAGGACGGCGAAGACGAGCGCGGCAACGGCGAGCGGGACCAGGACGCGGGCCGAACCCCAGCCGGCGATGCCCGCCTCGACCAAACCGAACGTCAGCACACCCAGCCCCGCGGTGGACAGCAGCAGACCGAGGCGGTCCAGCCCACCCGCCGTACGCGCAGGAGGCACCGGCAGACGGCGGGCCAGCAACAGCGCGGCGAGCGCGAGGGGAGGATTGACGAGGAACACCAGGCGCCAGCCGCCCAGTTCGACCAGGCCGCCGCCGAGCACCGGACCGACCGCCGCGCCGAGGCCGCTCAACGCGGTCCACGCGCCGATGGCCCTGGTGCGCCGCGCCTGGCCCGGGTTGCCATGGATCAGCAGGGCGAGCGAGGCAGGCACCAGGCCCGCGCCCGCGGCACCGAGCAGGGCCCGGCCAACGATCAGGGTGCCGACGTCGGGGGCGAGGGCGCACAGCACGGACAGCAGGGCGAAGGCGGCGAGCGAAGCCGCGTAGACGCGGCGCGCGCCCCATCTGTCGGCGATGACTCCTCCGGCCGGCAGGAGCCCGGCGAAGACGACGGTGTAGGCGTCCACGGCCCAGGGCAGGGCGGCGGCCGAGGGGTGCAGGGAGCTCTGGAGGTCGGGCACGGCGACGTTGAGGATCGTCGTGTCGAGCAGGACGAGCAGGTTTCCGGCCGCAATGCCCGCGAAGGTGAGGCGTCGGCAGGCCGTGGAGGGGGCGGGTACATGGTCCACCGCCGGAGCGGGGCATTCCGTGGCGGGAGGGGCGGTGACGGGGAGTTCCGTGGTGGGGGCCACGCTGTCGGTACGCATGGGGACACCGTGTCCCGGAAGGCCGGTGGGCCGCGACGCCGCAAGCCCGATGCCCTCATCGGACAATCCGATGGGCCGATATGCTGTCGTGGTGGACACTCGCTATTTGCGCGCTTTTGTCGCGGTCGCCGACCAGGGTGGGATTTCCGCCGCCGCCCAGTGGCTCGGCTACGCCCAGTCCAGTGTCAGCGCCCAGTTGAAGCGGCTGGAGTCCGGCCTGGCAACGAACGTCCTGGTTCGCGGAAGCAAGGGCGCGACACTCACCGAGGCCGGCCGGCGGCTCCTTCCGCTCGCGCGCGAGGCGCTGGAGCTGGAGGAGCGCATGCGGCGGGCCGCGCTCGGCGAGCGGCCCCGGTTGCGGGTCGGCGCCCAGGAGTCGCTTGCGCACGCCTGGATGCCGGATGTGCTGGCCGCGCTGGAGTACGGTGCCGCGGGGCCCGACGCCGGCGCCGACGTCGATCTGACGGTGGGCGTGCGCAGCCGGCTGGACCGGGCCTTCGAGGCGGGCGAACTGGACCTGGTGTTCCAGTACGACAGCGGGCGCCGCGCGCTCGGCCCCCACACCGTCGTGGGCCACGACAACACGGTTCTCGTCGCCGCGCCGAGCCATCCGTTGGCCCGGCAGCAGGTGTGCACGCCCGAGCAGATGCTCGCGTACGAGTTCCTGGTCTCCGAGCCCGGCTGCACCTCGGAGATGCTGGTGGACCGCTTCGGCAGGGATCTGCTGGCGGGTGCCCAGCTCACCATGGTGACCGGGTCGCTCTCCGCGCTGTTGCGGCTGACCGGACACGGGCGCGGGGTCTCGCTGCTGCCCGAACTCGCGGTCACGCGCGAGCTGGAAAGCGGCGAGCTGGTGGAGTTGCGGCTGACCGAAAGCCTGCGACCGGTCAGCATCGTGGCCCACTGGCACCCGCGCCTCGGTCTCGCCGAGCGGCCGCTGCGCGCGCTGCTGGACATAGCCCGCCGGGCCGACCCCCTCCCGGAGACCACTCGACGGATGGCCTCCTGAATACGGCAGGAGCGGTCGCGTTCATGGACGCGCCCGCCTTCGAGCTGCCTCGACAGGGGAGGGCACGTCACGGAAGTGCCGGTGCACCGGGGATCTACGCCAGGAAGTCCTGGATCAGGTCGGCCGGGTTGGCAGCCTTTGTGGCCTCCTCCTCCCAGCCCGGACAGTCCATGTCGAATATGACCACGGGCAGTGGGCGGCCGAAGACCCTCTCTATGGTGCCGCTCGAGTGGAGGTATCGGGCGAGGTCGATCACGGCGTCGTTGAAGTGGAGTTCGAGGAGCTCGGACTTGGCGCTGAGCTTCTCGTCCTCCAGCATCCGGTCGAGATCGAACTCGCCGTCGTACCACATGCCGAGCCTCCTGGTCTCCTCCTCGTACAGCGGGCCGCCGACCGGGTCCTCGGGCACGTTGCCGAGCCTGTCGAAGCCCTCAAGGATCCAGAAGGCATAGTTCCAGCGCACCTCCCAGGGGTCGGCGTCCCCGAGCATCCCCTTCTGGTACTGACTCTCCGTGTTGTAGCCGATGTCCACGTACGGGCGGCGGTTGTCGGCGTCGATGCGCCAAATGTTGAGGGCCAGGACGTACACCTCGTGCTTCAGGTGCTCGGGGATGCACTCCAGGATCCCGATGGTGGCCTGCCGTAGATGCGCCTGGAAAGTCTTGCGTTCTGTCATAGCGACAGCATCTCAGCCCTGCTGGACCTGGTCCTGAACACCGTCAGGCTACGGAACCGGTCGCCGATCGCGGTGACATGGAGGCAGCACGAACCGAAGCGTCCGCCGAGACGGGGGAGGCGGGACGGTTCAAGAGGGGAGGGCGTCTCCGGGAAAGCCGTGGCACGGCTGAACCTCGCAACGCATCATCCCGGCTCGCACGCAAGGGTCCCCGGCCATGATCTCCGCGGCCTCGTCAACCGGCACGGTCATAATCGCGATACCGGCCAAGGAGTCGGAGGCGACCGGGCACAGGATCGCGATCACCCCCTCCGCGCGCAGTGAGACCATGCGTCGCTGGTGTTCGAGCTCGATGGCGTCCGCCCCGTCCGGGGTCCGTTCCGGCTCCCACTGGAGGAGCACCAGGCTGTAGGGCTTCGCGGTCGCGGCCAGAGCCCGGATCTGTTCGTCAGTCACGGGTGTGCTCATGCTGCCTCTCATTCTCGGTGTTCTCGTGTGCCGGCGCCGACCGATCTCGGCCGATGGTCCCGGCCGGTGAAGCTTGACATCCCCAACGCTGCGGCAGCGACCGGCCCACCGGCGGCTCGTTCCACTTTGACTACGTACGCTCCCACCGTCCGTAGGCGGAGGTCATTTCGAACGCGGCGTGCCGCAACGAGAGGCCCTCGCTCACCGTGTCCTCGCGCAGCCGCTTGCTCAGCGGGTCCGCCCGGCCCCAGCGGGATCACCCGATTGGAACGTTCCCTTCGGCGGTGAGAGTCGTTGGGGAGTCCGGAACCCCGTGAACGACACGAGCGCACAACCCACCGCCGTTCTTGTACAGCTCAGGCCTCAACTGTCCTGTCAGCTCAGGGGGAGCCGGCGGTGGGCATGGCCACAGGAGGTAGGGAATGCGCTCTTTGCTGGAGAACTTCTTCGACACGATGGACGAGCTGCACGTCGACTTCCGCCGCCGCCTGGAGCGCATCGAGCGGGAGGCATGGCCCGGGCCGGTGCCGAGCATCAGCCCCGAAGGCGAGCACACTTCACCCGCGGACAAGTTTGAGGAGATCCGGTATCCGCTCGGGTTGCGATCCCTCTGGACGGACGTGCACGTGCCGGCCGAATCCTTGAAAAGCAGTGAGCAGAAAGGGTTCGCCGATCCGGCCGCTCCCCGATCCGAAGAATTGCTGCACGCAGGAACGATCGTCCGCGTGATGAAGCGACAGGAAGGAACGATTCGTCGCGATTGAATCCGGACCACATGGTCAGCATTTCCGTACGTCATGAGGAATCCAGATACTTTGACGAAGCTCATCGCAACCGTGCTGTTCGCCGCTGCATTCGTTCTGGGTACGGCAATGGCCGCCCCATCGGATGTGACCGATGCCGCCGCCCACCTCGTGAACGAGGCCCCCTGAGCCCGTAGAGGGCCCCGCACGGATACGCCCGGGTCCTGCCGTGCCACCGGCGCGGCAGGACCGGTGGCCGCGGCCGTGGTGCGGGAGTCGGCGCGTAACCGCCAGCCGTCGGTGTTGCGGGTCAGGGCGTTGGTGGCGCCGCGTAGTGCCGGGCGAGGTCCGTGGCGAGGTCGCGGAGGTGGGCCCTGGCTTCGGCAGGGCCGTGCACCGTGATGCTGCTCCCGAAGGGCAGCAGTGTTCGCACGTCCTCCAGACGCAGGAAGCGGATCGTCACCCTGTGGCCGGAGGCGGATTCCTCGGCTTCGTCCTGGACCAATCGTTGGCCGAGGACCCGCCGCGCTCGCTCGATCTGGGTCCGGTCGATGGTGGCACTGACCTCCACCACATGTCCGTGCTCCCACCGCTCGACGAGGGCTGCGGCGACGGTGGCCAGGGTCTCGTTCACGCGGAGCCGTCGCGGTTGGTCGACTTCCTTCCACGTGGTGATCCGTTCGAGACGGTACATCCGTGGCGCTCGGGCACAGTCGGCGACGAGGTACCAGACGCCTGCCTTGGCGAACAGCCCGTAGGGATCGACGACCAGGGCGCGCGGGCATGACTCGCGTGTGCTGTCGTACTCGATCCACAGCCGGCGACCTCGCCGCACCGGGACGATCAGCGAAGCCGGAGTCGGGCCGGAAGCCGGTTCCCGGAGCCAGTGACGGCTGTCCACGTGGACTACGTCGGTGAGCGGCAGGAGCCCGTCCGTTCGCTGTCGCTGTGCGGCGGCGATCTTGGAGAGCGCGCGCCGGCTCTCCACCGATGCGTCGAGCTCCGCACGTTGTTTCTCGTCCAGGCCGGCGAGCGAGAGATGGTCACGCTCTCCGGGCGTGAGTCGCGTGAGGTCGAGCCCGGATCCGGGCAGCATGGTCACGCCTCCGAGGCGGCCTCGTTGCGCGGTCACCGGGAGGCCGGCCTCGCGGAGCCAGTTCAGATCCCGGGTGACGGTTCGAAGGGACACCCCGAGCGCCGAGGCGAGTTCCTGTGTGGTCACGGCATCCCTCGATGCCAGGAGCAGCATCAGGGCGAAGAAACGGTCTGGGGTCACACACAAAGCCTTTCGGAAACTGCGACATCATGCGGCGCATATCCCGGCCAGGCTGGCGGCTGCGTACCCACGAACTGCCGGAAGGAAGAACCATGACCACATCCGTCGTGACCATCGTCTACGTGAACGACGCTCGTGCCGCAGCACGCTTCTACGGCGACCTGCTCGGCATGAGCCCTTCGTTCGAGACTCGGAGGTACATCACCTTCGCCCTCGGTCCGGGCGCTGACCTCGCTGTGTGGTCCGGGCGGCTCGACGACCTGTCGGCGGACGTCCCGCGCACCAGTGAAATTTGTCTGGCCAGCAACGAGGGGCCCCACGCGATCAAGGCCATCTTCGAGCAGTGGCAGTCCAAGGGCGTCACGATCCTGCAGGAGCCACACGATGCGGGATTCGGGCTGACCTTCCTCGCGGCCGATCCTGACGGGAACCGTATCCGTGTCGCACCACGGGGCTGAAGGCCGCGACGCGGCAGGCAGGGCAGCCGACAGTCCGTGACGTCGTCGACCGGTGGGTTTTCCTTCTCGACCGGTCAGGTGGATTCACGGACCACCAGCTGACACGGAACCGTGTGCACGCCCGGGGTGGGCTTGGAGTTGATGGCTTCCAGGAGTCGCAGGGCGGCCTGTCGGCCGATCTCGGTGAGGTTGGTGTCGATCGTCGTCAGGGGCGGGCGGCTGGCCAGCGCCATGGTGTCCCAGTTGTCGTAGCCCACGACGGCGACCCGGTCCGGGACGCTCACGCCATTCTCCCGCAACGCGTCCGTCACGCCCCGGGCGATCTGGTCATTGCCGCAGAAGAACGCGTCCGTTTCCGGGGCGGTGCGCAGCACGGCGTCGACGGCTCGCCGGCCCCATGCCTCGCTCCACTCGCCGAAGTGAACGCGGCCGGTGGCCGGCTCCAGCCCGGCGGCTTCGAGCAGGTCCACGGTGTGCCGGGCCCGGTTCTGCGCGGCGGCGTGATGGGCCGGTCCCGTGACGTGCGCGATGCGGGTGCGCCCGGTGGCGAGCAGGTGCTCGACCGCCAGGGTCACCCCGCTCGCCTCGTCGGAGACGACGGACATGTCCGCGGGATCGGTCGAGGGAGACAGAGCGTAGACCGTCGGGGTCGGCTGCACCCCCTTCAGCGGTGCGCGCGGGTCGGTGCGCCGACCGGTCACGATGATGCCATCGACCCGGCGGTTCGTCAGGTTGCGCAGATGATGCTGCTCGCGGATGACGTCGCCGCGCGTGTCACAGAGCAGCACGGAGATCTCGCCCGCGCCGAGCGCGTCCTCCGCGCCGAGCAGGACGGGGGTACTGAAGCGCCCGATGCCGTCGGTCGTCATCAGGCCGACCGTCCAGCTGCGGCCGGTGTGCAGACCCTGCGCCTGCGGGTTCGGCCTGAAGTCGAGCGTGGCGACGGCGTCCAGGACCCGCTGGCGGGTCTCGGGGCGCATCCTGCCGCTGCCGCTCAGGGCTTTGGAGGCCGTCCCGACGCTCACGCCCGCGAGCCGGGCGACATCGGCGAGCTTCGCCCGCTCGACTGGAGTGGAACCTGCTTCTGCGGTCACGCGCAAACCTTTTCCTGTCGGACGTCGGACACCGCATCCTGGCATCGCCGGCCTCTCCAGGCCAGCCTTCGTCAGGCTCAAAGATACTTCGGTCATCCCCCTTGACTCCACCCCGAGGGCTTCCTAGGTTTCCGCTAGAAAAACGATTGCTCAAACTTGCTCCAGGCGAGTCCGTTGGCCCCCCGAGCCCATCCGCCCGGCCCGCCACGACCCGTCGACCGGTGTCCGGCACGTCTGCATCCACAGCGGGCCGGACACCCTCTTCCTCGTCTACTTCTTCCGGAGAGTCATGCCCCGCCCTGGTTCAGCCGTGCCGCCGTCGCCCTCGCTCCCTCCCGGACAGAACAGCGTCCCCGCGGGTCCCGTCCGTCCCGGCCCGGGTGCGAGCGCCGCCCTCGTTCCCGCCGCCGCCGAGATCCGTGCCGGTTTCTGGCACAGCCGACGCGATGTGAACGCCCGCACGTCGATACCGCAGGGTCCCGAGCTCCTCGAGTCCGCGGGGAATCTGAGCAACCTGCGGATCGTGGCGGGTACCGCCGATGGTGCGTTCCGGGGCGGTTACCCCTTCGTCGACACGGACGTCTACAAGTGGCTGGAAGCCGCGTCGTGGCAGCTCGGCCAGCGACGACAGGACCACGACCGGCTCGCTGCCGACGTCGAACGCATCGTCTCCCTGGTCGCCGAGGCCCAGCAGCCCGACGGCTACCTGAACACCTGGTTCCAGCTCCTGAAGGGAGGCGAACGGTACAAGGACCTGCGCTGGGGGCACGAGCTGTACTGCGCAGGACATCTGATCCAGGCCGCGGTGGCACACCACCGCAGCACCGGTCGTCGCGAACTCCTCGACGTCGCAGTCAAGTTCGCCGACCACATCGACTCCGTCTTCGGCCCGCCCGGCAGCGGCAGGCCCATCGACGGCATCGACGCTCACCCCGAGGTCGAGACCGCCCTCGTCGAGCTGTACCGCGAGACCGGTGAACGCCGCTACCTCGACCTCGCCGGCTACTTCGTCGACCGCTTCGGCCACGGACTGCTCGGCGGCGAGGCGTACTGCCAGGACCGGGTCCCCGTACGCGAGGCCACGAACGTGGAGGGCCACGCCGTCCGCCAGCTGTATCTGCTGGCCGCGGCCACCGACCTGGCGACCGAGACGGGCGACGCCGAACTCCGCGCCGCCGCCGAGCGGTTGTGGGACGCCATGACCCGCACGAAGACGCACATCACCGGCGGACTCGGCGCCCACCACGACGAGGAGGACTTCGGCGACCCCTTCGAGCTGCCGAACGAGCGCGCCTACTGCGAGACCTGCGCCGCCATCGCCTCCATCCAGTGGAGCTGGCGGATGGCCCTGCTCACCGGCGAGGCCCGCTACGGCGACCTCATCGAACGCACCCTCTACAACGGCTTCCTGGCCGGCGTCTCCCTGGACGGCGAACGCTGGTTGTACGTCAACCCGCTCCAGGTCCGCGACGGCCACACCGACACGGGCGGCGACCAGTCCGCCCGTCGCACCCGCTGGTTCCGCTGCGCCTGCTGCCCGCCGAACGCGATGCGGCTGCTGGCCTCCCTGGAGCACTACCTCGCCTCCGGCGACGAGGACGGCCTCCAGATCCACCAGTACGTCACCGGCCGCGTCACCGCGGACGTCGGCGGCACCCCCGTCGTGGCGCGGGTCGAGACCGAGTACCCGTGGCAGGGCACGATCGCCGTCACCGTCGACGAGGCCCCGGCCGACCGCCCCTGGACTCTCTCGCTGCGGATCCCGCGGTGGTGCTCCGACTACCGAGTGCGCTGTGGCAGCACCACGTACGACGCGACGAACGCTCCCGTCAGGGACGGATGGCTGCGCCTTGAGCGCACCTGGGCCCCCGGAGACCACGTCGTCCTCGACCTCTCCCTGGGACCACGGCTGACGACGGCGGACCCGCGGGCGGACGCGGTGCGTGGTTGCGTCGCGATCGAGCGCGGGCCCCTCGTGTACTGCCTGGAAGGCGTCGACCACCCCGGCGGGGGACTGGACGACATCGTCGTCGACCCGACCCGGCCGCTCGCCGTCGAGCACCGCCCCGAACTGCTCGGTGGCGTCACCACGATCGTCGCCGCCGGGCGACGTCGGCCCGACGAGGACAGGGGCTGGTGGCCGTACGCGGACGCCGTGGCGGACTCCGGACAGAGCGGCGACCCCCTCGAACTCACCGCCATTCCCTATTACGCCTGGGCCAATCGCCAGGACGGCCCCATGCGCGTATGGCTCCCCACGTTCTGACCCCCTGCCTTCGGGCTTCGGCATGTCCTGAACCCCCTCCATGCCGCTCCTCCCCGCTCCACTCGTGCACACCCACTCCGCCAACACAGCGAGGTCATCGTGAGCTCTGCGCGCCCCAAACTGATCACCGCCGTAGCCGTCGTCGCGGCACTCGGCACTCTCGCCGCCTGCGGAGGCGGCTCCGGCCCCTCCGGCGCTGATGGCGACGGCAAGCAGACCTACACCTTCTGGGACCCGTACCCGCAGTTCGACGCCTCGTCCCAGTGGGGCAAGCTCGTCCAGCAGTGCGGTACCGAGGCCGGTGTCCAGGTCAAGCGCACCGCGTACGACACCACGGACCTGGGCAACAAGGCTCTGCTCGCCGCGCAGCAGGGCAACGCCCCCGACGTCATGCTGGTGGACAACCCGGTCGTGTCGACGCTGGTGGAAGCGGGGATCCTCAACAAGG
Source organism: Streptomyces sp. NPDC052299 (assembly GCF_040679335.1). NCBI lineage: Bacteria > Bacillati > Actinomycetota > Actinomycetes > Kitasatosporales > Streptomycetaceae > Streptomyces > Streptomyces sp. NPDC052299. The sequence goes on along the minus strand of NZ_JBFAUP010000015.1, from coordinate 124,146 downwards.
TCACCGACGTCGGTCTGAAGACCGACGCGGTGCAGAAGAACATCCTGGGCGCAGGCACCATCGACGGCGACGCCTACGGAACACCGATCGGCGCCAACACCCTCGCTCTCTACTACAACAAGAAGGTCCTGGACGCGGCCGGCGTCGAACCGGCCTCGATCACCGACTGGGACTCGCTGACAGCGGCGCTGAAGAAGGTCAAGGGGAAGGGAAAGAAGGGCATCACCTTCTCCGCCATCAACACAGAGGAGGGCAGCTTCCAGTTCCTGCCCTGGTTCTGGGGTGCCGGCGGCGACCTGACGAAGCTGGACTCCGCCGAGGGCCGGGCGGCGCTCGATCTGTGGAAGCAGTGGGTCGACAGCGGATACGCGCCCAAGAGCGTCCTCCAGAACACACAGACGACCAGCTGGCAGGAGTTCGCCACGGGCGACTACGCGTTCGCGGAGAACGGCACCTGGCAACTCGGCAATGCGGAGAAGGCCGGCTTCGACTACGGCGTGATCCCCATCCCCGGCCGCGACGGTGGTGCGGCGCCCGTGCCCACCGGGGGCGAGTTCGTCACGATCCCCGTGCAGAAGGACACCGCGCGCTACGCCGCCAGCAGCAAGATCACCAACTGCCTGACCAGTGCCGGGAACGTCCTGAAGACGGACACCACGCTGACCTACGTCGCCCCGACCGACTCCGTGCAGAAGCAGCAGGTCGCTCAGAACGAGAAGCTCAAGCCCTGGGTCGAGGCCGTGGCCGCGGCCCGAGGCCGCACCAGTGGCGGACTCGGCACCACGTACCCGACCATCTCCGAGCCGATGTGGACCGCCGTTCAGAGCACTCTGTCCGGCGGCAAGAGCCCCGAGGACGCGCTCGCCGCCGCACAGGACGCGGCGGACAAGGGCACGAACTGACCCCCGACGCCCGTCCGCAGGGCCACGGCGCCGGGGCCCGTTTGCGCCAACAGGACGCCCCGGTCCGGACCCTGCACTCAGGAGACCGCATGACCATCATCCGCACCGACCGTCACGACGGGCGACCCCGAGCCAGGACAGGCGCTTCCGCGCCCGTCGCCACCGGCTCGGTCCAGCAGCGGCGGCAGCGGCGAGCGAGCCGGTTCACCGCGCTGGCGTTCCTCGCGCCTCTGACGATCTACCTCGCCGTGTTCTACGTCTATCCCCTCTACCGCAACCTCGATCTGAGCCTGCGCGACTACACGGTGAGCTCGTTCGTCACCGGTGACGCCCCGTTCTCCGGCCTGGACAACTTCCGTACGGTCCTCGACGATCCGGCCTTCGGTCCCGCGCTGACGCACACCATGGTCTTCACGCTGGCGTCGATCGTGTGCCAGTACACCGCAGGTCTCGCCCTCGCGGTCTTCTTCAACCGCGGGTTCCGGCTCTCCGCCACTCTGAGGGCGCTGTTCCTGATTCCGTGGCTGCTGCCGCTGATCGTTTCCGCGTCGACCTGGTCGTGGATGTTCAACAGCGAGTCGGGCGTGCTCAACTACGGGCTGAGTCTCGTGGGCGCCGGACCGGTCGACTGGCTCAGCTCCCCGGACTGGTCCCTGACCTCGGTCATCATCGCCAACATCTGGATCGGCATCCCCTTCAACCTCGTCATCCTCTACAGCGGTCTCCAGAACATTCCCGCCGAGCTGTACGAGGCCGCCTCGCTCGACGGGGCGAATCCCTGGCAGCAGTTCTGGCGCGTCACCTTCCCGTTGCTGCGTCCGGTCTCGGCGATCACGCTGCTGCTGGGGCTCGTCTACACCCTCAAGGTGTTCGACCTGATCTGGATCATGACCAGAGGCGGCCCCGGCGACTCCTCGTCGACCCTGGCCACCTGGTCGTACAAGCTGGGTTACGGCACCCTGCTGCCGAAGTTCGGGCCGGGCGCAGCCGTCGGCAACATCCTCATCCTGATCGCCCTTGCCTTCGGCCTGCTGTACATACGCGTCCAGAGGAAGCAGGAAGCATGACCCACCACCGCTCCCGCCTGCGCACCGGCATCGGCCTGGTCCTCACGGCCGTGATGCTCTTCCCGGTGTACTGGATGGTGAACGTCTCGCTCACCCCGCAGCAGGACATGCGCAAGTCGCCGCCCGACCTGCTGCCCCTGCACCCCACCTTCGAGGGCTACCAAGCCGTCGTCGACGACCAGCTGCCGTACCTCGGCACCAGCCTGCTCATCGGGACCGGAACCGTCGCGGTCACCCTCGTCCTGGCAGCCCCGGCCGGCTTCGCGCTGGCCAAGCTGCGGGCACCGGGCAGCGGGGCACTCGGGCTCGTCCTGCTGGTCGCGCAGATGATCCCGGGCATCGTGATGGCGATGGGCTTCTACGGCATCTTCCTCGACCTCGGGCTCCTCAACTCGTGGTGGGGTCTGATCATCGCCGACTCGACCATCGCGGTCCCGTTCGGTGTCATGATCTTCGCCGCGTTCATGTCGGGACTGCCCGGCGAACTCATCGCCGCCGCCCGCATCGACGGAGCCGGCACCTGGCGCACCTTCCTGTCCGTCGTCCTGCCCGTCAGCCGCAACGCCGTCGTCACCGTGTCGCTGTTCAGCTTCCTGTGGGCCTGGTCCGACTTCGTCTTCGCCAGCACCCTCGACGGCGGCGGCGAGATGCGCCCGATCACCCTCGGCATCTACCAGTACATCGGCAACAACAACCAGGAGTGGAACGCGATCATGGCCACGGCGGTCGTCGCCTCCCTCCCCGCGGCGGTTCTGCTCGTCCTCGCGCAGCGCTACGTGGCCGCCGGTGTGACCGCGGGAGCGGTCAAGGACTGACACCCCGCTTCCGCCTCGCAGCTCACACGGGCACTGCCCCCATGGTCGGCCGCGGGGTCGCTCAAGGCGGTACGGCGAACGTCCCTCGCCGGACCACCGCGCGGCTCCGCGGTCACCCCACCCGCCGAAGTGCCCGGACGGCTGCCAGAATCAGCCCATGCACTCTGCGCGTTCGACGACGTTGTCCGAGGTGGCACGCCGCGCCGGGGTCTCCCTGACCACGGCATCCAAGGCCATCAACGGGCAGCCCCGGGTGTCCGACGAGGCACGCGCCCGGGTGCTCAAGGCCGCCCGCGAACTGGCGTACACGCCCAACCGGATCGCGCGCAGCCTGATGAGCGGGCGCACCGGCACGGTGGGGCTCGTCGTCGCGGACAGCGACGCGCAGCGCTTCGTGCTGCCCATCCTGCTGGGGGCCGAAGAGGCGCTCAGCGAGATCGACCTGAGCATGATCGTCAGCGATGCGCGGGGCGACCGCGCCCGACTGCGGCGGATCGTCGAACGCTTCGCGGACCGGCAGGTCGACGGGGTGCTCGTCGTCGGCGACAACAACACCTCCACCCCGCGGATCGGCCGGCTGCTGGATCAGCCGGTGGTCTACGTGTACGGGGAGACCGGTGCCGCGGACGTCGTCCACGTCCCGGACGACCTGGGCGGGGCCCGTGAGCTCACGGAACATGTCCTGGCGGGCGGGCGGCGCCGGGTCGCCGTGGTGACCGGGCCGCGGGAGGCGCGGGCGGTCGTGGAGCGCGTCCGGGGTGTCTCGGCGGCGCTGGCGGACGCCGGCCTCGACCTGGCCCACGAGGTGCTGTACGGCCAGTGGTCGCAGCGCTCCGGACGCGGCCTCACCGAGCGGCTGCTGGCGGCCGCCCCCGACGTCGACGCGATCCTGTGCGGCTCCGACCAACTCGCGGTCGGCGTCACCGAGGCGCTTCGGGGCGCGGGACGGCGGGTGCCGCAGGACGTCGCCCTCACGGGCTTCGACAACTGGTCCGTCTTCGCCGTGGAGAGCGATCCGCCGCTGACCACGGTCGACATGAACCTGCACACCTTGGGTGCCGGCGCCGTCCGCGATCTGTTCGACATGATCGACGGCAGGCCGGTGGGCGCCGGTGTCCGGCTGCACAGGTGCAGTGTCGTGGTCAGGGAATCCACCGGGTGACCCAGCGCCCGCGCAGCCCTGGAGCTGAGCGGACACCCTGAGGAAGCGCTTCCTCAGTTTTTGAGCTGTTTCCCAAACTATCCCTGTCGCACGTGTTGACGCGACTCGGTCGGGGGGTGAAGCATCAGCGCAACGCAGCGCTTCCCAGGCCCGGAATTCAGCGTGCCCCTCAGCGGGTGCCCGCCCCGCTCGGCTGCCTCCCCGACACCTCTTCCCCTGGGGTGACACGAGCCTCGGAGAGGAAGCGCTTCCTCAATCGGCCTCACTCACGAAAGGCCCATCATGTTCCGGCAACGTCACCAGGCGCCGTCCGACGCCGAGCAGGAGTTCGGCCGTCCGGCTCTCGGCAGACCCCACCGCCTGCGCCGCGCCATCACCCACGCCACCATCGGACTCGCCGTCATCGCCGCCGGGAGTATGGCGGCGACACCCGCTCAAGCGGCGGGCAACACCCTGACCGTGAACGTGGGCAAGACCGTCCGTCCGGTCACTCACGTCGCCGCGGGCGGCCTGTACGGCGTCGACGAGGGGGAGACCACGCCCTCGCTGAGCCGGCTGTACCCGCTGCGCCCCAACACCTTCACGCAGCCCCCGCCCGGCACCCAGCAGCTCGGCAACGGTGCCACCACTCCCTGCTGCGACGGGCTCAAGGTCGCCGACAAGATCACCAAAGCGGGTGCGCAGCAGTACCTGCGACTCCCCGACATCTTCAGCAGGTTTCCCTACAACTGGGTCAGCTGGTCCGACTGGGAGTCCAAGATCGGCACCATGATCAAGGCGCGGATGGACGCCAAGTCGACCACCAACATTGCCGGTTACGAGATCTGGAACGAGCCCGACTGGACGTGGGAGGGGCAGCTCGACGACACCGAGGGCACGTTCCACGACATGTGGACACGCAGCTACAGGGCCATCCGCGCGGTCGACACCAAGACGCCGATCGTGGGCCCCGGCACCGCCTCGTACAACCACAACTGGATGTACGCCTTCATGCAGCACGCCAAGGCGACGAACACACTTCCCGGGGTGGCGGTGTGGCACCAGCTCGGCACCAACTCCGGCTGGCAGACCGTCAAGGCCAACATCGACGACTTCCGGGCGATCGAGACCTCCCTCGGCCTGCCGCACCGGCCCGTCTCCATCAACGAGTACGGCTCGACCAGCCAGGTCGACCAGCCCAGCGTCGCTGTGCACTACATGGCCGAGTTCGAGCGTGCGGGCGTGCACGACGCCGAGCGCGCCTACTGGTACGAAGCGGGCACGATGAACGGCCTGCTCTACAACAACCAGCCCACCGCGTCCTACTGGGCGTACAAGTGGTACGGCGACCAGTCCGGCAACATCGTCGAGACGGTGCCCCAGTCGTGGCTCGACGGGGTCGGCTCGTACGACGCCGCCCGCAAGCAGGTGAACGTCGTCTTCGGCGGTGACAGCGGCGACAACAAGGTGAAGATCAACGGAGTCGGCGCCCTCGGCTCGCAGGTGAGCGTGAAGCTGTCCCGGACCAACAACACCGGGCGCCACACGAACCAGGCCGCACCGGTCACCGTCTCCACCGCGAACTACACGGTCGCAGCCGACGGCAGCATCACCGTCCCCGTCTCCGGCATGGACGCGGTCATGGCCTACCAGTTGCTCGTCACACCCACCTCCGGCGCGCCCGCCTGGCAGCAGACGTACGAGGCGGAGAACGCCACCGTCGTCAACGCGGGCACCTTCAGCTCCACCTCCGCCTCCAACGGCAGCTATGTCGGCAGGATCGACAACACGGGAGACATGCGCGACCAGAGCTTCGTCGACTTCCTCGTCGAGGTGCCCAGCGCGCGCACGTACACGATGACCATCAAGTACGCCAACGCCACCGGGACCAACGCCACCCAGGGCCTCGCGTACAACGGCGGCGCCTGGTCCACCGTCACCTACCCGCCCACCTCGTCCGGCTGGGGCAAGCCGACCGGGACCGCCACCGTCGATGTGAACCTCCGAGCCGGTTACAACACGATCCGCCTCGCGAAGGGATCGCCCTACTTCGCGGGTGGCGTCGGCTACGCCGAACTGGACAACATCACCCTCCAGTAGACCGGCCGGGGGCCCGGCCCGACGCGGCGCGTCTCTCCGGCGCCACAAGCCCGGAGAGACGCGCCTCGGGCGGGACTCCGACGCCCACTGCGGTCAGTGGTCCGAGAGGCGGGACCGGCTGAACGGCTGGTCAGGCCTGGCGGGCGTACGACGCCAGGCGCTGGGAGAGCGCGTCAACGAGAGCACGCAGTTCGTCGGGGCGCTCGATGACGAACGGCCGGTCGAGTGAGGCGAGCACCCGAGGCAGCCAGTCGAGACTCTGCACCCGCAGTTCGACGCGTAGCCAGCGCTCGGCCTCCGGTTCCCCGCCCGCAGCAGGCTCGCAATCCTCCAGGCCGGCGACGCTGGCAGGAAGGTGTACGCGAATCTGTTCCGGCGTCCCGTGGATCCGCAGGGACACCTCGTGCTGGTACTCGGCCGTGGCGAACCCCGACACCAGGCGCTGCGCCATGTCGAATTCCGCGGGCGCTTCGAAGGAACCGGGCAGGGCCCGCGCGGTTGCGATGCGATCGAGCCGGAAGGTTCGGTCCTCGCCGACCCCGTCGTCCCTCCCCATCACGTACCACCGGCCCGCGTGGGCGCCGATCCCGTACGCGTGCAGCGTGCGTTCGCTGTGCCGTCCCTCGCGGTCGACGTAGTGGACCGAGACCGGCCGTCGGTGGCGAAGCCCATCGGCGACGGTGAGCAGGACCTCGGCATCCGGGCGGTCCGGTTCGCGCGGCTCATCGGTCAGGGCGAGAGCTGACAGAAGTGTGTCGACGCGGTGCGCGATGTGCTTGGGCAACACCCTCCGGATCTTCGCCGAAGCGGTCTCGCTCGCCGTGCGCTCCGTCGTCGTCAGCCCTGCCCGTCGGCCGGCGGCCAGGCCCAGCAACACGGCCAGCGCCTCGTCGTCGCTGAGCATGAGGGGAGGCAAGCGGTACCCGGGAGACAGCCGGTAGCCGCCGTACCGGCCACGCACCGACTCCACGGGCACGTCCAGATCGATCAGCCGGCTCACGTACCGCCGCACGGTGCGCCCCTCGACACCGAGGCGGTCGGCGAGCTCGGCCACGGTCCGGGTGCCGCCCGACTGCAGCAGTTCCAGGAGTGTCAGCACGCGGCCGGTGGGTCCAGGCATCTTCGCAGCTTAACGCGAGTACCGGAATAGAGGTCCGATTCTGTCCCCTATTTTTCCTAGTCTGGGACCTACCGCTTTCGGCCCAGCCAAGGAGCTCCCCATGGACTTCGTCTCGATCCGCATCATCACCAGCGACGTCGCACGCCTCGTCGGTTTCTACGAGCGCGCCACAGGAGGGCAGGCGACGTGGGCCACCGAGGACTTCGCCGAACTCAGGACCGCGGGCGCGACCCTCGCGATCGCCGGCACCCGCACGGTCCCGCTGTTCGCCCCGGACTCTGCCCGGCCGGCCGACAATCACAGCGTGATCACCGAGTTCCTCGTGGACGACGTGGACCAGGTGCACGAGAACCTGGCCGGCTTCGTGACCGACTTCGTCACCGAGCCCACCACGATGCCCTGGGGCAACCGGTCGCTGTTGTTCCGCGACCCCGACGGCAACCTGGTCAATTTCTTCACCCCGGTCACCGCGGAGGCCGTGGCGAAGTTCGCACGCTGACGCCACGTACGGTCGTTCCGGGACTCCAGGCAGCACGTCGGGACGGTCCGGTCGGGTCGCGGGCGGGCGCGCGTGCCCGCGCGGAGCGACACCTGGCAGCGATCCGCACGACTTGGCCGCCCTTTACAGATTGCAGAATTTCGCAATTCAGCAAGTCGCTCTATGCTGCTCCGGTGAGCGAGAACCTTCCCCCCTGCCCCGAGTGCCACAGCGTCTACACGTACGAGATGGGCGCCCTCCTGGTCTGCCCCGAGTGCGGCAACGAGTGGTCGGCCGCCGCCGAATCCGCAGGCGGCGACAACGGCCCCCGTGTCGTCAAGGACGCGGTGGGCAACGTGCTCGCCGACGGCGACACCGTGACCGTGATCAAGTCCCTCAAGGTCAAGGGCCACTCCACCGGCATCAAGACCGGCACCAAAGTCCGGGGCATCCGCCTGATCGAGGACGGTGTCGACGGCCACGACATCGACTGCAAGGTCGACGGCTTCGGCGCCATGCAGCTCAAGTCCAGCGTGGTCAAAAAGGCCTGAGCCCGGGCTTCTGTGGGCTCGCCTGGTTGAGCAACCGCACGGCCGGCCGGCCGAACAGTTGGTGGCCGGCCTGCGACAGCGGCGAGGCCGAGGACAGCAGCCAATTGTCAGCATCGTCGCATGATGAAAGCCTCACGGACATGAAGATCCTTGTTATCGGCGGAACCGTGTTCCTGGGCCGGGCGATCGTCGACGAGGCACTGCGGCGCGGGCACGAGGTCACGGTGTTCAACCGCGGTCAGTCGGGCCCGGCACTCGCCGGAGTGGAGACGGTTCGCGGGGACCGGGAGGACGATGGGGCGCTGGCTGCGCTCGTGGAGGGCAGGAGCTGGGACGGGGTGGTCGACACCTGCGGCTTCGAGCCGCTGACCGTGGCGAAGTCGGTGCGCGCGTTGGCCGGACGGGCCGGCGCCTACGCCTTCGTATCGTCCTTCCACGCATACGCCGACTGGCCCGCCCTGGGCGTCGACGAGTCGATGCCCAGGCACGCCTGCGCCGTCGACGCCTCGCCCGGGGACGTTCCGTACAACGCGCTCAAGGCCGGCTGCGAGCGGGTCGTCGAGGAGGGGTTCCCCGGCGGCGTGCTCATCGTCAACCCCGGCATCATCGTAGGGCCCGGCGAGAACGTGGGCCGCCTGCCGTGGTGGCTGGAGACCATCGCGCGCGGCGGCCGCGTGCTGGCCCCGGGGTCCCCGCACCGCTCGCTCCAGCTGGTCGACGCCCGCGACATCGCCGCCTTCCTCCTCGACCGACTCGCCGACGGCGGCGTGGGCCGCTACCTGACCACCGGGGTGCGGGGGAACACGACCATGGGCGAACTGCTCGCGGCCTGCGTCGAAGCGACCGGCTCCGACGCCGAGCTCGTCTGGGCCGACGAGCAGTTCCTCCAGGACCAGGGCGTATCCCCGTGGACCGAACTCCCGTTGTGGGCACCGGACATCCCCGAATTCGCCGGAACCTGGACCGCCTCCTCGGCCAAGGCCCTCGCCGCCGGGATGCGCTGCCGGCCGATCGCCGAGACCGTCGCCGACACCTGGCAGGCACTCCGGAACGGGGGCTGTCCGGCACCGAAGTACCTCCAGGGAGAGACCCCCGTCGGCCTGGACAAGGACAAGCACGACACCGTCCTCACCGCCTGGGACGCACGCGGTTTGACGCACGCGGTCGACGCACGCGGTTGAGGCCGTGCGGGGCTGTGGGCCCGTCTCCGGCACAGACGGAGCGGGACCACGGGATGGCTCAGAGCCCGTACTGCGATCTCGAGTCCGGTCGCGGCCGAGGTCTGTCAGTGGTGGCCGATACCTTCGCCCGCATGACGATCCGTTCCAAGCCGCTGACGGCGCTGTCGACCGACCCCACTGGAGGAATGCTGGGTCTCAGCCTGCCGCCGGGCTCGCTGGTGTCCGAGACCTACGACGGCCCTTGGAGTGAGCCGCTGCTCTGGGTGGCCGACGGGACCGCAGCACCCGGTGCATGGGCGCAGTACCTGCCAGCCCGGGATGCCGCCGGACTGCAGCCCGTTCTCCTCCAGGACGAGCCGCGCGTCGAAGAGTGGTGGGACGGCGAACTGGATCCCGGCATGATGTCGGACCCCGGCGATCACCGAGCCGAGGAAGTTCTCACGTTGTTCTGGGAAGCGGCGGTAGCGGATACCTCCGAGGGCGAAGAGGACGAGGGCGAGACCATCGCCCCGTTCACCACTGGCTGGCCAGGGCTTGCGTCGCCGGAGGGGACAGTGGCAGATCCGGATACGGTTGCTGCGGACGTTGCCGATGCTCTGACCGAGAACTGGCTCGAAAGCCCTCGGCCGGCGCTCGTCCCAGTGGGCCGGGCCGCGGACATTCCCGCAGCGATCGGCTGGTCAGGTCCGGTCAACTATGAGAATGATGTAGCCCGACTGTGTGCCGTTCTTCGTTCTTGGGAGGACCGCTTCGGCGCCCGGGTGATCGCCTTGTCCTACGCGCGGCTGGACCTGTCCGTGGCCGCCCCGCCGCAGACGCCGGACGAGGCTCTCGCGGTCGCTGCGGAACATTTCGCCTTCTGCCCCGACAACATCTGGCAGGGATACGAGACCATCCGGCTCTATGCGGAGGAGGCGCTGGTGGGGAACACTCACTGGACCTTCTGGTGGGACTGAGCGAGTGCCCGGCGCGGAGTGCTTGGACCAGCCGCTTCACTCACGCCTGGAGCACATGCGCCGGACACGCAACGATTTCGACGGCGTCACTTGCGTTCCGACACACCACACCCCACCGGTCCTGCCCGCAATGTGCTGCCTGGTGACGAGACAGGTGCTTCAACCTCGCCGAAGCGTGGGCAGTCGAGACGTCGGCCGTGACTCGGAGCGTGGGCGAAGGGGCGGTCAGGCGAACACGAGCGCGTTGTCGACGGCGGCCTGCGGGACCGGCTGGGTGGGGCCGTGGCCGGTCGTGTTCAGGTTCGGAGCTCGGCATGGTCCACGAAGTTGGCTCCGGCGGCGATGGCGAGGTCGGGGCCGAGGGCGGCGGCCGGGGTGTGGGCGCCGGGCCGGGCCTTGCCCGCGGCGAGGCCGAGGGCGGTCTGTGCGGCCACGGCGGAGGTGAAGTCCATCGCGTCCCCGGCTCGCAGCCAGCCTTCGCGGACGGTTCCGTCGGGCCAGGTGATGACGGCGTGGCCCCAGGTGTGGGGGCGCGGGCGCGGGGCGGCCTTGGCCTTGATCCCGGACATCCGGCCGATCGCGAAGGTCCGTACGGCGCGGATGCGGAGGACCGCCGACACCAGGGGCAGCATCGCCCGGGCGGCGAACGAGGCGGGGACGAGGCCGGAGGTCGCCGAGGCGGAGAGGGCTCCGCTCACCCGGTGCGCGGCGACGAGTTCACCGGAGGGCACGCCGACCGATGAGACGCGCTCCCCGTCCGGCAGGGTCAGGTGGTGGACCTCCCCGCCGAGGCGGGCCTTGACCAGCCTGCCGCCCTCGTAGCGGCGGCCTCCGCTCGCGAAGCCGTCCACGATGCTGGTGGCGAGGGCGGCACCCAGCACGCCCTCCTCGACGGCTGCGGAGGGGATGGCGTCCACCCGGACGCGGCTGGGTGCGGGGCGGTTCTCGCACATGCGGGCCACGATCGCCTCGGTTCCGGCGACGCCGAATCCCGCACCGGTCACCAGGGTGCTTCCCGCGGCAGCGGCCTCGTCGTGCAGGGCGAACAGGCGGTGGAAGGCGGTCGGGTCGTTGGCCTGGTCCAAGTAGTGCCCGCCCGGCATGCAGGCGCGCGCGAGTACGACGGCGCTCTCGGCGTAGTCGCCGATGGTGTTGACGACCACGGCGGGCCGCTGCCGGGAAATCTCCGCTGCCATGGCGTCCACTCCCGAGGCGACGACGATCTTCGCGTCCGCGTCGAGTCCGAGCCCGTCGGCGGCCTCGCGCAGTCGGCCGGCGTCGCGGCCGACCAGTACCGGGACGGTCCCGGCCGCCACGATCCGTGCCGCGACGGCCCGGCCCACTCGCCCGGTGGCCCCCAGAATCCAGATGTCGTTCCGTGCCATAGCGCTTACGCCTCCGCAGGTGATGTCTCACTGTGTCATCACCAGACTAGCACTGATGTCACAGTGAGACATCCTGAAGAGCTAGGATGCGGACATGGCACGTTGGGACGCTGGAGCACCGGGACGCCTGCGGCAGGCGGCACTCGATCTGTTCGGCGAGCGCGGCTACGACGCCGTGACGGTGACGGAGATCGCGGAACGGGCGGGGCTGACCCGCCGTACCTTCCACCGGTACTTCCCGGACAAGCGGGAAATTCTCTTCGCGGGCTCCGAGAAGCTTCCGCCCACCGTGGCCGAGGCCGTTCTCGCCGCGGACGCCGGGCTCACGCCCCTGCGGGCCGCGCTGTCGGCCCTCCGCGAGGTCGGCACGCAGGCCAGCGCGGTCGTCACCGACTCCGGGCGCCGCCGAGCGATCATCCAGTCCAGTGCGGAGTTGCTGGAGCGCGAGCGCAGCAAGTCGGCCGAGGTCACCGCCGCCCTCCGGGGCGCCCTGGAACGGCGCGGGGCCGGACCGGCCGAGGCGCGCGTGGCCGCACGCGTGGCCTCGATCGTCTCCGAGGAGGCGTTCGGGCGCTGGACCGACGGCGAGGGCCCGTTCCCCGCCTGCTTCGACGCCGCCGAGGCCGCACTCCGAGCGGTGCTGGCCGGGGGCGCGCCCTAGGAGGGTTTCGGGCCGGCTCCGTCGGGCCTCGCTCACCGATGCGCCGGCCGTACCGAGGGTCGGTCCGCGGGCTCCAGCGAAGCGGCCGACGCCTGCTGCCGGGTCACAGGCCTGGCCGTGGCCCGCGACCGCCACCCTCACGCCCGCCGAGGGCCGTCTGCCTCGGATCGTGCCCGTCCTCGGCATCGCCGGCAGCCTCGCCCCGCCCGGTGCCTCGGTGCTCTGGGGCGCGGTCGTGCTCGCCCTCCGCCTCTAGCCGGTGAAGCCTCGGAGGTGGGTTCCCGGGCTCCCCGTGCATTGGATGTCGCCGAAAGTTTCGACTGAGAAGGCATTGAATTTCGGCACAATTTCCTAAAGTCATTGCCGTGGGTGATGTGGCCGGGCAAGATTTTTGACGTGAAGACGTCAACCGATATGCGGCGGGCGGGTGTTCCGACCCCGCCCTACGGCCACCAATCGGACACCGGGGCCCACCGCAGTCTCGTCGAGGCGTGACGGTCCGCGCGATGCTCTGAGCAGTGAGCCGGTTCCGGCTGCGATGGGTGGCCAGTGCGCCGTACGTGACCCCGAAGGCCGGCCGTTCCCGGGGGGAGGGGATGCGCACCTGCGGCATTGAAGGGAGCGAAATCTTACGAAGGGGCCTGTTGCGACCATGGATGTGACCTTGCCGGAGTCAGCGGCGAAGGCGCCCGGAGAGGTCACCCGGGGGCGAGCGGTGGCCGCGGTGACGGCGCTGTCCGTCGCGCTGTTCGCGTTCGCCACGGTGGAGACCCTGCCGGTGGGGCTGCTGCCGCAGATCGCACACGGGCTGGGGGTGTCGCTTCCGTCGGTGGGCCTGCTGGTGACCGGTTACGGGCTGGTGGTGATGGCGACAGCCGTGCCGTTGACCGCGATGACCCGGCGGGTTCCCCGTCGGCGTCTGCTGGCCGTGCTGCTGGGCGTCTTCACCGCGGCCACGCTGCTGTGCGGTGTGACACCCGGGTACGGCATCTTGCTGGGGGCACGCATTCTGATCGCGCTGACCCACGCGGTGATGTGGTCGGTGGTCGCTTCGGCCGCCGCGGGCATGTTTCCCGAGCGAGTGCGGGCGAAGGTGGTGGCCGCCCTGTTCAGTGGGTCCTCGCTGGCGCAGGTGGTGGGCGTGCCGACCGGGACGTGGCTCGGGCAGCAGACGGACTGGCGGGTGCCGTTCCTGGTGATGAGCGCTCTGGGTCTGGTCGCTGGGATCATTGTGGTGGCCGGGTTGCCGTCGGCCTCGGTCGAAGACAACCCGGCCGCCGTCGCCCCGGAGCCCAGCGGCTTCCGTTTCGCCTTGCTGGTGACGGTGACAGCGCTCGTAGTCGCCGGGTTCTTCACCTTCTACACGTACGTCACCGTCTTTCTCACGCGCGTCGCCGGGATGTCCTCGCACTCCGTCGGCGCGGTGCTCGCAGTGGGCGGGGTGGCGGGTCTGATGGGTACGAGCGTGTCCGGGGTGCTGTCGGACCGCAATACGCGCGCCACCATGGCCGGGTCGGTGACGCTGGTGACCGCCGCTCTGGCACTGCTGGTGGCCGCCGGATCCCACCCCACCGCCGCGGTAACGGCTGTCGCCCTGCTCTCGCTGTCCCTGTCCGGCATGATCACCGCTCTCACCAGCCGCGTCCTGCGCATCGCCCCGGGCAACGTGGACGTGGCCTCCGCGGCCAGTTCGGCTGCCTTCCAAGCGGGCATCGCAGGCGGCTCCTTCCTCGGCGGCCGCCTCCTGGCCGCACATGGCCCGCACTGCACGGTCGTCGCCGGTGCGGCTCTCGCCGCCGCCGGCTTCGTTCTGCTCCTCCTCGAGGAGCCCCTCAGCCGTCGCTGCCGGTAGCGGCAACAGCGCCACGGAGACCGCATCCGTCCGGGCGACGACGCCGACCCAACGCGGCCGCGGCCCAGTCCCGTCCGTACCGACGCCGCTCAGCAAGAAGGCCGGTCCGTCGTCGCGGCTCCGCGCGGCCAGGGCCGAACCGAGGCCCAGCAAGCTCAGCCTGCCTGACGCCGGTGGCTGCGTCCCCGTCTGATGACGGCCCAGTCCGCAGAGGTCAGTGTCCGGCATGGCGGCGGAGCCCGTCGCCCGGAAGCGTGGCGAGCACGAAGAGCGCCGGTCTTCCGGGCGCGAGGCGGCTACGAGTTGGGGCGGCGGGGCCCCTGCCGCAACTCGCGACGCCTACTCTGGTCCCAGGACGCGCGCGTGTCCCTGAGCGTCAGGAGGATTCATGACCTCGCCTGCGGCTGAGCAGCCCACTCCACCGTCCTACCCGCCGAAGTCCCCACCCCCGCCGAAGAAGCCCGTGTCGCCTCCCCGGCCGGAAACCCTGACTGCCCCGGTCCCAGAGCCGGGAGGCCCTGGCGGTCCGGCGCGTACGGCGCGGCGAGGGGTGAGTATGCGTAACCGGCGCGGGGCGAACTGGACGCTCGAGTCGGCTCCTTGGGCCGCCGGTGTGGCGCGGCGCAAGGTGAGCGAGCAGCTCACGGAGTGGGGGCACCGACCGAATCCGGAAGCGATCGAATCCGTGACGAGCCTGCTTGTCGGTGCGGCGGTGGCCGACGGTGGACGGCGCGTCAGCGTGCACGTGTCCGACCAGGACCAGCAGGCATGCATCCTTGCCCTCTCCCACTACGCCCCCACCACCGTGGGACACGAACCCGGCGGCGACGACGTCCTCCGCCGGATCACCGCCCACCCCGCCGTGACGGGGTGCGGCACGGACACCGGCGTCGACGGCCGCCGCATCTGGGCCGTCATCAGCCTCTGACATCTGCTCCACCCCACGACGAGTCCCACCACCCCGCACGACAGGATGCCGCTCCTCCGAACGAGGGGACGACGGGCGTGACGCGCGTCGGGGCCGTTGCCGTGCAAGGGGTGTGCGGATGGGTGTGGTTTCCGGACCTCGTAGCGCGTTCCGTGGCACGGTACCGAGCGAGAGGACGCCCGTGAGGAACGGCAAAGGCTATGGGTGGGGCTTCATAACGGTGGTCGAGTCCGCGGCGATTGGGGGTAGGCGATGCGGCCGCACGACGTCATAGAGCAGCGGTACGAACTGCTCGAAGTGCTGGGGCGCGGTGGTTTCGGGGAGGTGTGGCGGGGCTTCGACCAGCGGGTGGGGCGGCCGGTCGCGGTCAAGATCAGCCGTCACCGATCAGTCGAGGAGCAGCAGAGGTTCGTCGCGGAAGCGCGCATCGCGGGAAACCTCTCCCACCCGAACATCGTGGCTTTGCATGACTGCGGTGAGGTCCAGGATGCCGGTGCGACCCTGATGTACCTGGTGATGGAGTTCGTCGAGGGCGAGACGCTCGCCGACGTCCTGCGACACGGGATTCCGCCGCTGAAGTCCGCCCTGCGTTGGGCCCGCGACGTCTGCCGGGGCCTGGCGGCCGCGCACGACGCCAGTGTCGTGCACCGTGACGTCAAGCCGGCGAACGTGATCATCACGGGCTCCGGCGACGACCGGGCCAAGGTGCTCGACTTCGGGATCGCCAAGCAGGAGGACGAAACCGGCGTCACCGCGACGGGCATGGTCATCGGGTCCATGCCGTACATGGCACCGGAGCGGTGGATCAGCGGTGCCCCTGTGGACGGCCGCGCCGACCTCTACGCCTTGGGATGCATCCTCATGGAACTGCTGACCGGACGGCACCCCTTCCCCACGCAGCACCCCCACGAACTGCTCGCCGCGCACGCCGTGACGCAGCCACCATCGCCCAGCTCGCGGCGCCCCGGACTCAGCGGAGCCACCGACCGACTGGTGGCCGACCTGCTGGCCAAGGAACCCGCCCACCGACCTGCCGACGCCCATGAGGTGGTGGCGCGCCTGGACGCCCTGATCCGCGAGGAGGCGGAGAGGGACACCACGAGCCGAGATCCGTGCGAGCCCACCGCAGGCACAGGGCCGAAGGGGCGCGACACGGTCGTCGGCCTAACCCGGGCGGACAACTCCGACGACTTCGTACGAGAGCCTCTGGCGGCGCGATTCCATGACCTGCTGGACGCAGGGAGCGATGCAAGCGGCGCGTTCCTCCCGCGCATCGAGCGCGTGATCGAGGACGCCGAGCAGGGGCTCGGGATCGACGACCCGCTGACTGTCGAGATGTCTTACCAACGAGCGATGTACCTCCTTCAACAGGAAGGCGACGGCGCCGCACTGCAAAATCTCCTTCCCCGTCTGCAACGCATCCTGGGCCGGGACCACCGCCGCACGATCGAAGCCGAGGCCATGGTTGCCGGGTCAGCGGCAGCCCGGGGCGACGGCGACTGCCGACAGCTGATGCCCGCCCTCCAGGAAGTCATCGACCGGGCGACGCGCGTGCTGGGCGCCGACGACCCCATCACGCTGCTCGCACGGCTCGACCTCGCCGAGGCCCTGGACCGCGAGTACGACAGCAGTGGCCACCCGCTGACCGGTCCACGGGAACGCACTCAGCAGCAACGCGCCCGTCGTCGCGACCAACTGGCCCCGCTCCTGCCCGACCTGGAACGCTGCCTGGGCACCGCCCACCCCCGCGTCTGTGAGGTGACACTCCGCCTGGCCCTGGACACGTACGCCCTGGGCGCCTACAGAGAGGCCCTGACCTACTTCGAGCGACTGCTCCCGACCACACCGGCCGCCCTGCATCGAGCCAACACAGGTCTACGGATCCAGCACGCTCGCTGCGTGGCCGAGACCGGGGACCCGGAACGCGCGATCACCCTGCTCGATGCCGTAGTGACTGCCCTGTACAGCCGCGGGGACGCACTCTCGGCGCATTACGACGCGACGGCCCGAAAGCTCCGCCGGGACACGAAGAAGCAGATACGGCAACGGAGACGTGACCGAACGCAGCGCTGATCACCCGGCTGACACCCTGGGAGACATGAGACCAGAAGGAACGACACCGGAACCGGCAACCTCTGCGCGGAGCGGGCTCACATCTCTGGGCGAGGTGGCATGCCGTTACCGGGCGGATGAGATACGCCCGGAGGATCTGCCGATGATCGCTGCTGAGGCGCTCGCGGCCGGACTGGACAGCCCGACCTTGCGCGACCTCGCCGGTTGGCCTCGCAGCGCGGAGGCCCGCGATATCCGCGACGCGTTCGAGCAGGCCCTGACCGAGTCCGGGATCGGGTTGCCGGATCGGGGTTTGGCGCGGCGCCACGCTCTGCGCCGGATGGCGGCCAGGCTGATCGCTGGAGAGATCACTCCCGCGGACCTGGCGACGGACGACTGGTGGGAGACGGAGGTCGAGACCCCGGAGGAGCGAGCATTCGTGGCGCTGATCCCGCAATGCGCTTGCTGCATGGAGTACACCCTGGGGCTCGACCAGCGGGCGTGGGAGGCCCAGCTGCGGAAGGCCGCCTCCGCCCTGACCTCCACCCCGTCGCGGCATTGCGGCACGCCTGTGGCCCGTCACGGTGGGTGCGAAGCTGGACGCCTCCCGTCGTACTGGCTCTGAAGTGCCTCGTTGTACCGCACGCCCGGGCGAAGGGAGACGAAGAGCAGGCGCAGCCGTCGGGCAGGAGCGACTGGGCGTGGTCGAGCCGGTCGAGTACGCAGCGGCGCAGGTAGGCGTACGAGCTGGTGGTGTCGGCTCGGCGGTCGTCGACCAGCAGGGTTCCCCGTACGTCGACGAGCGGCGCGCCGCAGTCGGTGACGGGGATGGCCGTCACGCGCGGGTCGGACATCAGGACGATGGCGTCGCGCGCCAGGGTGGCGGTCCTCCCGGGCGCGGCGGTCTTGCGGTAGGAGCGGTCGCGAGCGGGCACGGCCGGCGTGCCGGCCGCGGGTGAGGTGTTGCTCATGCGAGTCCTCGTTTCGTGGCGGGGCGGGGGTCACAGGGTGGTGAGGTCGGTGGCTTCGGGCAGTTCGGTGAGGGGCTGCCGCGAGGCGCGGGGGACCCCGAGCCGCGCTCGGGCGTGGTGGACGGCGGTGAGCTGGTCGGCGCCGCCGGAGCCCCAGTTGAACAGTTCGATGACCTGCTCGGGGGTGGCCAGCGCCCGGACGTAGGTCTGGCCCGTGGCGGGGTCGGGCCGGGAGGGACCGAGGTGAGTGAGGGCGGCTGCCATGCGGACGCGGATGCACGGCCCCGCGTTGTGCTCCCGGTCCGGCAGGTGGCCGAGGAGCGTCGGTGGACTGACGTGGGCGGAAGCCTCTTCAAGGGCCTCCCGGATGAGGGTTGCTGCGGGGTCCTGGTCGTCTTCGGGCTCGGGTGTGCCGCCGGGGAGGCAGGCGGCGCCGTTCGCAGGATCGAGGAGTACCAGGACGCGGCCGTCGGGGGCGAAGAGCCACCCCCAGCTCTGGCGGACGGGGAGCCCGGCCGGGGCGGGCGCTTCGCGCCAGGGCCAGTGGTGGACGGCTCTTTGCTGGGTGAAGGCGTTCACGCGGTCGAGCAGGGTGGGGGAGAGGGGGAGGCCGTCTTCGAGGATCGTGGGGCCGGCGCCGTTGACGCGGGCGCGCAGGGCGGAGAGCGCGCGGCGGGAATCATCCGGGGACATGAGCGCGGGGAGTTCGGCAGGTTCGACGAAGTCGACGCCCTCGATCTCGCCCGGCGCCGGGCGGATGGACGCGATCCGGTCCTCGTCCCAGACGCCGCCGTCGAAGACGTGCAGCAGTTCACCGGGGAACCGTACGGCGGGAGAAGTCGTGCGGCCTGCCGGGGACACCCAGTCGACGGCCAGCCCACGCGTGAGGGGCACCGCGACGCCCAGCTCCTCCTGCAGCTCACGGACGGCACCCTGCACGGGGGACTCGCCGGGGTCCAGTGCGCCGCCGGGCAGTAGACGGGTGGACCGGTAGCCGACGCGCTGGACCAGAATCCGACCGTGCTGGTCGGTGATCAGGACCGAGGTGCCGGCCCACAGCGCGTGGGAGGCGCGCAGCGCGCCGTAAGCCTCGTCGGTCATCCTCACGCTGGGACGTTCGTCGGGTGCGGAAGTCGTGGTCATCTCCACGCCTTTCTCTTCGACCGGTGGGGCATGTTCGTGGTGGCGTATCAGGCGGTCAGCTGGGTCGGGTCGCCCGGCACGGGGCCGGCGCCGAGACGGGTGAAGTACTCGGTCCGGATGATGCGGTGCCGGTCTGCTTCGGGGAGCCGGGCGAGGATGCCGGGCAGCGGACGCTCACGCGCGACCTCCCCGGCGTGCGAGCTGATGGCGCGCCACTTCACCTCGGTGAAGGGGGTGACGTCAACAGTGGTGGTGACGTAGGAGTCGGGCACCGCGAGGATGCTCTTGCCGACGCCTTCGAGCAGCGCACGGAGCGGCCCGACGCCGGAGACGGGGTGTGTGGCGGCGTACAGCGCGGAGGGCTGCCACGGCGGGCCCGCATCGGGGTGCAGGTGGGCGAGACCGGCGGCTTCGACGGCGAGCAGGGTGATCCGGTGGGTGCGTACGTGGTCGGGGTGGCCGGTCAGCTGCCCGACCGCGTCGTGGGTGACGACGATGTCCGGCCGGAAGTCGCGGATGTGAGCGACGAGCCGGCCGACTGCTTCGTCGAGCGGAGCGCCGACGAGCCGGGGCCTGCCGGGCGCGGCTTCGGGGTTGCGGGCGTCGTTGTAGCCGAGCATGCGCGGGGTGCCGGCGCCGAGGACGGCGAGGGCGTTCGCGAGTTCCGGGGCGCGTCGGCTGTCGGGCGCCCAGGTGGCGGTGACGACTGCCGTGCGGGCCCCGGCTGCGTGGTGCTGGGCGAGCACGCCGCCGGCGAGGAGGGACTCGTCGTCCGGGTGCGCGAAGACGGCCAGGAGGCTGGGATGCACGGGATTCCCTCCGGAGCGGTCACGGTGCGGGGCGCGGTGTGGGCTGGTCGGGTCAGGCGGCCGTGTGGAGGTGGGCGAGAGCGGCCTGAAAAGGTCAGTCCGGCGGCTAGGGCTGTTCTGCCGCCACCGAAGACACCGTGCAGCCGGATGATCACGCTGCTCCCGTGGTCGTGGTCGTAGTGGAGGGGGAGGGAAGGCGGCCGTTGCGGCCGGGCCATTGGAACACCAGCCGGGAGGAGGTCTTGTCCAGCACGTCACCCAGGGGCAATTGATGGGTTGGGGTGCCTGCCGGGTGGACGGTCAGTACGGGATCGGCGTGCTCGTTGTTGTCGTCGGCGCGGATGTGGCGGTCCCAGGCCCGGATCGTGGCCGACAGCTGCTCGGCGAGCTGCGGGCCCTGCTCACCGAAGGCGTGCACGACCCATTCCCACTCACGGTCCTGCGGGTCTTCGCCGTGCCGGGTCTGGACGTGGGTCAGGTAGGCGAGCGAGGCATCGCCGAGAACGGCGGGCGCGTCACGGCCCTTCGGGATGACGGTGACCCCGGGGTCCTGGTGGGCGTGCAGCCGGCAGAAGCCGGGCAGGGTGGTCGCCGCGTACAGCTGAAGGGATCCGAAGTAGGCGTTCGCCCCCATCGTGATCCCCGTGGCGATCTCGTGCCGCGGCCCGCGCAGCGCCTCCTCCAGACCGTGGGTGCCGGCGGGGGCACCTTCGTCGAAGCGGAGGCTGAGCGCCCCGTCGAGAAGGTGGACGACCGGGGCGGTGCGGGCCTGCTGTCCCTGGTCGCGGACGAATCCGCAGTACGTGAAGTGACGGGCGTGCAGGACCTCGCCGCGCCGCTCGAAGGCGACCGACCGGGTGTAGCCGCCCACCTCCAGCGGCATCACGAGGCGCCCACCGTCGGCCAGTTGCTCGACCCAGGCAGGGCTGATGTCCCAGCAGTTGTAGGTGATCACGGCGGCGTCGAAGCCGCCGCGCGGCACGAGGGGGGCTGGGGCGCCGAGTGCGGCGTCCGCCTCCACGGTGGTGACACGCCCACTGCCGGCTTCCGCGAGGAAGGCCCGGCTGCGGCGGACGACCCAGGGGTCGATGTCCACGCTGACCACTCGCCCCTGGGCGACGTGGGCGATCAGCTCGGCGTTGTAGCCACCGGACCCCGCCTCGAACACGATCGCGCCCGGACCGAGACGCAGCTGCTCGATCATGTCGGCCTGCAGCCAGGCCGCGGACACGGAACTGATGGCCGTCCCGGTCTCGTCGCGGCGGGTGACGACCGCCCGGTCGCCGCCGTCGTACGCGTCCGCCAGGCTCGCCTCCGGGGCGTAGCGATGCCGGGGCACCGTTTCCAACGCACTGCGAACGGCGGCGGACGGGGCCCAGCCGCCCTCGATCACCGTCCGGGCCATCGCCCGGCGCAGCCGGACGGCTTCGGCCGGTTCGCCCGGCACGGGCGGCCGATCATGGGCGAGCGGGTAGCAGACCACCGGCGGCAGACCGGGGATGACGCCGGGCCACACGCTGTCGATCGCGAGTGCGGCCGGGACGAAGACGTCCCCGGCACAGGCGAGAGCGTGCAGGTCGAGGAACTCCCAGCGGTCGAACTTGTCCGCCTCCGGGTTGGTCAGGGTCCCCGTCCACGCGGTGATGCGGACGACGGCAGTGAGCCTCGGGACGCCGTGGCTGTCGTCGACCAGCATCGTCACCACGTACGCGTCCGCCGGGTCGGCTGCCAGGCCCGTCTCCTCGGCGAGCTCGCGGACGGCTGCGGCGGCGAAGTCCTCCGGGCCGTGGGTCTTGCCGCCGGGCAGTTCGAGCATGCCGCGGCGGGAGCGGCCGAGCAGGACCCGGCCGGAGTCGTCGGTGACGACCGCGAGGGCGCCGGTCAGGGCATGGGCGCTGGGCGGCCGCTTCTCGACGGCCCTCGTGCCGGTGTGGCAGGGGCCGCGCAGGACCAGAACGGCCAAGCCATCCGCGTCCAGGCGTTCCACCGCCTTCCATCCGGCGGTGAGCACGGCGATCTCGTCCTCGTCCAGGGCGATGCCGCGCCGCTCCTCGGGCGTGCTCGCCGCCACTGGGGTGATGACGACAAGTGCGCCACCGTCCCGGAGCCGCTCACCCAGCGCGTGCAGGACACGCACCCGGTCCTGCACGAACGCGTACATCAGACGGAGCGTGATCAGGTCGTACCCCCCTTCCCGCAGCGGGGCAGGGTCGTCGCGCTCGACGTCCAGGTGCAGCCAGCGCACGCCCTCGACGTCGGCGTGCTCCTCGCGGGCCCGGGCGAGCGCGCTGTCGGCGAAGTCGACGGCGTCCACGGTGTAGCCGAGGGAGGTGAGCCAGGCGGCGAGGTCGCCCGTACCGCACCCCACGTCGAGCGCGCGGCCGCCGCCCGCGGCGGGGACGTGCTCGGCGAGGATCTTCCGCTCCCGCTCACCGACCTGTCGGAAGTTCTTGCCGTCGCTGAAGTGCTTCTCCCACTCGTCGCGGGCTGTGTACGTCAACGTGCTGCTCCTCGTGCGTGGGCGATGGTGGTGTTCAGGGACGTGTGCGGTGCGGATCGTTCGTCGCGATCACGAGCGCGGCAACGGCTTTGGTCACAAAGAGTGGACAGTCGGCGGCCTGGACGACTCCGAACGAGGACTGGGCCAACGACGGACGCGCGGCACGTTGGGCCTCCTGGCGCGCCGCGCGACCCGTAGTCGGCGCCGACCGCCGCGAAGCCGCTCACCGGGACCACCCGAGCTCGCTGTAGGAGCGGCCGGCCCGGATGCCCTCGATCGCGACGCGGGTGTAAGGGACGATCGGTTCCGGCAGGTCCTTCGCGTCCCACCAACGCCAAGCGAGACACCGGTCGGGTTCGCGGTTCTCGGGGGTGCCCTCCCAGTGGCGGGGGCGGAAGAACAGTTGGATCCTCGGCCGGGCTCCGGCGTCCACCGTATGTACCGTGTGGACGAGCTCGAGGTCGGCCGGATTGATGACCAGCCCGGCCTCCTCGAAGGCCTCGCGGGCAAGACCGGCTCTCGCCGCCTCCGCCTCCACGTGCCCGGCCAGGGCGTGCCATGTTCGGCCCGCGTACGCCGAGTCCGGATGCCGCAGCCCCAGCAGCACCTTGCCCTCGCGCTCCAGGTGGAGGTGGACGCCGACGACGTGCAGCACGGTCCCGGCGGGCGCCTGGCCGGGGCTAGGACGAACCACGACCGGAGGCTCTTCCACGGTCGCGTGTTCGGCCGCGTGGCGGCGGATCAGGTCGCCGAGTCCGGGGCTGAGACGGAGCCGGTCGAGGGTGTCCACCGTGAACCACTTCAACAGGACGCCTTCGCGGAGATCCACCGCTTCGGCATCCCCGCTCCAGCGTCCGGCATAGACGCTGATGGGCACGGCGAGGCCGTCGACGCTCGTCGCTTCCTGGACGGCGAACGGCACCAGTTCCGTGGGATCCAGGCCCGGTACCTCCTCGGCGAGCTCACGTCGCAGCGTTGCCTCGAGGCCGGCGTCGTCCCGCGATCTTTTGCCTCCGACGAGGGCCAGGACCCAGGGTTCCCACATGCCCTCTCGGTCGTCGCGCAGATGAAGGAGGTACCGGCCGGCTCCGTCATGGATCAGGGCGTTGGCGCTCACGGGCTCCGGCCGTCCGTCGAGGCCATCTGCCTCGGCGGCCAGGAGCTTGGCCCGCAGCGTCGGGGATCGCACGTCGGCGTACGGGAGCCACTGGGCTCCGGCGACTTCCTCGTCCTGCAGAGTGAGCGCAGGCGGCTGCTCGGCCGTGAGGTAGAACGCGAAGCGGACATCGAAGTGCTGGTGGGCGGGCTCGCCCTTGTCCGGGTTGGCGTCGATGTCATGTACGTCCACATCGATCGGCTCGTCGAGGAACTGCGGGGTCAGGCACAGGTCGCCGGGGCGCAGCCCAGCCTCTTCGCACACCTCGCGCACTGCTGCGGCCAGGAGTGCCCGGTCGCCCGCCTCGACGTGGCCGCCGGGGCAAAGGAGGAGCCCTGTCACCCGATGGTCGATGTGGAGCACCCGGCGCTCGCGGTCGATGACTACGGCGCTGCAGGTCACGTGGCCGGGCAGCGTGGCGCGGCTGGACGGCTCCTCGGCGCCGTCGAGGACGGCCAGCAGCCCTTCGAGGGAATGGCGTTCCCCGGCATGCCGGCTGAGGTAGGTCTCGATGGTCTCTCGGATAGCGGAGCGGGAGGGCGGCACGTGATCACCTCAGGACGTGTGGGACGGGATGTACGGGCTGGGAGGGCGGGGCGTGCCCGGCGGCGGGCTCACCGATCGTGGCTCCGGGTCGGGGGAGGAGCGGTCAGTGGGGGAGCCCTTGGAGCACCTCCTCGGCTTCCCCCAGCCGCTCGCACAGCTCGGCCAGAGGCGCCTGCCGGTTGCGTTGCGTCCGTACGCCCCAAGTTCGAGGGTGAGCACGGCCGGGTCGTCGACGGCCACGGACAGCGGATACACCGAGCCGGCCAGGTATCCGGCGGCAAGTCGAGGCACGGCGAGGAGTTCTTCGGCCGGCAGCGCCGGGTTGGCGCCCGGGTGGGCAGCGACAGCTTCAGCGAGGCCGGTGGGCCCCTGCCGCTCTCCGAGAACGGTGCGCAGGTCGAGGGCGATATGCCCGGGCTCCCAGGCGGGGCTGCGGTGACCGGGCGGCCTCTTGGCGAAGCGGGCGAGCAGCCGTTCGAGGCGTTGTCGGGTCCGTTCCACATCGCTCCCGCAAGAGCGATTGCCCCGTAGCCAGACTTCCGGTGCGCTCACCGTGACACTTCCTGTGCACTCGTAGAGGTCTCGTCCGGGTCGGTGTCCCAGTCCCAGGCGCCGATGTAGGCCGCCCTCCCGGTCCTGCGCGCGTCCGAGAGCGCGGCGAGGCGGGCGAAGTCCCGTGCCGGCATGAGCGTCTTCCACTCCTCCAATGCGAGGGTTCGCGCCTCGTCGTGCTCCTCGGGGGCGAGGCGCAGGTCCGCGATCTGCCGGTCGGTGAGACTTCCACCGTCGAATACGAATCCGGCAGTCGCCAGGGGCCAGGCCGCCCCGGGAAGGCCGAACACGGCTGCCAGGAGGCGCGGCGGCCCGGGAACCACCAGACCGGTCTCCTCTTCCGTCTCGCGCACCGCTGTCTCCCACGGCCGCTCGCCGGACTCTGTCGTACCTCCCGGCAACTGCCAGGGATGCTCGGCGCTGTAGACCGCGTGCAGTTGCACAGGCCGGTCGTTCATGTCGGTGAAGTACAGCGCGCCGAACAGCGTCGCCTTCGGCAGGGTCGCCACGTACTCCTCCAGTGGCAGCATCGTGCTCATGTCGTCTCCTCAATGGGTGTGAGACCGAGGTTGGGCAGCCGCCGCGCCCCACCGTGACGGTCGCCATGCGCGCGACCAGGCCGCTGTACTCCACGGTGGAGGTCCCGGGGCGCCCTCGCCCTGGCGCACGACGCGCTGCCTGTACTCAAGTCGCCGTCAGGTTCGGCTTGCGTCCATGTGGTCCCTCCAAGGAAGTGGATGCGCGGCGTCAGACTGCTCAACGACGCAGCACCGATTTCGAGCACGTGTTCTTTCGGACGGCTTTCGAGCGCTGGAATTCAGCGAGCATTCGAAGGTGTGCAATACACGGACCCTTGCCCTGCATGAAGACACGGTTGGGCAGGGATGGCCGAAACGCCGACCCCGGCGGCTCCGGTCACCTCGGACTCTGACGACGACCGACGTCGGCTTCAGTTGAGCGGGGCTTGCTGCGCTGGTGAGTGCGGGTTACGGATGGGCCGCGTCGAGCGCCCCAAGGGGCCTCTCGGGGCCCGATGAGGGGCGAGGCCGAGCGGTCGAACAAGAGCCTGTGTCGCCGACTTCACCGCGGTTGAGCCACGTGCTCAGGTTTCCCGGGGAGCGGCCGAGTGCGTGATCGGCGCAGTCAGTCTCGTCGTGGCGGACGGCGGCGTGCCGTCACTGAGCCGAAAGCGCCGCGTCAAGGCGAGGCGACTGCGAGGATCAGGAGCGTGCTGATTCCTCGAGCAGTTGCCGTAGTCATCGACGGGTCCCGCGCGCTGGTCATCAAGCGTTTCCTCAAGCACCACTCCGCAGCCGCCTGCGTCATGTGCGAGAACGACGGATGGCCGGGGCCGGGGTGCCCCGGCCACCAATACGCGGTCCTCCCCGGTGGCGGCGTCGAAGACGGAGAGACCGCCGAGGAGGCTGCTCTGCGTGAGCTGAAGGAGGAGACCACCTTGAACGCGCGGATCGATCGGCTGGCGTGGACCGGCCGGCACAACGATCGACCGGCCTCGTACTTCCTCATGGCAGACGTCAGCGGCACCCCTGTTCTGTCCGGCGACGAAGCGCAGGCGCACGGCCCGGACAACAGCTTTGAACTCATGTGGGCAACAGCCGAAGACTTCGAACGTCTCAACCTTCATCCCGCGGACATCCGGACACCGCTCGAACGTCTACTGCAACGGTGCCGCTGACCCGCCTGGAGAGCTTGCTGCGGCTCGATGACGCACCGGTTCGTGAGATGGAAGCGCTGCTGACCGACGTGCCCCGCACTTCCCGTACTCCCCACGCGCCACACACGCCCCAATCGCCGGTCAGGCGCCGGTGCGTGCTCCTGGTCGGCGCCGTTCCCGTCGCAGTGGGAGCCGGATCACGTGTGGAAAACGATCCTGCGCCGTGACCGGAAATCGGGGACCACGACGTCCCGCCCCGGGACGACGATCGTGGTGCGGGGCGCTGACGGGCCCTGGCTGCCGGACGGCGGGCGCGCTGCCCGGAGCGCGCAAAGCCGCACGGCCCGAAGCCCCCGGGGGCTTCGGGCCGTGCGGTCCGGTTTGCGGTGCGGCCTTCGTCAGAAGACCGACGGCACGTAGCTGTAGCAGTAATTCTTGCCGCCGTAGTACTGGTCGCCCTCCACCAGCAGATAGCCCCCGGTCCTGGGTCCCACGACGCCGTCCACGGTGAGGTTGAACAGCGAGGGGGCGGTGCGCTGGTACCACTGCACCCAGCTGCGGGTGTTGGGACCCCAGAGCCCGTCCTCGGACAGCGGACGGCCGTAGCCCTGGTCGGAGGCGATGTCGTTGAGGAGGTGCTGGACGCACCACACACCGTGCGTGTTGTTGGCGTAGCCGTCGCCGATGTAGCCGGCGGACGGTGATGCCTGGGCCTGGGTGACCGTGCCGACGGTGAGGAGCGCGAGCCCGGCGGTCACGCCCGCCATCTTCGCGAGGACACCACTGCGTCGGCTCTTGCCGGTCTTCGTAGCCATGGAGACTGCTGTCCCTTCGTCGTTCGACCCGACGGCGGCTTGGGCTGCCGTCGGAATCCAGGCTCGCTCGCGCGCTCCCCGCGCACTATCCGCTTCGGGAGCGGGAGTCGGCCGCGTTCGCGGATAGTCAGGACCGCCCCTTCGCCGTATCCGACGGCAGTCGTCCGTACACCCGCCGGTACTCCGCGCTGAAGCGGCCGAGGTGCGTGAAGCCCCAGCGGCAGGCGACCTCGGTGACCGAACCGGTGGCCCGGCCCTCGGCGAGGGCCGTCAGGTCCTGGTGGACGCGGTCGAGCCGGACCCTGCGCAGGTACGCCAGGGGCGTGGTGTCCAGGTGCGTGCGGAAGCCCTCCCGCAGCGTCCGTACGCCGACCCGCGCGGCCTGCGCGATGTCCGAGACCGAGACGGGTTCGTGGGCGTGGTCCGCGCAGTACTCCGTCGCCCGGCGCAGGGCGCTCGGCAGCATCGTGGTGCCGAGGCCGGGCACCTCGTCGTTCCAGGAATGGGCCTGTACGTCGAGCAGGGTGTCGACCAGGAGGCGTTCGAAGTGCCGTACGCCCAGGCCGGGCCGGAGCGCCAGCGGCGAGAGCAGGAACTGCCGGAACGCGCCGACGAGCGCCAGCCAGGAGCGTACGGCCGGGTCCGCCCGGTCCAGATGCGGCCGGCGGAAGCGCAGCGGTTCGCGCGGTACGTCGCCGAGGCGCACCGCGGTCACCTCGTCGACGACGGCCCGTGACATGGCGAGCGACCCGTTGACCGCCCGGTGGTCCCAGTCCATGGAGATCACGTCCCCCGGTCCGGCCACGCACAACGGGGACGGCAGGGCGGTGCCGTTGACGACCAGCGCCCCCTCGCCGGCCTGCGGCAGCACGACGTTGTAGAAGTCGGGCAGCTCCCGCACCAGCAGTCGCACCGGCGCGCCGTAGACAAGGTCGTACAGCCCGACGGCCCCCTCGTGGAAGGCGCGGAACCTGCTCGGCGTCCGCTGCGCGCCCAGCACGGTCAGTCTGTGCGGCGACAGCCGCCCTCCGACGATCTGGCGCATCTCCTCGATGTCCCGTCCCTCGTAGATCCGCAGCGGCTCGGCTCTGCCGTTCCCCTGTTCCAGCACGTCGACCGTCATCGCCCACCCCTGTTGCCGTACCGCTTCCCGAGGCCCCGCCGGTGCGGAGCCGCACAACTGTGTGGTTCCGGTGTGCGGTGCGGCAAGGAGATCGGGGCGGCCGTCCGGCGTGTCGCGGCCGGTCCCGAATGCCGGACTCGAGGCGAAGGCAACTCCAGCTCGTACCGTCGTCGGGCTCGCCCCTGGCGGTGAATCCGACGGACGGGATGACAGGCGCCAGCAGCTTCAGCTCTCCTCGGCTCTTCCCCGGCCCGACTCAGTGAGTGCCGAAGCCGCCCACCCCGAAGCTGGTGGGCCAGCTGCCCATGGGGCCCTGATTGCGAGGAGAGTTTCGTGTGCGTGCGGGATGTTGCGGCGGGGGAACCGGGTTCCGACGGTTGATCTTCCTCGCGATCTCCTTGGCACGGCCGAACAGGAAGTCGTCGTCGCGATGAGCCTGGCAGTAGGCGCGCAGGCGGGCACCGCCCGCATCGAGGGCTTCGTAGCGTTCCCACTGCTCGGTGAACCAGAAGAATGCGGCCTCGTCGCCGTCCCAGGTCCAGCCGGTCTCCCTCACGATGGCTCGCCCCACGTCGCGGTTGTCGAGCGCCGCCTTCTGGCACAACCTCTCCCGCGCGGGGCCGGCGGGCAGCGCCCGCAGAGCGCTGCGGCACGCGGCGGCGAAGCCGACGGGGCTCCCCTGCTGCGCCGCCCCTTCGAACAGGGCGTCCACCGTCGGCTGCGGGCCGTGCACGGCCAGATAGTCCGCAATGAGGTCCTCGCGCTGGGCAAGGACGGCCAGCAGCGGTCCGTTGTGGCCCTGGACGTAGCCGGGCAGTGGGTCTTCCTCTCCTGGACGCAGGGGCAGGTGGGGATTGGCGAGGTGGAAGCGGAGCAACGGCGACGGTTCGCCGTAGCCGTCCCACAGAATGGGTCGCCGCTTCCAGACGGTGTTCACGCCGTACGAGTAGTGCTGGAGGCGGAAGCGGTCGCCGATGGCCACGAGCACGGTTTCCTCCAACGCTCGCAGCAGGTCAGGTTGGCCGGTCCTGCTCAAGAACGCCCCGGCGCGGGCCCGCACCTCGCGGTCCGTCGCCACGCAGGTCGCGTTGATGAACCAGAAAGCCGCCAAGGCCAGACTTCGCCCCTTGTGGAGCGGAGAGCCGCTGCCCGCCAGGCACATCTCCAAGCGGCTCGGGCCTGCTTCCGGGCCAAGGAGGAAGTCCAGAACACGGTCGCTCAACTTGCCGTCGTAGCCACCGGAGTAGCGGGGGCCCTCGTTGATGAGCGCATCGACGGTCCAGGCAAGAAGTCTCGGGTCGCCGCTCACCCGAGGATCGGCCAGAGTCCGGGCAGCCTGGCCGGCCATCTCCGGACCGGGCGCGGAGCGTAAGAGGTGGACGAGTTGCTTCACGTGGTCGGAGGTGTGCGACAGACAGACCGTTTCCGGTCGGCACAGTCTCGCGGCGGCCCATCGGGCAAGGACGCCACCACCCGGTCTCAGCGACTGTTCTGCCAGTTTGCCGACCCGATAAGGAGTCAGTCCATGAGCCATGGACCCATCGTCCGCGCGGTTCATGCCTGCGACAAGAGCGAGCCGTACTGAGGCCTGTGCCGGTTTCTTGGGCGGACGACAGGCGGCCGGACGTCGGCGGAAGGAATCGGAGCCTGCCGGCTGGTGAGACGGGCCGTTGCGGCTCAACGGGCCCGGTAGCGCGCGTAGATCAGTCCGTTGTCGAACGCGCGCTTCTCGACCAGATCGAGATCGAGGCGGACACCTTCGGGGAAGAACCGCTTGCCGCCGCCGACCACGCTCGTGGTGATGAACAGGTGGTACTCGTCCACCAGTCCGGCCTTGATCGCCTGAGCCGCCAGGTTCGGGCCGTCGACGGTGATGTCGTGATCGGACTCGGCCTTGAGATCACGCACCGCCACCGGGTCGAAGGTGCGCTCGATCCGGGTCTTCGCGCTGGACACCGACTCAAGGGTCGTGGAGTACACGACCTTCTCCGCGGCCTGCCAGCCGCGGGCGTACTGCAGGATGTGCGGCGGCTGGTCGGGCTCGACGTGCGCGGTTTCCCAATAGACCATCGTCTCGTACATCCGTCGGCCGTAAAGGTACGTGCCGATGGGGCGGAAGAGGTCGTTGATGAAGGTGTGCACCTCTTGGTCGTCGGCCCCGGCGCCGAGGCCGCCCTCAGCCTCGGCGTAGCCGTCGAGTGAGGTGACCATCGAGTAGATGAGCTTCGCCATGTTGCTTCCTTCGGGTACGAGGGCGGCGCCTGTCAGCGGCCGTACGGTGATGACCCCCGCGCGCCCCGGAACTCATGGATCGTTCGACTGTCGATGCCCAGGTGAGCCCGCAACGGCCGACGGGCTCGAACTCCCGGTCTCCTACTCCAAGCCGAAGGCGTCGGCCAGCATGCCGCTTTGGGCCACGAGCAGGGTTTCACCGTCGTGCCCCATGCCGGTGAACTGCCCCGCCACTTCCAGGCCGACCGCCCCGTGCAACTGTGACCATGCCAGCACCGCACCGGTCAGCGCGACGGCCGAAGCCCTGTCGTCCCCCGCGGCGTCGGGCACGTACTCCGCCACCCAGGACGCGACGCCGGTGTCCCTCTTCAGCCACGCACCCATCCGGTCCACCATCGCGGCCGTGTCGGCCCCCGGGGAGCCGTGCACGAAGACTGTCAGGAACGGCCCGAGGACGGCACGCGCGCGCTCCAAGGTGTCGTCCGGGGCCACATACCCCGGCACCGGGGAGCCCTGGATCAGCAGATATCGGTGCGGCTCGGAGACGGCCCAGGCCCGGTAGGCCCCGGCCAGCACGCGCAACCGCTCGCGCGGGCCCCGTGCGCGGGCCGTGGCCGCCGCCTCGCCGATGGCCGTTGCGGCATCGTCGTACGCGTCCCTGATCAGGGCGTTCAGCAGGTCGTCGCGGTTGGCGAAGTAGCGGTAGAGGGCGGGCCCCGAGAGTCCCAGCGCCTTGGCGATCCGTGTGAGCGCGAGCGCCCCCACACCCCCGTCGGCGAGCTGGCGTAGCGCGACTTCCTTGATCTCCGCCCGGGTCTGCTCGCGGTACCGGGCCCGCGGCCCCTGCTGCGTCTCCGCCATTCCGTGCCCTCTCGCTAGGTGCGCTCACTTCAGTTACGGAGTCTAACAAGAACTGTTGCGATGGTTCATTGCGACAGTTACAGTCAATAACTAACGCGATAGCTAGTCACCTTCACCTCGGGAGTCCTCATGACCACAGCACGTGATCTCCACGTAGTCCTCGGCGCCGGCCCCGCCGGCACCGCACTCGCAACGGAGCTGGCCGGCCGGGGCCACCAAGTCCGGCTGGTGGACCGGAGCGGCCACGGCAACGCCCCGGACGGAGCACACCGATTGGCCGCCGACGTGTCCACCGCGGACGGAGCCCGGGCCGCGCTCGACGGGGCGGCGGTCGCCTACCACTGCCTGAACGTCGGCTATCACCTCCAGGTCGAGGTCATGCCGCGCATCCAGCGATCCGTCCTCGCGGCGGCCGAAGCGGCCGGTGCGCGTCTCGTCGTCCTGGACACGCTCTACCCGTACGGCGAGACGCACGGTGCGGTGATGACCGAGGACACCCCCTGGAACGCGACCTCCCGCAAGGGCCGCATGCGCGCGGAGCTCGACGCCCGCTACCTCGCAGCCCACGACGAGGGCCGGCTGCGCGTCGTGCTGGGCCGCTCGGCGGACTTCGTCGGCCCCGGAGTCGTCAACTCCACACTCGGCGGCGCGGTGTTCCCGGCCGCGCTGGCCGGGGAAGAGGTCCCGGTGCTCGGCGACATCGATCTGCCCCACAGCTACACGTACATCGGGGACGTGGCGGCCGGCCTGGCCACGCTCGGCGAGAACCAGGACGGCGACGGCCGCGTCTGGCACCTGCCCACCGCGCCCGCGCTCACCACCCGCCAGATCCTGGACCTGGTGGCGCAACGCATCGGCCGCCCTCTGAACCTCGCGGTCATTGCAGAGCCGCGCCCGTTCGGCCCGTTCGACGAGGTGTTCATGGCGGAGTACGCCGAGATGTTCTACCAGCACACGGAGGCGCAGATCGTCGACTCCACGGCCATCGAGGAGGCGTACGGCCTCGTCCCGAACCCGATGCCGGCCACCGTCGAGGCCACGCTCGCCTGGTACGCAGAACTGCTCGTCGGCCGGTGAACGAATCCCATCGGGCAACGGGCAGGTCACTCGGACACGGGCGCCGTCGGGACATGATGCGAGGCTCCGTCGAGCGGCGCCCCGGGGACGCGCGACGTCGGCGCCTCTCAACGAGCGCTGTGGCCCACTGGCACGGTGGTGCCGAACGCGTGCGGGCCCTCGTCCGCCAGCGTCGGGTAGTCGGTGTATCCCTCCGCTCCGTGGGTGTAGAGGTATTCCGTCCTGATCGGGGTGGCGAGCGGATCGTTGGCGGCGATGCGCGCGGGCAGGTCCGGGTGGGAGAGGAAGGCGCGGCCGTAGGAGATCAGGTCCGCGCGGCCCTCGGAGAGCACCCGCTCACCCTGGCTCCGGTTGGTGGGCGGGTGGTTCTCCCCGACGTTGGCGATGAGCGTGCCGTGCCACTGCGGGCGCAGGTCCGCCAGGGCCGGGTAGCTGTCGTTGTCGGTGAGGTGGAGGTAAGCCAGTCGGAGGGGGTCAAGGGCTGCGAGAAGCGAGCGGTAGACGGGTGCGGGGGCGCGCTCGACCATGCCGAACTGCGGATTGCCCGGGGAGAGTCGGAGCCCGGTCCGATGGGGTCCGATGGCTTCGGTGACGGCTGTGACCAGCTCCACTGCGAAGCGCGGTTTGTCGTGTCCGTACGCGTCGTCGCGGACATTGGTGTTGTCCGCCAGGAACTGGTGGATGAGGTAGCTGTTGGCTCCGTGGAGTTCCACGCCGTCGAATCCGGCCCGAATGGCGTTGCGAGCGGCAGCCACGTGATCGGCGATGGCAGTGCGGATGTCCTGCGTCGTCATCGCGCGCGGCAGGGGCGCTTCGGCCTTGCCGTCCTTCACGTGCACGGGGCCCGGCACCGGGACGGCGGACGGCCCGGCCGGGATGTCCGCGAGCAGCCGGGAGCGGGGGTGTCCCTGACGTCCACCGTGCATGAGCTGCGCGAAAATCCGCCCGCCTCGCGCGTGCACGGCTTCGGTCACGTTGCGCCAGCCGTCGATATGGGACTCGGTCTCCAGGCCCGGGATGCGCCAGCCGCTCTGTCCCCGACGGTGGGGCCAGATGCCCTCGGTGATGAGGAGCCCGGCTTCCGCCCGCTGCGCATAGTAGTCCGCGACCACCGGCAGCGGTGTCCCGTCCGCGTGCGCACGGAACCGGGTCATGGGGGCCATGACGAGACGGTTGGGAAGCACAAGGCTGTCGGAGGAGTAGGGGGCGAGAAGGGGAGATGCGCCTGTGTTCGTCATGCGGGCACCGTAGAATGTGACACCCGTGTCAGGTTCAACCCCGAGACGAGCAGCAGGCTGGAATTCCCGATGAAGATTGGTGAGTTGTCCCGGCGCACCGGCGTGAGCGTACGCTCGCTGCGCTACTACGAGCAGAAGCACCTGCTCGCCTCCGAGCGCACGAGCGGAGGGCACAGGGAGTACCCGCAGGCAACGGTGGACCGGGTGATCCTCATTCAGCAGTTGCTCGCAGCCGGCCTGTGCGGCGAGAAGATCGCGAGCATCCTGCCGTGCATGCGTGACCATGACGGAGGACCGGCAGCGACAGCCACTCCATGGCTGGTGGAGCAACTGCGGATGGAGCGCGACCGCATCGATCGCTCGATCCAGGATCTGTACTACACCCGTGATGTCCTGGATGAGGTCATCGCAACCGCGGCAACCACCACCACACCAGCTCCTTCCTGACGGCTGGCCACCTTGCTGCCGACTCGCGATCGCACGAGCCCTGGCTTCGGCAGCCCAGCCCGACGAAGGGCCAGACAGAGCAGTTCGGCCTGCAGCGCATCCCGGACGCCTCGGCCGCGTTCACCGACAAGCGCGCACTGACCGCTGCTCGAGCAGGGTTTCCGCCGCCGCACCGGGCACTCAGGGGTGCGGGGAGTATCAGGGCACGGGAACCAGGCTCGGCATACTGCTGCCACCGGCTTCCTCACCCCGCAGCCCGCATTCCGCCGCCGAGCAGTTCCCGTGCCGGTTCAGGAGCCGCTGCCAGATGTCAGCGGGTCTCGATGACCACCTTCTCGATCACTACGTCTTCGATCGGGCGGTCGTTGCGCCCGGTCTCGACTTGGGTGATGGCGTCAACGACTTTCTGGCTGGGGGCGTCCAGGACTTCACCGAAGATGGTGTGCTTGCCGGTGAGCCAGGTGGTCGGATCGACGGTGATGAAGAACTGGGAGCCATTGGTGCCCGGGCCGGCATTGGCCATGGCCAGCAGGTAGGGCTTGGTGAAGGCCAGGTCCGGGTGGATCTCGTCCGCGAACTTGTAGCCGGGGCCGCCGGTTCCGTTGCCCAGGGGGTCACCGCCCTGGATCATGAACCCCTGGATGACCCGGTGGAACACGGTGCCGTCGTACAGAGGAGCGTTGCTCGGCTGGCCGGTCTCCGGGTCGGTCCACTGCCGCTCACCCGTGGCGAGTTCGACGAAGTTCTTCACGGTCTTGGGGGCGTGGTTCGGCAGCAGCCGGATCTCGATGTCGCCCTTGTTGGTCTTCAACGTCGCGTACAACTCTTCTGCCATGGTCGAGATCCTTCATGCGTGGGCTGCTTGACCTGGCCAGTGTCCCGGTCAAGCGGACGCCCCCCGGGGTGGCGACACGGCGTCTCACCCGTACGAGTGGCCCACAGCACACCCCTTCTGAGCCGGCAGGGCAGAGCAGCGCGGGAAGGGGACAACGAGGCGAACGCGGTGAAGGTTGTTCCGTCGGGCAGTACCAGGGTGACGGGGCGTCTCGGCGTCCGCGTAGAGGACGAAGGCCCGGCAGGCAGAGGTCTCGTGCCGGGGCCCTGCCTGCCGGGCCGAAGCGGGCGCTCACGCCCGGAGCGTGGCCTTGCCCTGGGTGGTTCGTACGCCGCCGGTGTCATCGCCCGTTGGCTGCAGCCAACGGCACTCCCGAACCAACGACGCAGGCAGCACGGCCGCACGGCCGTTGTGCCTAATCCCACCAGAACGACCAGCAAGTGCGTCCCATGAGGTCCATCGCATACTCGGGGAACGGCGTGGGCGGGTCGTCGACGATGTTGTCAGCCGTCGAGAGCACATGTTCCAGAGCGAGCAGGGTCGCGTGCCGCGTCGACGGGTGGCCGCGCGACCGATACGTGCAGCTCGCTTCCGAGCACCGCCACGACCCGGGCGCCGAAGC
Organism: Streptomyces sp. NPDC052299; assembly: GCF_040679335.1. Classification (NCBI taxonomy): domain Bacteria; kingdom Bacillati; phylum Actinomycetota; class Actinomycetes; order Kitasatosporales; family Streptomycetaceae; genus Streptomyces; species Streptomyces sp. NPDC052299. Next base: position 88,355 of record NZ_JBFAUP010000015.1, on the reverse strand, counting down.
GGTCCTCCCAACTCCGCAGGAGTGCACACAGCAGGGGCAGCGGTGCGTCTGCGGTCCAACCGACCGAGGCCAGAGCGTCGCTGCTGCGATGCGCGGGGACGAGCACGAGTCGGCACTCGTCCAGCCCGAGCTGTCCCGTTTCGATGAGCCGGGTCAGCAGGTTTGCCGCCGCTTCCTCGGGCTTCGAGTCCGCGGACGCACCCGGCATCCGAGGCGCCAGGCCCGGCCACTGCTCGAACGGAGGCCCCGGGTCGTGCGGCCATGGTTCGACTCCCTCGGGCGTCGGTACCGGTGTCGGGTCCGTCCAGAAGGGCAGCCTCCCGCGCCGGTACTCGGCGAAGTCCGTGGCCAGAGCCTCCTCCAGGAGGACACCATCGACTTGGTCCAGGCCGAGCGGCTCTCCCAGGACGTCGGGCCGGCACAGGAGGGGTACCAGGCCGTGGGTGTTCTGCTCGCGCAGCAAGCAAGACCACAACTGGTCGACGTTTTGGGGGAATTCGTCGGAGATCCACAAGCGTGTGGGACCAGAAGACAGAAACCGTCCGTAAGGCAGTCCATCAGGCAGGACAAATGACATGGCCGCACCGTAAACCGTGGAACTGACAGCACGGCTACGCGCCGGACACCAGGGCTCCCCGCCGGCAGTGGCCCCAACGAATCGCCCTGCTGAGCTGCCAGACCCCGGCCGATGCCATGGTTGGCCTTGTCACCGCCGACGTCTGCCCGTGCTGCCCAACCACGGCTACCCGATCCGTTGGCAGGTCGGCCGTGCGTGGTTAGCATCCCCGGATGACGCGAGCCAGGGATCTTGGGATCGGAGCCCGATGGGGCCCCAGCGGGAAATACAACGCGATCACTGACGTGGCCGGAGTACGTGTGGGCCACAAGACTCTGATCCGCGGCGACAGCCTGCGCACCGGCATCACCGTCGTCGTGCCCAGGCAGGGCACGGCGATGTGGCAGGACCCGGTGTTCGCCGCGTCGCACACTCTGAACGGGAACGGCGAGTTCACGGGCTTGGAGTGGATCCGCGAGGGCGGGTTGCTGGAGACGCCGATCGCGATGACCAACACCCACAGCGTCGGTGTCGTCCGGGACGCACTGGTGGCCCATCAGACAGCTCGGCGCGGCCCGCACGAGGAGTACTGGGCGCTCCCGGTGGTCGCGGAGACCTGGGACGGCCGACTCAACGACGTCAACGGACAGCACGTGGCTGCGCAGGACCTCTTCGACGCGATCGACGTGGCTGCGGGCGGGCCCGTCGAGGAGGGGAACGTCGGTGGAGGCACCGGCATGATCGCCCACGGCTTCAAGGGAGGCATCGGCACCGCATCACGCGTCGTCGACGATGGCGAGGGCGCCTACACGGTCGGCGTCCTGGTCCAGGCGAACCACGGCACGCGGGACCGCTTCAGCATCGACGGGATTCCGATCGGCCCCGAGACGGCGGACATCCCTCTGCCGGGAGTGCCCGGCGTGGCTCCCGGCCCCGGGCGGCTCCCCGACGGGTCCGGCAGCATCGTAGGCGTGGTCGCCACCGACGCACCGCTGCTGCCCACCCAGTGCCGGCGCCTGGCACAACGGGCGGGTCTCGGAGTCGGCCGGCTCGGCGGCGTGGGAGAGCACTGGAGCGGGGACATCTTTCTGGCCTTCGCCACCGGCAACTCCGGCTTGACCGGGGCCTACGGAACACCTGGCGCCGCGGAGATCCCGCTTCGGATGCTGCCCAACCGCCGGATCAGTCAGTTGTTCGCCGCAGTCGTGGATGCCACCGAGGAAGCGATACTGAACGCGATCCTGGCCGCACGCACCATGGCCGGACGCAACGGATTCGTCGCGCACGCTCTGCCCGCCGACAGGCTCCGCTCCATCCTCGCGGCCGCTGCCCGATGATCATTCACGGTCACCCGGTCATCCATGTTCCCGCCGCCTCCGGCGCCCGGGGACGCGGACCGGATCCGTTTCGCCTCACCCGGAACGGTGACGAGCGGCGGCGGAGCGACTACCCGGCACCGCCCGCACGGTCCGGCGGTTCGAACGCGGCCAGGGTGCGTTTGCCGACCGCCGCGAAAACGACGCCGTCGGCCCGGACCGTCAGGTGCGACCCGCCGCCGGACGGTCCGGGCTCCGACGTCCGGACGGGTTCGGACCGCCACAGCTCCCGCCCGTCCGCGCCATCCAGACAGACGAGTGTGCGGTTCGACCTGAGCACGTAGACGCGACCCTTGGCATCGATGTACGGATCGGCGTCCGATCCGGTGACCGGCAGCTGCCACCGCACTGTGCCGTCTTCGAGGCCGGTGCCCACCAGGCGGCCTTTCACCCGGTCTCGCACCACCTTCCACGTGGGGCCGAAGACGATGGTCTCGGGTTCTTCACCTGCGGTCCGCGGCGGATCGATCTCGTGGCTCGCCCGCCGCGTGCCGGAGGTGTCGAAGCGCATGTACTCCGTCATGTGGGTCATGCCGCTGTTCCAGACCTCGATGCCGACGGAGTCCTTGTCGGACTGGTGCGCCCAGGACACATTGGGAGAGGGCAGGTCGCGGCTCCAACGTACGTCGCCCGTATGCGGATCGATTCCCTCCACCACCGCCCGGAGTCGTGTCGCGGTGGGGCCGGGGCGAAGGCTGACGACGGCTCCCGCCACCATTCTGGGGTAGGCGGGCGCGCTCTTCGACGTGGTGCGGTCCCACGTCTCGGCGCCCGTCTCGACGTTCCTGCCGCTGATGCCGAACGCACTTCCCACCACGAGGTCGGTACCGCTCAGCACCGCCGACGTACCCATCGGAGCCTTGACGTTCCACCGGTCGTCGCCGGTCGCCAGATCCACGGCGCGCAGCACCTGCCGCTCCCATCCACCGGTGTCGATGTGGTTGTTCCCCTCGGCGACGATCACCAGCGACCGCCTGGGCGAGACGGTGAGCATGATGCTGTTGTCCCGCGTACGCGCGGTTCCCCACCGTCTCTTTCCGGTCCGGGCGTCGTAGGCGGTGACCGCCTCCTGCTGCGTCTCGCAGAGCACCAGTTCGTCGGTGGCGGTGCAGTGGCCGACGTCCGACGGCAGTTTCGCCGTCCAACTCACCGCGGCCGCAGGACCCGTCGGCGAGGAGGCGGCGCCGGACGCGCCCTGCCCCCTGTCCGCCCAACCGGCCCACTGCTGCCAGGCGATCAGTCCGAGAGCCAGTGAGACCAGGAGTGCCCCGGCCCCCAGGACCACCCGCCGCCGTGGTCGGCGGCCGGGCGCGGCATCGCGCTGCCCGGTCTCGGCCTCCTCCTTCTGTTCTCGTTCCGGTGACGGGTGTGCGTGCTCGGCGGATGCGGTCGCCGGTGGTCGGATCGTGCTCTCCCGGAGCAGTTCCAGGATCTCCGCGGGGGTCGGTCGGGCGGCGGGGGCCTTGGCCAGGCACCGGCCGATCAGCTCGTGCAGGGGGCCCGTCCCGGGGAGGGGTGCGGGCTCGTCGTGCACGACGTGCCAGGCGATCGCGTAGGGGCTGTCGCCCTCGAACGGACCCGCGCCGGTGAGCGCGTACGTGAGTACCCCGCCCAGCGCGAAGACGTCGGCGGCCGGGCCCGCCCCGGCCTGGGCGAGGAACTGCTCCGGGGCCATGAACGCCGGCGTGCCGACCAGGGCGTCGGTCCGGGTCAGGCGCTCGGTGCCGTCGACACGCGCGATGCCGAAGTCGATGACGCGCGGACCGTCGTCGGTCAGCAGGATGTTGCTGGGCTTGAGGTCGCGATGGACCAGCCCGACCCGGTGGATGTCCCGCAGGGCCTCGGCCAGTTCGTAGGCAAGGACGCGCACCTCGTGTTCCGGCAGCGGACCGCGGCTCCCCACCCGGTCGGCGAGTGAGGGCCCCGGTACGAACAGTGTGGCCATCCAGAGCAGCGGGCCTTCGGTGGCGGCGTCGATCACCGAGGCCGTGTACGCCCCGCTCACCCGCCGGGCCGCCTCCACCTCGCGGGCGAATCGCGCCCGGAAGCGCGGATCGGCCGCGTACTCCTCGCGTATCACCTTCATCGCGACGCGCCGGCCGGTGGGGGAGACCGCCACGAAGACGCGGCCCATGCCTCCCGACCCCAGGAGCCGGTCGACCACGTAGTGGCCGACCGTCGCACCCGGCCCCAACCGCTCCCCGTACGCATCCATCACTCCGGCCCCCGCTCTCACCGGCCGATGACGATACCGATCCGGGATTCCCACCGGCAGAGCGTTCTCGGCCGTAGCCACCCGCCGACGAGTGGATTTCGCCTCGCGCAGCGGGGCTGTGTGGCGGCCATAGCCCCGTACGCGCAAGCCAGCCCGCTCTCTTTCCACGGCACCGCGTCCTTCCGAGCCCGACGATCAGCGCGGGACAGCCCGTAGTCCTCCGGTGAGTGAGGGCCTCGGCGGCCGCGCCGAGGCCAAGCGGTGCATAGGCAGGTCGACTGACACGCTCGATGGCCGCGGTCGACAGAAAGTTCCGATACGGGTGTTGCGTAAATGCGGTTCGCTCTCTACGGTCACTAACGACACTGCCGTATCGAAATTGCGGATGCCTGCCGGATCGGCATCAGGGCGAAGAGACGGAGAGACGCCCATGACAGAGCCAGGGCGCAGAGGACGTCCCCGCGACGAGGGCGCCGACGGGCGGATCCTCGAGGCGGCCCACGAACTGCTCGTCGAACGCGGCTACGACCGGTTCGCCATCGAAGACGTGGCAGCCCGCGCCGCAGTGGCCAAGACCACGATCTACCGGCGGTGGCCCACCAAGGACCATCTGCTCGTCGCTCTCGTGGCCAAGATCCAGGACGAGGTGGCGGTGGCCGACACCGGCGACATCCGGCGTGACCTGAGCGTCTACCTCACCGCCATCGCAACCGGACTCGACCGGATGCGCCTGGTCGGCAGGGACGCCACAGGGGAGGGGGACCGATCGGCCGGAGTCGTCGCCGAACTGGTCGCGGCCGCTGCTCGGCATCCCGATGTGGGCGACGTCGTACGGAATCTCTTCTCCCGGCGCAACGCCCTGCCACTGGCCCTGCTCGAACGGGCGCGTGAGCGTGGCGCTCTGGCTCCGGAAACGTCGTCCGAAGTGCTCTTCGACCAACTTGCCGGAGCTCTCTACTACCGGCTCCTGATCACCGGTGTGCCGATCGGCGCCGACTATGTCGAGCGGCTGGTCGACCACGCACTCGCCGGCTCCGGCGTCACCCGTCACCCAGAGAGGAACTGAGCATGTCCCGCCCCGCTGTTGCGTCTCCGGTGCACGCCAAGTTATTCGGGACGCCCGCGCGATCTTCGTCCGGGGAGACCGAGCGGTGGCCCAAGAGGCAGGCCCAGGCGCCGAGAACAGGGGCAGCCTGGTGAACCATCCGCTGGCACTCGCCGACAACGGCGCCCTGCTCGCCGTCCGCTTCCTGCTCGAAATTACCTCGGTGGTCTGCGTGGGCATCTGGGCCTGGCGCAGGACCCCCACCCCGTGGCGCTGGCTTCTGGTCATCGCACTGCCCGTTCTGGTGGGCTGGGCGTGGGGCACGTTCACGGTGCCGAACGACCCCTCCCGAGGTGAGAACGGCGACGTCCGCACGCCGGGGCCGCTGCGCCTACTCCTCGAACTCGCGGTGTTCTTCGGTGCGGTGGCCGCCCTCCATCTTGCGGGCCTGCGCCGCGCGGCCCGCTGGCTCCTTGTGATCATGATCGCCTATCAGATCCTCACCTACGATCGCATCGGCTGGTTGCTCGGCCGCTGAACGCCCGGGCGCCGTTCGTGCAACTGACTTCCCGTACACAGCGGAGTGCCCCGTGCCTCACCGCACGGGGCCTTTGCTTCGCTCGTACCTCAGGGGGAAAATCGTGCGCAGACAGCTTTGGCACGCCTCAACGTCGGTCTCGTCCAGGCCGGTTGCCTGGTCCTCTGTTGTACTCAGCTCCAGGTGCTCTGACCAGTACGGGGTGTCGACGGCGATACGGTGACGCGGCAGCAGGGTGCCGGGGAAGGTCAGGGCGTAAAGCGATGGACAGGCCTGGGGTGGTACGCGAGCATCTGCGCGATGAATGACGAACCTCTCTCCACCTCCAAACGCGTCCGTTTCGTCGAGCTCAGCGCGAAGGCTTTGCGGGCGCTCGCCGATGGTGACCTCGTCGGCGGCAGCGCCGAGGCCGGCGTCGACCTCGACGAGCACTTCGTCAGCGACCGGGCCCGTTGGATCTTCGGCTATCGCGCTGACCAGCTCGCCAAGGACCCGTCTGCCGCTCCCTGGATCACCAGGGCCGCGGTGTCCGAGCCGGACGGGGCCGTCGTCGGAGACGCCGGGTTCCACGGACCACCGGACGAGACAGGCATGGTCGAGGTCGGCTACACCGTCGTGCCTGCATATCGCCGCCAGGGCTACGCCCGCGCCATGCTGAGGGCGCTGCTCATCAGGGCCGCCACCGAACCCGGTGTGACGACCGTCCGGGCCAGGATCGGCTCCGACAACATCGCCTCCCTGGGCACCATCGCCGGCTTCGGCTTCACACGCGTCGGCGAGCAGGGCAACGAACAGGACGGGCGCACGCTCGTCTTCGAAATCCCGGCGACCGCGACTCAGACCGAGGGGTCGCATGCGTCGGACACGGTGGAGACCCCGCCGGACCGTGACCCGAGGAACTGATCCTCGTACCGGCTGCCGGTGAAGCTCCCCCCGGCTCATGCGACTGATCCTGTCTCGTCCCGTGCGAAAGGGCCCGCCCCGGGCCGCGCGGAGCGCGGTTCGTGGCCCCATCATGCGGCAGGGCGACCATGAGGGCAGTGGTCAGCTGGTATGGAAGCCCACGAGGTCGGCAAGCAGAGTCGTGCCGTGGTCAAAGACGACGCTGTTGTTGTCGAAGGCGCCGCGGAGGTGGCCGAAGAGTTCCATGCTGACCGCTCCGAACAGCTGGGTGTAGGCGCTGACAGCGCGCATGAGCAGTGAGGGCGGGACATCGAGGAGGCCCGTCGCCTCGGCGAGGGTTGCGGCGTTCGCGGCTACCTCGTCCGACCAGGGTTCGTCGGCAGGTTGGGTGAGATGTCCGGTGCGCCAGGCGTCGCACGCGATGCCCAGGAGCAGCAGCGGGATCCTGGTGGCCGGTGTGATGGTGTCCTGCGGCGCTTGGTAGCCGGGCACGGTCGTGCCGTACAGCAGTGCGTACTGGTGGGGATGAGCGAAGGCCCAGTCCCGCACGCCGTGGCACACCGCCAGCCAGCGCTCCCGATGTCCTTCCTTGGTGGCCGCCGCGGCATCCAGATGGTCGGCGAGTTCGCCGTAGGAGTCGATGATCATGGCGGTGAGCAGGTGCTCCCGGCCGGGAAAGTAGCGGTAGAGCGCCGAGGGCACCATGCCGAGTTCGCGAGCGATGGCCCTGAGCGTCAGACCGGCGGAACCGTGCGCCGACAGCTGACGGAACGCCTCGGCCTTGATGTCGTCGATCAGTGCTGCGCGGGCCCGCTGGCGGGCGTTGGGGGTCGCTGCCATGCCCCCAGCATGCCACAAACGAGAACGTCGATCCGTAACGAGAACAGTGTTCTTGACGGTTGGCCATCTCCGTGACTACTGTTCTCTAACGAGAGCACCAGTCACGGTGCGCAAAGGGGAGGGTCACCATGTTTCAGGAGATGCGCTACCGCGGACCGTCGCTCGACGAGCTCCACGAGAACTACGCCAAGCAGCACCGGATCGACGAGGCCGCACCCATCCGGTCCGCGCACGAGGTGGTGATCGACGCTCCGGTCGAGCGCGTGTGGTCCGTGCTCGCCGACCCCGCCGACTGGCCGTCCTTCGACCCGGCCATCCACCACGTACACGTCGAGGGGAACGGGTCGGCCGCGGTGGACACACGGTTCACCTGGGTCAACGGCCGGGCCAAGATCGCCTCAAGGTTCGCCGTCGTCGAACCGCTGCGCGAGATCACGTGGACCGGCACCGCGATGGGCTCACGCGCCGCCCACCGCCACCTCCTCACACCCCGCGAGGACGGCACCACGCTCCTGCGCACCGAGGAATCCATGGCCGGCACTCTGCTCGGCCTCGTCTACGACAAGGCCAAACTCCATGCCGAGCTGACGCGCTGGCTCGACTCCATCAAAGCCGCCGCCGAACAGGTGTGATCCACCGGGCATTCGATTCTGGTGCTGCTTCCCGAGGCCCAGAATCAGCGCTCCCTCCGCGAAGGCGTGCGCGCCGGCGCCACTATGCATACCCGCGGCACGTGCGCGCTGGGACAGTGCAAGGTCGCCTTCGAGGCGCAGGACCGCACCGTCGTGGCGGCCTTGCCTCCAGGCAGTAGTGGCAGCAAGTACCCTGTGGGCGCGCACCTCACCGTCGTGTACCGGGCGGATGATCCGCAGACAGTCGCGGCCGCGGCCGACGTGGAGGGCGGCGGGGCGACGTTGCTGGCCGCCTCGACCGGCGGGGCGCAACTCCTAACAGGGTGACTTTCTGAGGTCAACTGCCCGGCGTGCTGCACGTTCACCGAGAACCGGTAGTTGTGGGAGGACGCGGCGACGGTGCGGTCGGGTACGGGTTCCGGCACTGCAGACTTCGGGTCCAGCCCGGTCTCCCTCGCGACCTCCGACACGTCACGACCGTTTCGTGGCGTCGGTTGAGCATCATGCGTGTCGTTAGGAAGGCTGCCATCCGGCATGTGCGAGGTCGGCGAGAGCACGACGCGGTGCACTTGCATCCGCAGATTGCCGAAGCAGACTCGGGGGCCGTTGGGCGTGTCGATTTCGGGCCCTTTGCTTGGCGGTCCTCGTCGACAGGGGCGAACGGTGCAGGGCAGCTGATTCTGAGCGTGGACGTTTCCATGCCCCATCGCGGTCGGCTCAGCCGGAAGGCATGTCGGGCCAGCAGGTAGTACTGGTCATTCCCCCGACAACCCGCTCAGAAGGTTGCCGCGATCGCGTGATCGCCGCCTCCACCGGTCGCACCGGCGCCACGGATGACAGTGCCTAGCTGAGAAACCGACCACTACAAACGACGCGGCTATACACCATCAGCAGAAACGGCCCACGCACCAGAAGGAAAGGCCGGTGCAGTACTGGTCCCAGCACGCTGCAGTCGCCCACTTGATGCGTAAGCACTCAGTCGCGATCACAGGTCGGTGGCAAACTCGAAGAAGCTCACTGCTCGGCAGCGGCTTGCTTCAACTGGGCGGTGATTCCCTGCCGGTCGATCTGGATCCAGTACTCGACGATCAGGCCGTCCTCAATGCGATAGACCGCACTGGTCATCGCTGTGAGCTGCGCACCGGTCGGCGGGTAGTGGTCGACCGGTCCGACATGTCGTCCGACTTGCGTCCAACGGGCATAGACGCGATCACCTTCGGCGATGAGCTCGTCCACGGTGAGCGTGAAGGCGCCGTATGCGTCGAGCATCTCCTGGACGTGCTCGGCATACTGCTGCGGGGTTCGCTCCACGACCACTGGCGCCTCCGAGACGACCTGGTGCGCTCGGACCCGGCCGGCCATGAAGCGACTGGCTCGGTCAGGGTGCAGCCCTGATCGCACCTGCAGTAGAAATTCGCGGACTGTGTCCTTGGCATTGGTCATCAGCAAAGTCTGGCATGCCATTCATGTCGCATGAGCCTCGGGGCCTTCGCCGAGGTGGCTGCCTTCCAGGACGTGTCCTGCAAATACTTTGGGGACGTGCTGGTTGACCTGCTTGTTTGCCTGTCGGCCGGCGAGGGTGAGGCTGTGCGGGCGGACGATGCCGAGCACGGCGTAGTGGACGCCGTCGCCTCTGAGGCGGCAGTCGCGGAAGGATCTTCCAGCTCTTCGTGCGGGCGAAGATTTGCTCGATGCGGACGCGAACCTGGCGCTGGGAGGCTTGTCCTCCTTCCACGAAGACAGTTCCTCGTCCTCGTGCCGGCAGTAGTGCGGGATGGTCAGGCCGGTGCCCCGGTAGCCGCCGTCGGCGACCACCGGGGGAGTGGTGCCGACGGCAGTTTTCGAGCCGGTTTCCGCCCAGGCAGGGCAGTCGTTGTGGTTGCCCGGCAGCGGCTTCCCGACGGCGACGAGCAAGCGGGGGCCGGCGTCGGTGACGGCCTGGGGGTTGGTGGCGTAGCGGTAGTTCTTGCCGGAAGCAGCCAGGGCCCGGTCCTGGGTGGCGATCAACGTGCCGTCCACGATGGGCACGGTGCCTTTACGGCACCGTCGCCGCGGCTGAAGGGCGAAAGCCGGCCCAAGATGGTCGACGATTCGGTCGGCCGCCGACTTTGACGCCGTACAGCGGGGCGAGCCGGCGCAGGATGAGGTTGGTGCGCCAGTACGCGGCCACCAAGCAGCACCCGGTCCTCCAGGGGACGCAACCACGGCGGACGACCCTTGCGGACCGGCTTCCTCACGTCGAAACGCGGTGACCAGCCTGTTAAATCCAGGCCGTGCCCGAGGGCAGGGCCCCGGTGGGTGTCTGGCTCGTCTCGGTGCGAAGGGGCAGCACCTACCGCCGTCAGGATTCGGCGGTAGGCGCAGGGGAAGCCAACTCGGTGGCCAGGCGTCGCATGACCGTGCGGTTGGCGTGCCGCATTGTGGCCCGTACGACGGGGGCCAGCAGCCGGTCGGCGAGCGGGGCGCGCACCCACGTGTACGTGAACGACACGCGGGCCCCGCCGGTGGGCAGCGGTTCGATGGTGTAGGTGCCGCGAGCCTGCCGCCGGCCGGCCGCGCTGACGTTGCGCTCTACGATGCGCCGAGGGGCCTCGGTCTCGACGACATCAATGGTGGCCTCGGTCTTCGCGCCGCCCAGCGCGGCGGTGACCGTGGCGCGTGATCCGAGGCCCCTGGCGGGGCCGGTGTAGCGCCAGTTGGTCAGGTAGTGGTCGGTGATCCGCTCGTGGTTCGCCATGACGTCGAGGAAGTCGTAGACCTGCTCGGGAGTCTGAGGTACGTGGATCGACACGATGACAGACTGCATGTACCACACGGTACATGCGCCAGTTGCCGACCTGCTTCTCTTCCGCATTTCCTCGGGCCCCAGTTCGCGTCTCGTTCAGCCCTGCTGTCACCGAGGGACTGAGTCTCGACTCAGCCTCGCTCCTTCGGGGCGTTGCCCTCGATGGCCTCGACCACCTTCTTCGCTGTGGCCTTGGCCGAGCCCGGGTTCTGGCCGGTGACGAGGTTGCCGTCGGTCACGACGTAGGAGACGAAGGGCAGTGTCGCCTTCTCGTAGAGCGCGCCGCGCTGCTTGGCCTCCGCCTCGGCGTTGTAGGGGACCAGTTTGTCGACGCGGGCGAGGACCTCCTCGGTCCAGGCGAAGCCCGTCATCTTGCGGCCGGCGATGAGGTGGGAGCCGTCGGAGAGCCGGGTGTTGAGCAGTCCGCAGTAGCCGTGGCAGACCGAGGAGACGACGCCGCCACGCTCGTAGATCTCGCGGGTGATGCGCTGCAGGCCCTCGCTGTCGGGGAAGTCGTACATCACAGCGTGACCCCCGGTGAAGTAGATCGCGTCGTACTCTGCCGGGTCGATCTCGTCCGGGCTCGCCGTGTGCTCGAGCAGCGCCATCTTCCGAGGGGCGGCGCGCCAGGTCCTGGCGGTCTTGTCGTAGTTCGGGAACTTCAGCGCGCGCGGCTCGAGAGGCACCGCGCCGCCGGCCGGGCTGACGAGTGTCTGCTCATAGCCGTGCTCCTCGAAGACGCGCCAGGCGTGCGTGAGCTCGGAGAGCCACAGGCCGGTGGTGTGGGACGGGTCGTCGTAGTGGCCGACGTTGGTGACTACGTTGAGGACGCGCTTGGTCATGGCTGATCTTCTTTCATGCGGGCCGGGATGGCGGGGCGGCGGGCCGCGTCGTGACGGGTGATCGATCAGGGGACGCCCAGGGCCCGCAGAATCTTGAACCCGCGGGTCGGGCTCCGCGCCCACTGCTCGTGTTCGATCCCCCGGGCGGGGCGAAGCCCTGGAGGCGCTGGTGGGCGACGGTCTGGGCTTCGGTGTACTTGAGCGGCCCTTCGGCGCCGTGACGGCGGCCGAGAGTCGAGTGCGGCGACCCACTGGGGCAACCCATTGCGTCGTGGCCACGCACCTGCGCGATCTCGGTGGTGACCGGGAGCGAGAGGACGTAGCAGCAGCGAGTCGTTCTTGAGCCCGGTGACGAGGTCGAGCAGGCCCAGGCTGCCGTGCCGCGCAGGCTTCACGGCGATGATGACCGCGGCCTCCGTGTAGAAGTCGATGTCGCACACGTCGCAACGAAACGCCATCACGGAAGCGATCTCGAGCTCCGGGGCAGGCGGGACCGGATCGTCTTGGTCGGCGCGAGCATCGTGAGCCGGGCCGTGGAGGTGCGGTAGTAGAGGTTCGGCGTCGGAGTCGGCCCGATGGGGGAGGCATCGCGGCTCTTCCTGACCGTCGATGGCATGGGCTCTCCCCTCCGATGTGAGCGCTGATTACATCGAGAGTGGCACGTGATGTGAGCACCGTCAACGGCGACTGTCGCAGGGTCTGCGGGAGGCGAGTCTCGCGCGTCAGGCGCCGACCGAGGTGATGGCGAGGAAGGCGCTGCGTACCCGGTCTGCGACTTGCTCTTCCGATGTGGCCTGCAGTTTGCCGTCGAGGTGCAGGCAGGCCAGTCCGTGGGCGAGCCCCCAGCCGGCCGACGCCAGGGCCGAGGCGTCGGCGTCGGGGAACACGCGGTCGAGCGCGTCGGTCAGCAGCGTGTGCAGGGCGTCGACGGCCTTGACTCGCTCGTCGTTGGCGTCGTCGCAGGGCTTGCCGAACATCACGCCGAACAGGGCGGGTCGTCGCAGCGCGAAGGCGACGTAGGTGACGGCGAACTCGGCCAGGTCCGAGGAGGATGCGGGCAGGCTCTGCCCGCCGCCCAGGTCGGTCAGCAGGGCGCGGAAGCCCTCGGCGGCCAGTGCGGACTCCAGGGCGTCGCGGTCTTTGAAGTGACGGTACGGCGCGGTCGGTGACACGCCGGCCTGACGTGCGACGGCCCGCAGCGAGAAGGGCTCACCGTTCTCCAGCATCTCCATCGCGGTCGACAGTAGGGCGGCCCGCAGGTCGCCGTGGTGGTAGCCGCTTTTCTCCGATGTTGACACCGCTTACTTCACCCTCCTATGCTGTGTTAGCACCGTAAACATACTGTACATCCGAAGAGGCCCGACGTTCGTCGGCCCCGGGGTGCGCACCCTGCTGCGGGAGTGAGCCCGCATGTCGCTCACCAGCGACCGCCGTACGCCGCCGACCGGCCGATCAGCACACCGACCCTCGTCATCAGCCAGGGCAACGACGCGCTGTCGACGCTCGAGCCCCGGTGGTCGACCGCATCGTCACGTGGTGGCATGGCACTCCTCGCAGTTGAGCTGTTGCCTTCACCCGCACCATCCATCGCAAGGAGACCAGACTCATGCAGACCGTTCTCGGCGCCGGCGGACCGATCGCCGACGAGCTCGTGAACGAGCTCCACCGCAACCACACCAAGGACATCCGCCTCGTCAGCCGCAAGCCGTCGAGAGTGAACGACACCGACGAGCTCGTGGCCGCAGACCTCATCGACGCCGAGGCCACCAGCCGCGCCGTCGCGGGCAGTGACATCGCCTACCTCACCGTCGGTCTGCCCCTGGATTCGGAGCTGTGGGAGCGACAGTTCCCTGTCATGATGCGCAACGTCATCGACGCCTGCGCCGAACACGGCACGAAGCTCGTCTTCTTCGACAACACCTACATGTATCCCGGGACGCCGGCGCCCCAGACCGAGTCGACGGCATTCGCACCGGGCGGACGCAAGGGGCGGGTCCGCGGACAGATCGCCACCATGCTGCTGGAGGCCATGCGGGCCGAACGGGTCGAGGCCCTGATCGGCCGCGCGCCCGAGTTCTACGGTCCGGGACGGACGACGAGCTACACGAACTCGCTGGTGTTCGACCGGATCAAGGCGGGCAAGAGGCCGTTCGTACCGGTCGAGGCCCACGCCGAACGTTCCCTGATCTGGACCCCCGATGCGAGCCGCGCTCTCGCGCTGCTCGGCAACACCCCGAACGCCTACGGCCAGACGTGGCACCTGCCCGTGGACCCGGACCGCAAGACATACGCCCAGCTCATCAAGATCGCCGGCGACGTGACCGGCCGAAAAATCAGCTACACGCTGCTGCCGATGCTCGCCTTCCGTTTCGGGCGCCGCTTCGTCAAACCGCTCGACGAAATGTACGAGCTGATCGACCGATACCGTGACGACAACATCTTCGACAGCTCGAAATTCGCCGCCCACTTTCCCGAATTCCAGGTCACGAGCTATCAGGAGGGAGTGGAGCGGATTCTCGCAGTCTGACCCGCCGACAGCACCTCCGCCGGTCGGCTGACTCGTGCCGTGATGCCGAACGGGCGCCGGTACTCCGACGGAGTGACGCCGTGGCGCGCTGGAAGAGCCGACGGAAGTTCGGCACGTCCAGGTAGCCGACGTCGCGGGCGATCTGGGCAACCTGCTCACCGGTCGGCTCCAGCAACTCACGTGCCTTCGCGATGCGCGCCGCCCGGACGTACTCCGTAGCCGTCAGGCCCGTCGCCTCCTTGAACCGGCGCTGGAAGGTGTGCGGGTGGCCGCAGTGCCGGGTGCCCGACGGAGCGGGGCTCACGCGTTGCAGGCCCGCAGGCGGCCCCGCGCCTCGCGAATTGTCACTGTCGCCGTGCTTCAGCTGGGGCGCGAACTCCTGGTAGACGGACTGCCGTTGGCGCCCGGGCCGGCGAGCACGAAGCGTGCCATGTGCAGACACTGGGACCGAGCATCCGGCCGCAAGGGCGAGACATCGTCGATCACCATCCGCGAGGCGTCCACCCCGAGGCGCACACCATGACCGGCCCGTCGTCCGCGGCGGACATCGCCCAGGTGCTGACCCGGGTCACACTCGCAGGGTCGGCCGACTCCACGGCGCGCTGGCCGGCAACACGGAAGATGCGCCGCAGTCCACGGATCGCCGACACCTGGCAGTCGTCGTACTCCAGCAGGCCGACCTCACCTGCAGACACCCGCTCCTCTCGAGCCGACGTGTGTACCTGTTGCGGTCGGGCTCATCGCGTCTCCTCGAACCCCGTGGCCGGCGCAGCGATGGGCGGCAGACCTGTCGAGTCCGCCGCCCATGTTCCTGGCTGCGCTCACTCCGGGTGGAGAGCCTTTCGCAGCGCATCCACGGACAGCTTCCGTGCGATGTTGGTGGCCATGGTGTCGCGGAGACTGTCCAACAGCATGAAGTCGTGGACGGTCCCGCTGATGCGGACGGCGGTCACCTCGACGCCGGCCTCGCGGAGCTTGTTGGCGTACAGCTCGCCTCCGTCCCGCAGGACGTCGGCCTCGGCCGTGATGACGAGGGCGGGCGGCAGCCCCTCGAGGTCCTTGAGGGTTGCCCGCAGTGGTGAGGCGTACTTCTCCTCGCGCTTGGCCTCGTCGGTCGTGTACGCGTCCCAGAACCACTTCATCCCGTCGCGGGTGAGGTAGTAGTGCTCCGCGAACTGGTGGTAGGACTGCGTGTCGAAGTCCGGCCCGGTCACGGGGTAGAGCAGGATCTGTGCCTTCAGCGCGAGCCCGCCGCGGTCCTTGTTCATCTGCGCGAAGACCGTGGACATGCACCCGCCGACCGACTCGCCGGCGACGGCGACGCGGGAGGTGTCGAGGCCGTGGTCGGCGCCGTTCTTCTGCAGCCACCGGCCGACGGCGTAGTTCTGTTCGACCTGGGTGGGGTATCCCTTCTCGGGCGCCCAGTCGTAGACCGGGAAGACGCCGGCGGCACCGGCCCCGACGGTGAGCTCCCGGAAGAGGCGGTCGTGGGTCTTGTCGTCACCGAAGACCCAGCCCGCGCCATGGATGTAGAAGACCACGGGCAGTACGCCCGTGGCGCCCTTGGGCTTGATGATCCGGGTGCGGACGGTGCCCCACTCTCCGGCGTCGACGTCAACCCACTCCTCGTCGACGTCCGGACGCTCGACGCCCTCGCCGCTCTGCAGGTCACTGAGGATCTTGCGCCCTTCTTCGGGCGGAACCTCGTAGATCCGCGGGTGCGGGTCGGTGGCTTCGGCGAGTTCCCTGGCCGCGGGCTCCAGATACGGCGTGGTGGGGGCAGGAAGGTCAGACATCCCTCGTCCTTTCCTTGAATGCTGTCGCTGGCCTCATCGACGCTACGGACGGTTCGCATCCAGGCGAGCGCCGAACGGCTCCCTTCGAGGTGATCGCAGCAGTCGTTCTGAGGTATGGCATGTCGTGCGGCCATCGGGCGAGCAGAGAACGGGGCCCCGGAGTACGGCCCGACCGGGGCACTCACTTCTGCAAGCACCAGTCGCAGCGCAAAGGCGCCCCCGTCCCTGGGTGCTGCTCGAAATCGGACACGGCGTACACCCGGGTGAAGGCTTCTCTTCGCTACAGGGTCCGACGCATCGGCGTTGATCGCATCCGGTGTTGCGGGTGAGCGGTGTACACCGAGGAAAAGCCACCGAATCCAGGGTGCCGTCCGGCGAGCTCTTATCCGGTGCCGTCACTCGAATGGGCGTCGAGACTGACCGGTCGCGCAGACCGGCTTCGCCGTACCTACGCCATCGATTGACCGCTTTGAATGCACACGGCCGCGACGCACCCGTCGCGGCCGCTTCATGCGTGAGGGGGCGAGTAGCGCAACGCTTCACCAGCCTGCGTCTGTCTTCGCGGCTCGCGGGGCGTTCCCGTGCCCGGTCCGGCTCACTGGGGGCCGTCCTGGCGCGGGAGCGGCGTCGGGACGGCTGCACCGCGATATCCTCGACCGTCTGCCCGAAGCGGCATAGGGCTCCGCTCGGCCCCCGGCGGGCGTCCGTCTCCTGGGCCTTTGGGCCCACGTGTCGGCCGACGCGCCCGATGCCCAGGCATCCGCCGCCGACTTCGGCACCGAACTGCCGGGGCCCAAGGGCGGGCTCCACCGACAAGCTGAACGCTCTGAAGAACCTCTTGCGGAGCGGTCAGTGGCCCACCACGCTGTGCTTCTGGCTGACCTCGTTCGCCGGCCTGCTCCTCGTCTACGGCATCGGCCAGTGGTTGCCCAAGAGCATGGTCGACCTCGGCCACGACGCCGGTGACTCACTGCTCTTCTGGCCAGACCATGGTCTACGCGGCCGTCGGCACCCACCACAACGACGAAGACCGCCCCACCGCCATCGGCTTCACCATGTACGCCTGCGCCGCACAGTTCGGCGGTCATGATGTCCCTGGCCGCCCTCGCCATCAAGGCGCGCAACCAAGCGGGCCTCACCGTCCAGTAGACAGTGCGGGCAGACCCGGCCACCGCACGAGCCCTGGGCGCCCTGATGGACGGCGTCTGCATCCGGGTGCTGCTCACGGGCGGTGCCTACGCCGGACCGTACGCGCGCGTGATGCGGGCCGGGTCGCCGGACGAGGGGGCGTCAGTGCCAGGAGAGCCCGGCGAACCAGCGGACGATGCGCGGGGTGGCCGCGACGTTCGACCCCAGGTGGCGCGAGCCGTGGTAGTCGGCCGCGCCGAGGTCGACGACCGGGGCGTGGACTCCGTTCGCGGCCAGCTGGACGTGGCAGCGTCCGGTGTTCTCGGTCGTCGCCTGCTCGTCGCCGGTCGCCATGTAGAGGCGGACCGGCGCGCGCGGGGCCCAGTCGGCGCAGACCGCGTCGGTGGTCCGCAGCGCCTCGTCCAGGGCGCCCGTCGGGTGCGCGAGCAGGGCGCGGCCGTGTGGGGTCAACAGCTCGTCGAGCGTCCCCGGAGTTCCCGCCATCAGCTGCTGCCCGGTGTGCGCGCCGTCGAAGAGGGCCTCGACCGTGCCGGCGTACGGCGCCCGGAACACCTCGCCGGGGTCCGCGTAGACAGCATGCAGGCGGTTGAAGGCGACCAGGGTGTACGCGGCGTAGACCACGCTCGACTTGGCGTCCAGTTCGCCCGCGAGTAGCGCGCGCAGCTCCGCGCCGCCGAAGTCGTACGCCCCGCTGACCGGCGCCAGCGCGCCGAGGCGGAACCAGCGGTCCTCGCCCGACTGGAGAGCCCGGCCGAGCCCGAGGGCCGCCGACGCGCCCTGTGAGAAGCCGGTGACCAGGACCTCGCGGGCCAGGAGGTGCCCGGTGCGGGGCGCGAAGGCGCGGGCGGCCCGAAGCATGTCGAGGGAGGCCGTGGTCTCGGAGCCGATGTCCATCCACGGGTGCAGCCCGGGACCGGTGCCCATGCCGAGGTAGTCGGGTGCGACGGCGAACGCCCCGGCCGAGGCGTGCGCGATCACCGGCGCGGAGACGAAGGCGGCACGCTGGGCGGACGGCGCGTCGTCCTTGTGGCTGCCGGTGCCGTGGGCGAAGGAGACGGCGTGCAGCCGGGGCGCGGTGCGCAGGGGCACGGCGACGAGCCCGCTCGCCGTGGTGGGCCGGCCGTGGGCGTCGACGGTCCGGTAGACGAGCCGGTAGGCGGCGACGCCGTACCGGACGGTGTCCGCGTCGAACCCGGCCCCGGTCAGCTCGGCGGTCACGGCCCGCGGGGTGTCCAGGGTGTACAGCCGCTCGGCGGAGAGCAGGGCGCCCCGGCCGGCAGCCCCTGCGGGTGCGGCGTCGTGCGCGGGGGCCGGGGCGGCCAGGGCGGCCGGGCCGCTCAGCACCAGACCGCAGCAGGCGGCTGCAGCCACGGTCCGCAGGAGCACGCGGAAGCGGCGGGCGCGGAAGGTGGACGAGGGGGCGGGTGCGGACATGAGCCTCTCCAACTCATGGGATTCGCTGACTACTTGACTCTTTCGCGAAACGGTTGCGACGCGCATCGGAGGCGCCCCCCCGCCTCGTCGGGGGGTTGCCCCCCGTACAGGTCCGCGGACTGTCGGGCCTCAGGCCCGGGTGAGCATCATCGTGGAGCTCTTCCTCACGCCGGACGACACGTCAGTGAGCCTGAGCAGGGGGTCTGCGCGCGGCCGCGAGTTCACCCACGGTGGGTTCAGCCGCTGTGAACGCGCCCAGCTCGCGCGCCTCGACGTGCAGGAGGCGATACGCGACGCCCGCACCCGAGCCGACACGGCCGTCGTCGTGCAGGTCCACAAGCAGGCAGTGACGCCCGCCGAGTACCTGGAGGGCCGCACGACCGACCCGGCGACGTGGCTGCGCACACCGAGGAACCTCGAGCGGCCGCCTCAGGGCAGGGGAACGGAGCGCAACCAGTGAGGGACGGCAATCGATGGGAGTCGCAGGATGAGATCAGCCGGGGGTGCAGGGGATAGTGGACTGCCGGCGATGGCGTTCGTCGCTTCCGCTGATCAACGAGGCCGTGAATGGCTTGGCGATAAGGTCGACACCCATGGTGCTGAAGAGACGATGGACGTCCCGAGTCCTGCTGGTCGATGAGCGTGAGCGTCTACTTCTCCTGTGCGGGAGAGATCCCCGCAGGCCAGGAGCTCGATGGTGGTTCACCGTCGGAGGCGGTATAGAGGAGGGCGAGGGTCCCCTCGAAGCCGCGGTGCGTGAAGTGCAGGAGGAAACTGCGCTGTCTCTCGCCGTGGAGCGGTTGGGTCCGCTTGTCTGGACGCGGCGCGCGGTCTTCACCGTGGATGGTCAGGGGTTCGACCAGCACGAGGAGTACCGTCTCGCCCGCATCACCGCCGACGAAGCGCGCGGGATCGACATTGACACGGGTGAAGCCCGACACGGTTATCACTGGTGGACGATGGAAGAACTGGCCATCACCCAAGAAGCAGTCCGCCCGAAGAGCATGGCCGGCCTGCTGCCTGAAGTACTGAAGGGCGGGGGTGATCACCGCATCCCTCAGCACCTGGGAGACGTCAACGAGGACACAGACCCGGATTGAGGTCCCATAGCGTGATACGAGCGCTTGCTGCTCGTGTCAGGAGCGAGTGCCGGCTCGTCGCGAGCCGCCCGGTCGCCCACGCACGCGCCACCGTCGACGTCAGGCCCTGGTCGCCCACCTCGTGAAGGAGAAGCTGGTGACCGACTCATGAGCCAGATCCTGGACACCGGCCACTCCCGCCACTTCCGCCCGGGGTTCTTCGCACGGCTCACCATCCATACCGCTGTCGCTGCCGCCCGTCTCCTCACCCGCATGCCACCGCGCCGGCTTCGCGCCGTGCTGGGCGTGGCCCGGCGGGGCGCCCGGCCGCCCGCTACGACGAAGCCCTGCGCGCGGCACGACGTCACAGCCGTCAGCACCCTGTGTGCCGGCCGTTACTGCCTCCCCCGCTCCCTGGCCCCCCTGCCGTGCCGCATGCGCGGCCACTGGCCCACGTGGTGCAGCGGCGTACGCACCTCGCCCTTCGGCGCACGCGCCTGGGTGGAGGCCGAAGGCAGACCCGTCGGGGAGCCCCAGGACATCACCACTTACCGGCCGATGGTCACTCTTCCTGACATAACGTCAGCTGCTGGCTCGGGACGGGACTGATGCTGCTGGCCCAGGCGCTCCGGCAGTGGTTGGACCCTGTGCGAGACTGTCCGCGTCGACACTCAGGTCAACGTTTCTGTTCCGAGGACAGGTTCGCGACTTCGTCCGGTGCCGGCACCCGGGCAAGGTACGTGAACGTCTCAGGAGAGTCATGGCACTGGAGATGCGAGACAGCTGCGAACGCTGCGAGACGGCGCTGCCGCAGGACGGTGCGGCCCGAATATGTTCGTACGAGTGCACGTTCTGCGTGTCCTGCAGCGACGCGATGCGCCACACGTGTCCCAACTGCGGCGGTGAACTCGTCGCCCGCCCTCGCCGGGCGTAGGCGGTCCAGGGCGTGCGGCCGTACCTGTCAACGCTCGCCGGGTGCCGCGATCACGCTCCCGGCGGGCGCGTGGCCCGCCGGGAGCTGATGACCGTGGTGCGGCCCCGCTAGTTGACGTTGATCGCGGACCAGGCGGCGGCGACGGCCGCGCGCTCGGTGCTGCCGGACCCGTAGAGGTCGGTGGCCGCCTGGAGGGTCGCGGTGCGGGCTGCCGCGTAGTCGGTGGACGAGGTCATGTACGTGGTGAGCGCCTTGTACCAGATCTGGACGGCCTTGTCCCGGCCGATTCCTGCGACGGTGGAGCCGTTGGAGGTGGGGGAGTTGTAGGTGACGCCGCCGATGGTCTTGGTGCCGCTGCCCTCGGACAGCAGGTAGAAGAAGTGGTTGGCGGGCCCGGACGAGTAGTGGACATCGAGGCGGCCCACGGACTTCGACCAGTAGTCGGCCGACCTGCCGTCCTTGCTCGGCTTGTCCATGTAGCGCAGAGGGGTGC
The DNA here is from genome assembly GCF_040679335.1 of Streptomyces sp. NPDC052299. NCBI lineage: Bacteria > Bacillati > Actinomycetota > Actinomycetes > Kitasatosporales > Streptomycetaceae > Streptomyces > Streptomyces sp. NPDC052299. The sequence continues at coordinate 67,211 of NZ_JBFAUP010000015.1, read as the reverse complement.
CGTTGCCGTTGATGTCGATCTTCTCGCCGATGAGGTAGTCCCCGGGGTCGCTGCTGTTCGCGGCGTAGAACTCGACTGCGGTGCCGAACATGTCGCTGGTCGCTTCGTTCAGGCCGCCGGATTCGCGGCTGTACTTCAGGCCGGCGGTGGAGGCGGTCAGTCCGTGGCTCATCTCGTGACCGGCGACGTCCAGCGCGGTGAGAGGCTTGGTGTTGCCCGTGCCGTCGCCGTAGGTCATGCAGAAGCAGCTGTCCGACCAGAACGCGTTGACATAGGCGTTGCCGTAGTGGACCCGGGAGTAGGCGGCCTTGCCGTCACCGGCGATGCCGTTGCGCCCGAGCTCGTTCTTGTAGAAGTCCCAGGTCATGGCTGCGCCGTAATGGGCGTCCACCGCCGCCGTCTGACGGTTTGTCGGAAGACCGTTGCCCCAGAGGTCGTCGGCGTCGGTGAAGAGCGTGCCCGTGCCGGTGGAGCCGCCGTTCAGGTCGTACGTGCTGTGGCCGCCGCGGGTGGCGTCGGTCAGGGAATAGGCGGCCCCGGAGCCGGTCGTGCCGAGGGTGACGGTTCCGCTGTACTGGCTGGTGCCCGACCCCGTGTCGATGGCCTCGTAGGAGTAGAGCTCCTTGCCGTTGCCGGCATCGGTGATGACGTGACGTTCGCTCGGGGTTCCGTCGGCCTGGGTACCGGTGACGACCGTCTCGTACGCGAGCGTGGGCTTGCCGGCGGCGGCCCAGATGACCTTGCGGGCCTTGCTTCCCGTGCTCGGTGCGGCCGTCGCGGGCGTAGTGGTCGGGACGGATATCTTCGCTTTGGTGGCCCTGGAGACGCCCTTGAGCGTGCCGTTCTTCGCCGTGTGGGTGATCAGGTCGCCGCCGAGGACGGGCAGCCCGTCGTAGGTGCGTTCGTAGCGGGTGTGGACCGACCCGTCGGCGTCCTTGATCACGTCGCGGGCGACGAGCTTCTCCTTGCCGCCCAGTGAGATCTTCGCGGCGACGGAAGCGGCTTCGGCCTGGGCCTCCTTGATCGCCGCCGCGCGCTGGGAGGCGCTGAGCGGCAGAGCGGTGGCGCCCGCCGCCCGGTCCGGTGCCGCGCCTGCCGAGTTCGACTGGACTCCGACGACGACCATGGCGGCGGACGCGGCGATGGCAGCGGTACGCAGAGCGATTCTCACGCGATCTCCTTCACTTGGCGCACACGAGGTGAGCGAGGTCCCGCAGAGAATGACACCGGCCAGGACGTACTTGACAGTGACAGGTCAAACTTTTGACCGGATCTTGTCCTGAGAGAGCGGCTTGCTGTCCGCTATGCGGTCATCCGGCTCTGTGTGCGGCGATGGGCCGCGCCTCAGCGACCCGCGTCCTCGGCGTCCTTGTGCCCGGGCGCCGGGGGCGCGGGCGGTGGTTCGACGGTGAACTCGCGGGTCACCGCATTCACCCGGGCCGGCAGCACGGTCCCCTGCGTGACACCACCGAAGGCGTCCTTGAGCACCTTGGCGGCGTACTCGAACGGTTCCAGGCCGGGGCTGTTGAGACGGAGCGTGAGCCGAACCCGGTTCCGGTAGTCGTTGGTCGGCGAGGTGGACGCGACCGCCAGCACCAGCGCGGTCGCCTCAACGCCCTGGGCGGCGAGCCGCAGAGTGGCGCGCCGTTCGTCGCGGGCGCCGATGATGGTGCCCAGGCCGATCCACGCGACAAACGCCGCGGCCAGGGCGACGCCCATGCCCGCCCACCCCCACCCGGCGCCGGTTTCGCCGCTCTCGGCCACGGTGCGGACGACGGCGTAGACGCAGAACCCGCCCGCACCCAGCAACAGGAGCGCGCCCACGGTGCATTCGAGAGCAGTGATCCCTGGGCCCTTGGGCTCGATCAGGGCGGGTTCCCGGACGGTCGCCATGGACGCAGCGTAGTGGCGTGAAGTGTTGTGCGTAAGGGCCGTTCGTACGGCCGCGGTTCGGCGTCGCCTCCGGGCCGCCGGGGTCGTGCCGCAGGCGGCCGGCCTCCCGTTGCCCGACGGGCCCCACACGGCGCCAACGGCCCTTTGACGCCGGGATCGGGATGGCTTCTCAGTCGCCGGGCCGCCCCGGGGCGTACACCAAACGGTGCAGCCGGGCCGGACGACGACACCGGCCGGTGTACAGCACGGTGTCAGCGTCGGGACGACGCGTCCGCCCCCGGCCCCTCCGTAGGTTCTGGATCACCGGAACAACAAAGGGAGAACGGCATGACGGCGACGGACACGGCTCCGGCCGCGGGGGTACGGGCCCCACTCACCCTGATCGGCATCGGGGCCCTGGCGATGGCCGCGGTGGAAACGCTCAACCCGGACTACGACCTGGTGAGCGAGACGCTCAGCCGGTACGTACACGGCACGGCCGGCTGGCTCGTTCCGGTGGCGTTGCTGGCCGTCGGCGCCGCATCGGCCGTCCTCGTGGCACGGCTGGGAGGCGGGACCCACCGTGCGGGCCGGGCCGTGCTCGCGGTGTGGACGGTGGGCATTCTGATCGCGGCCGTCTTCCCGGCGGACCCGCCGGGCCGGTGGAGCCGTCCCTCCTTCTCCGAACTCGTTCACGGCAACGCCGCCTTCCTCGCCTTCGCGGCCCTGCCGACCGCCGCCGCGCTGCTCCGCCGGACGCTCGCGGCCCGGCGGCCCGGCCTGCGAAGGGCCCTCACCACCCTGACCGCGGCCTCGGCCGCCGCCACGGCGGTGCTCGCGGTCTTCCTCGTCGATGTGATGGGCGGCGGCCCGTCGCTCGGGCTGGGCGGCGCCCCCACCCTGGTCGGTCTCGCCGAACGCGTCGTTCTCGCCGTGGACTTCGGGTGGGTGGCGCTCGCACTGGCGGCGGCGGGCGCCCGCCACGAGCGGGGGCGGGACCGTCGTGCATGATCGGAGCATGGACCGACCCGTCGGCAGCGCCCACGCCGACCCCCGCACGGACCGGCTCGTCGACGGACTCCTCGCGGCCGGAACCGCGGTCGCCGTCCTGGCCGTCACCGTCCGGCTCGGCGGCCGGACGGACGCCGCGGGCACCCTGCCGCTCGCCCTCTGGCTGGGGGCGCTGCTCCTGATGCGCCGTCATCGGCCGCTCGCGGTGCTGCTGCTCAGCGTGCAGGCCGTCGTCGTGTTCCGTACTGCCGGACTCATCGACGACGGCTGGGTGTGGCCGTCCTCCGCCGCGTACGCCACGCTGGCCGCGGACGACCGCCCCGGGCGGCCCGGACTGCCCTGGGCGGCCGGTGTGGGCCTGGCCCAACTGGCCCTCGCGGGAGCCTGGGAGACGAGCGCCGGGGGTGCGACCGTGCGCGAGGCCCTCGGCTCCCTGGGCCCCGAGGCTCTCTGGCTGGCGGTGCTCCTGGCCGTCGCCACCGCTCACCGCAACCGGCTCCGCTGGCGCGCCGAGCTCGCCGAGCGCCTGCTGCGGGCCGCGCGGGAACGGGACCTGGAGGCCGGCCGGCGGATCGCGGAGGCCCGTCTGGACATCGCCCGAGAACTCCACGACGTCGTCGGGCACACCCTCACCGTCGTCGGACTCCAGCTCAGGGTCGCGGCCGAGGCACTGGACGACTCCCCGGAGGAGGCGCGCGACGCCCTCTCCACCGCACAGCAGGTCCGCACCGAGGCGCTACGGGACCTCCGCGCGCTCGTCCACGTACTGCGCGCGCCGGGGGAGGGGCCGGTGGAGCCCACGGCCGGGGTCTCCGAGATCGCGGCGCTCGTCGACCGCATGCGGTCGACGGACCTGGAGATCCGGCTGAAGACGGCCGGCGACCTGGCCGCCGTCCCCGCACCGGTCTCCCTCGCCGTCCACCGGATCGTCCAGGAGGCGCTGACCAACACGGTCCGCCACGCGGTGGCGACCCGGGCCGAGGTCGGCATCCAATGCGGCAACGACCAGGTGGAGGTACACATCACCGACGACGGCCGGCCCCCGGCGCAGCAACCCGCACCGGCCGGGCACGGGATACGGGGGATGGACGAACGGGTCCGGGCGCTCGGCGGCGACTTCTCCGCCGGACCGCACGCAAAGGGCGGATGGCTCGTGCGGGCCGCCCTCCCTGTGCCAGGCTTCCGCCCATGACGATCAAGGTACTCCTCGCCGACGACCAGGCCCTGGTACGCGCGGGGTTCGGCAGCCTCCTCGCCCGCGCCGCGGACATCCAGGTCGTCGGCGAGGCGGGCACCGGCGACGAGGCGGTCCGAGCGGCCCGAGTCGTCCGCCCCGACGTCGTCCTCATGGACATCCGCATGCCCGGCACGGACGGCCTGACCGCCACCCGGACGATCGTCCAGGACCCCGAGTTGACGGACTGCCGCGTCATCGTCCTCACCACCTTCGAGACCGACGAGTACGTCTTCGCGGCCCTGCGCGCGGGCGCGAGCGGTTTCCTCACCAAGGAGACCGAGCCCGACGAACTGCGCCAGGCCGTACGGGCGGTGGCGGCCGGCGACGCCCTGCTCTCACCGGGCGTGACCCGACGCGTCATCGAACAGTTCGCACACCGCCCGGCAGCCCCCACCGACACCGCCGGACAACTCGCCGTCCTCACCGCGCGGGAACGCGAGGTCACCCGCCTGATCGCCACCGGCCTGTCCAACGACCAGATCGCCTCACGGCTCTTCATCAGCCCCCTCACCGCCAAGACCCACGTCACCCGCGCCATCGCCAAGCTCGGCGTCCGCGACCGCGCCCAACTGGTCATCCTCGCCTACGAGACGGGCCTGGTCGTCGCCGGTGGGGGTTGCCCTTCGGAGCAGGGACCCCCGGTCGACACTGCCCCGGGGCGCCGTCCGGCGTGACGAACCTCCACTGATTGTCCGCCGGTCCAGGCCCGCCCCCGCGCTGTGATGCGCGTACGGCACGATGCTCGGGGACGGCGATCGGTGCCGGGAGTCGCGGTGACGGCCCCACCACATCGACCACGTGCCACACTCCGGCCGGACCGAGGGTGGCCTCGCCCGGCGCATGCAGGGGATGGGCCGCGCCCCGTCGCAGGCATTGCCTTACCTCAACGCCTTGTGACAGCAACGAATGCAGGCCCGGCGCCACGACCGGCAAGCCGGCGGCCACCAGTTCGTCCCGCACCCGGGCAGCATGCGCTCGCGCTCGGCCGGCGGATCCGGCGCGGCGGTCGGCGCATCACAGGCGGGCGTCCTCGCGCTCGTCGAAGTCCTCGCGTGCGCGCTCGACGGCGGGCATGTGCTGAGAGGTCCACCCCAGCAGCACGTCGATGGGGTGCCGGAGGGTCTTGCCCAGTCCCGTGATCCGGTACCTGACGGCCACGGGGCGTGTGGACAGGACCTCGCGCTCGATCACACCGTTGCGTTCGAGCCGCCGGAGCGTGGCCGTCAGCGACTTCTGGGTGACCTGGGGGATGGCCCGGCGCAGTTCGTTGAAGCGGCACGGCCGCTCGCAGAGCTCGTTGAGAACGGCGAGTGACCACTTGTCGAGGATCTGGTCGAGCAGTTCGCGGTGCGGGGCATCGATGCGGACTTCGTCGGCGGTATTCATGGCGAAACCTGGTCTCGTTGAAGTGTCTTCTTCCTACTAAGTAGCTTCAAGATACCTAGAACCGACGAGGAGAGACCCATGACTGTTCACTACTTCACTCCGCGCGGCATGCTGCAGCCGGTTCCCTACCACCACGTCGCCGTGGGCACCGGGACGAAGCACGTACACGTCAGCGGCCAGATATCGCGCAGGCCCGACGGGACCCCCGTGGCGCCCGGTGATCTGGCCGGACAGGTCGCGCAGGCGTTGCGCAACACCGCCGTCGGACTGGCGGGCGCGGAGGCGACCTTCTCGGACGTGCTGCGCCTGACGTTCTACGTGACCGGGTGGGCGCCGGAGAAGATCGGCGACTTCATGGCCGGGGTGGAGGCCGTGGGCGGCGAGATCGGGCTCCCGGCTCCGCTGCCTCCCGCCTCGCTGATCGGCGTCGACTACCTCTTCGAGCCGGACGTACTCGTCGAGGTCGAAGCGACCGCCCTGCTGGACTGACGTTGCGGAGACCGGCCCGGCTCGGCGGGCGATCCGCCGGCGAGTCGCCAGGGGCACGCGGACGACCCGAACACTGACGGGCGTACGGCGCGTGCACCTGAGCTGCCGCCGAGCTACGTCACCACCAGAGATCGTCACCACCCACGGTGTGAGGTGTCTTCGGAGGGCTACGCCCAGGGTGACGGGGTCCGCGCCCATGTGGTCGGCGTCGGGTCGCCAGGTGGCAGAAATTCCCTCCCTCGATGGGCAGGTAAGGGATGTCGCCGACGTACTTCGTGTTCGGCTTGTCCGCGGTGAAGTCGCGGCCGATCAGGTCCGGCGCCTGGGCGGCGGCCGGGTCGGGGACGGTGGTGCGGTGTCGGCGGAGCAACCGCACCACCGTCGATCCCGGAGGTCCGCATGATCCTGGAGTCCCGCTTGTGGTTGACCGTCTCACCGCTCGCTTCGCGGTGCTCGGGCGTGGTTCTTGGGGCTCCGTAGGTGCCATCAGATTTTCTGGTGCACGGTCCGTATCCGGGCGGCCAGGCGGGCGTCGGCTCCCCGCCGGGCGAGCCGGTCAGCGGTTGTCCGGCGCCAGTAGTAGAAGCTCGAGCGGCTGACGCCGAGGATGCAGAGCCGCTTTCACGCTGTAGCGGCACTGGAGGTCCGCGACGCACTGGCAACGGTTCACCAGCGCGCCCCGGCGAAATACTTCGCCGCTTTGCGCAGAATCTCGTGTTCCTCGGCCAGCTCACGGACCTTCTTCCGCAAGGCCGCGTTATGCGGTATAGCGGCGCCGGCGGCTGTGACGGTTCCTGCGTCCGACGTTCCCGGGGACGACTCACGCAGGCTTCCCTCACTCAGTTGCGCAGTGTCTCCGAGTGATTCCCAGATGGGTGGCGACCGTCCTGATCGTTGCGTCCGGCCGTGACTCGTACAGTGCTCCCGCGTCCGCCTTGAGCTCCGGCGGGTAGTTCTTCACGACCACGAGATGTCCGTTCTCAGATCCTCGGGATCCAGTGCCTCGTGTGTTCAACATCAGGGGTCAACGCCCTGCCTCTGGCTGTAATGTCGGCCGCGAGCCCTCGCAGGAAGGGCCATTGAAGTAGGGGGAGGACTGTGCCAGATATTTCCAGGCGAGCACTATTGGGTGCTACCGGCGCAACTGCTGCCGCATCGGCATTCCTCACGACAGCCGGAACAGCTCAGGCCGCCGATATCGCGGGTGGCAAGGACGGGCATGTAACGCACAACACCTTGACGGAGGCCGAGACGCTCATGGCCAGTGGCAGTCAGACCCTCAAGTACGTGGCATACATCTCGAGTCCTGACATGGAGGTGCTGAACGACGCGACGTTCGGCGTCGGTGCGGACCCGGCCGACATGTGGGCGTATCTCGACGATGCCACGGCACGTCTCCAGGAGAGACATCCCTCGTATTCCTTCACCCCTCGCCTTGTCCGGTACGACCAGGTCACCACCGAGATACCGCGTTCGTAACGCACAATGCGCCGGCCCTGTCCCCGGATGGGCCGGCGCAGTCACCGAGTCGTCGAACAACATCCCGAGCCGAGCACGCCTCAGCGCCGACCTGACGGCCGCGACTGCAGGTCGTCGATCCGGTGCTTGCGCTCCCTGCCCGGATGGCGTCCGGGCCGTCGATGACGGTCAGGGGTTCGGTGTAGTTGCCTGCACCAGGTTGAGCGCTGCCTGGCTGAAGGCGCGAACGCGGGCTGTCGCCCCGTCGGCGGGCCATACCAGGCCCCAGTCCACTGGCGCCGCGTCTTCGAAGGGGACGTAGACGACATCGGGGCGGGCCACGTAGCGCCTTGTATGGGCACCGACGGCGAAGACCCCCTCCCCGGCGCCCACGAGCGTCAGCGTCTCGTTGAACGTCATGGCCGACGGACCCAGTGCGATCGGTTTCCCCGTGGGGGTTCGGCGCGGCGCGCGGTCCTCGCGCAGGGATTCCGGCAGCGCATCGGGCAGCTGTAGCACGGTCACGCGAGCCAGATCTTCGACGGAGACGGTTGCGCGGCGGGCGAACGGATGCCCTGTCGGCACGGCGAGCATGCGTGCCTCCCGCACCAGGACCGGCCCCATGACGATGCCCTCCTTGTGCATCGGATGACAGGTCAGCGCGATGTCCACCTCGCCGCTGCGCAGCCACGGCAGGACCTCCGGCAGGTGTGCCTCCTTGATCTGGACCTGGCAGTCGGGGTGCCGGGTGCGGAACGCCTGCGTGGCCCCGACCAGCAGCTGGCCCGCCGCCAGTCCGGTGAAAGCGACCCGCAGCAGCCCGGTCAGCCCTCGCCCGGCGTCGACGGCCCGCTCGAACGCGTCGGTGATCCGGGCCCAGGCCGGGCGTGTCTCTTCGTACAGTTGTCGCCCCACCAGGGAAAGCTCCACTCGGCGGCTGGTGCGGTTGAACAGCGGGACGCCGATGCGGCGCTCCAGTTGGGCGATGATCTGGCTGACCCGGGCCGTGGAGACGTGCAGCCGCTCGGCGGTGCGGCCGAAGTGCAGTTCCTCGGCAAGCGTCAGGAACGCCTCCAGTTCGTGTCGCTCCAGCATCCCCGTACCCCTTACATCGTTGATCGAGGCTTCACGATCGTTGCGCAGGAGCGCATTGATGCCCTTTCCGGATCGCAGCAGGATCAGAGGCGTTGAAAGGCCGACTCACCTGCACAGGAGAACATCCTGTACGTCGCAAGCGACCGCGCGCTGACCACCCCCGCTCACGACACGGCCGCGGCCGTCGCGGAACTCAGGGACCGGGCGGAGATCACCGACGCGCTCTACCGCTTCGGCCTGGGCCAGGACCTCAAGGACAAGGAACTGTTCACCTCGGCCTTCGCCGCCGACGCCGAGCTGGACTTCCGCCCGGCCGCCTCCAAGTGGGGGGCCAGTCCGCCGCTGATGTCCGGGCGCGACACCATCGTCACCACCATTCTGGCCATGTTCACCGGTCGGGTGGACACCACACACCAGGTCACCAACACGCGGATCACGATCGATGGCGACACCGCTCGGCTCACCGCCCTCGTGGAAGCCCAGCACCTGCTCATCGCCGACTCCGCCACACACGCGCTGCTGAAGAACCCCTACGACGTCGACCTGGTCCGCGACGGCGACCGCTGGGTCACCCGTCGGCTTCGCATCGACAACACCTGGTACACCGGCGACCCCACCGCGATCTTCGGCTGACGCCCGCCCTGCAGAACCGCACCAGGGCCTCCCTGATCCGGAGAGCTCGTTGCTCTCCCGTCTCCCCGCACAATTCCCCGATGCCTGGAAAGGGCACGACATGAAGATCGCATCGACCGGCGGACGGCCGGTACTGACCCGTCACGCCGAGGCCGAGACCTGTGCCGATCCCAGCAGTGTGATGACGCTGCTCGCCGACTCGGACAGCACTGCTGACGGCTTCACCAGCTATCGGTCCACGTTCACCAAGGGGGCCGTGGGGGCGCCCGCCCACTTCCACACCAAGGCGACGGAGCTGTTCTTCGTGATCAGCGGGTCCCTCCAGGTGCTGGTGGGTGAGGAGGTCACCATCCTGGAGGCGGGCGACTTCCTGGCCGTGCCGCCCCACACTCCGCACGCCTTCGCCGCGGCGCCCGGCTGTGAGGCGGACGTGCTGTTCGTGTTCACGCCGGGCATGGGGCGGTTCGACTACCTGCGCCTGCTCGGCCGGGTGATGCGTGGCGAGGCCGACGCGAAGGAGATCGCAGCCTCCGCGGAGCGGTTCGACAATCATTACGTCGACAGTCCCGTCTGGCGGGCTGCCCTGGAGCCCTCGGCCTGATCGGCTCCACCGCCCCAGTCCGGGTGGTCCGGCCCTCGCGGGCCTCGCCGCTGCCGAACGTTTCTACGTGGACGGCCTCGGCATGGCCGTCATGTGGCGCACGGCCGAGTGTGGTCCGGGGGAGGGCACGACCAGCTGAGGGTCGGCCCGCCCGGCGGCGCCTGGCATGTCGAGCCGACGCACGACCCGGAGCGGCCGCTCGACGTCCGCCGACCCCGACCGTGAATGACCTGTTGGTCGTCTGCCTCGGCAAGCCGGCAGACGAGTCCCTGATCGACCGGTAGGAGGGTTCGGTGCTCCATCTGCGGTAAGGCCGGTGGGCCTGCGGAGGAAGCGGTGCGAGGGTGAGCGCATGGAGTGGAGGTAACGCCGTGGCGGACGAGCGTGACCAGGTGGCTGACGCGTGGCCGGACGAGCGGTTGCTGGAGAGGATGCTCGCTGATGCTCATGCGAGCATCCCCTACCGTGTGCCCGCCGTGGTGAACCGTTGCGCCCGGGCGATGGGGCTGGGCAGCGCGACCGTCTACCTGGTCGACCTGCAGCAGCAGGTCCTGGTCCCTCTCGATGATCAGGATGACTGGCTGCCTGTGGACGGCAGCAAAGCCGGATGGACCTACCGCACGGTTTCGGCACGGGTCGAGGAGGACCGGAACGAACTGGTGGTCTGGGTCCCCCTGATCGACGGCACCGAACGCCTGGGCGTCCTCGGCGTGCGCCCCGGCACCCTGGACGCCACACGACTGCGCCGTTGCCATCTGCTGGCCCACACACTCGCCCTGGTGATCACCTCCAAACGGACCTACAGCGACTGGTTCATCTCCCGCACCCGCACGAAAACCATGCACACCCACACCGAGATGCTCCGCGCCTTCCTGCCACCCCGCAGCATCGGCACCACCTCGGTCATCTCCACCGGAGTCCTGGAACCGGCCTACGAACTCGGCGGAGACGCCTTCGACCACTCCCTGACCCGCAACATCCTGCACGCGGGCATCTTCGACTCCATGGGCCACGATCTCGCATCCGGCCTGACCACAGCCGTCGCCCTGGCCTGCTGCCGCAACGCCCGCCGCTCCGGCGCCGACCTCCCCGACATGGTCGCCACCGTCGACCAGGAACTCGCCCGCTGGCTCCCCGACCAGTTCTGCACCGGCATCATGTGCCAGCTCAACACCGACACCGGAGTACTGCGCTGGTGCAACTGCGGCCACCCCGCACCCCTGCTGATCCGCAACCAGCGCGTCGTCGACAGGGCACTGGAACGCCCCTCGCAGCCGCCCATGGGCCTGGACTCCCTGCAGGCCCCCGGCACCGCACGCGAAGTACACGAACAGGCCCTGGAACCCGGCGACCGGGTCCTGCTGTACACCGACGGCGTCACCGAGGCACGCAAGGGCGGCGACGAATTCGGCCTCGACCGGTTCACCGACTTCATCATCCGCTCCGCGGCGGCCGGGCAGCGGCCCGCCGAAATCCTGCGGCTGCTCATCCATGACATTCGCGGCCACCACAACGACGAGCTCACCGACGACGCGACCATCGTCCTGATCGAGTGGCAGCCTCGGATCTCCTCCGACTGAGCTTGCATCTCATCTCCGGGCGTGAGTGGTACCCGCGTCCCCCCAGCCGGTCTTCCGGACGGCGTGAGGCGGGGACGGGCCCACACCGCCCTGATGGATATCGGCGGGCCCGTGCCGCGCTGCTGACCACCCTTGCTTTTCCTGCCGGACCGGAAGCACGTACAGCCCGGCAGGGGGTTCACCCGTACGCCGTCCGGCGCCCTCCTCCGGAAGTCAGCCGATCAGGCTGTGCGGCACCGCCACGCTGGTGCCGTACGCGGCGATGCCAGCGATGGCCGCGCTTGCGCGAGAGCCCTCGGCGACGAAGGCCAGGACGCCGATGACGAGGCCGATGCCGACGGCTATGGCCAGGACGTGCCCGGTGCGCTGCCCGCCCGTTGCCCGAGGTGCGGCGGGGTGCTCGCGACGCGAAGACCGAGGTGTGGCGGCCCGCCTGCGCCCCGCCCGGCGATAGGGGTTCTGACACCGCACCTGGACCGCGGCTGGATACTGAACGCGCTCGTCGAACTCACCGACGGACACGACCGCGACGAGCGGATCCTGGAACTGCTCGCACCCAGGGCCGAGCGCGCCCGCGGCGAAGAGCGATGGAACCTCGATGCGAGCAACGCGCAGGGAACTCCAGGTCGAGGTCCTGGAATGCGCTGGCCGTAGCGACGAGGCCGTCCGGGTGCTCGGCGAGGACATAGCCGTCGGCCGCTACCTTTTTCAGAACACGATCGAGGCCTACGCCGCACTGCTACGACGCAACGAGCGGATGCGGGAGCTGCGAGAGCTTGGCACCGGAGAACACGCCCCCGCCGCCCTGCCGGGGATTGTTCAGCCAGAGCTGCCGAAGCGGCAGCACCCCCCCGGACGTCGACGATGCAACAGCGGCTCGGCTGGGGACTTCCAGCTGAGCCGCTGCATACACTTCTTGCCGTACACACCAATGATCACGTGTTGCGACAATCCCTGGAATTCGCCGTCAGCCCCGTGGATGCGGGGCTTTCGGCGATCGCTTCCGTCAGGGGTTTGCGGGCCAGGTCCGGGACTTCGCAGTCGGCTGCGGCGTAGCCGACCGGGAAGAGGATGTAGGGCCGTTCGTTCCCCGGTCGTTGGCAGATCTCGGTGAGGAAGCCCATGGGGTTGGGGGTGTGCGTGAGGGTGCTCAGCCCCATCGCGTGCAGGGCGGCGATGAAGAAGCCGCAGGCGATGCCCACGCTCTCGTTGACGTAATAGTTCTTGCGCAGGGAACCGTCCGGCATCGCCGTGCTCTTCTCGGCGAAGCAGACGACGATCCACGGCACGACGTCGAGGAAGCTCTTGTCCGAGTTCGTCTCCAGGCGCGCGAGTGCGGCACGCCACTCGGGCGGGATGCGACCCCCTTCGTAGTTGACCTGCTCCTCTTCCTCGGCCGCGACCCGGATGCGGTGCTTGGTCTCGGCGTCACCGATCACAGCGAATTTCCACGGCTGGAAGTGGGCGCCGGAGGGAGCGGTGTTCGCCGCCGCGACGGCGAGGTCGATGCAGGCCCGCGGGACCGGGTCGTCGCTGAAGAACCGCACGCTGCGCCTGCCGTCGAGAAACGAGACGAAGTCCTCACCCCGCCGGATCATCCCGGCCTCGTCGTACCGGTCGGGGCGGTAGGGGACGAACGGGTGGGTGTGCTTCCTCATGGTTCTCCTCTCGCCCACGGCCCTCGCCGTGCCCGGGGCACACAGCGTGGAGTGGAGGCGGACGATCAGGCAACAGGCAGGCCATTCCCTTGTTAATCTGACAAAAGCCGGGGCATCTGCGTGCCACTGGGACAACAGATCGGCAGGCGTGGTGGCGCGACGAGGACTCGACCGGCTCGACGGCCGGATGCTGCACTTGCTCCGCGAGCGTCCTCGCGCGGGCCTGCTGGAGGTCGCCCGTCAACTCGGCGTCGCCCGAGGTACATTGCAGGCACGGCTCGACCGGCTGACCGCGTCCGGCGTGGTGACCGGGTACGGACCGGACATAGATGTCGCCGCTCTCGGCCACGCGGTCCAGGCGTTCACCACCTTCGAAGTCGACCAGCCCGCCCGCGAGACCATCGCCGCGAGACTGCGGGCCGTGCCACAGATCCTCGAAGCACATGTGGTGACGGGTTCCGGAGACATCTGGTGCCGGATAGCCGGCACGAGCAACCAGCACGTGCAACAGGTGATCGACCACGTCCTTGAGGTACCGGGGGTCCGCCGCAGCGCCACGGTCATCGCACTGAGCGCGGTCATCCCCTACCGCGTCCAGCCCCTGGTCGATGCGGTGGCCGGCGCCCCGGCCCAAGCGGGAGACGCGGCTGCCGACTGGGGCTGACACGGGGCCGCCCCCGGGACGTCTGCTGCCGCGATCACGTACGTACCGGTCTCCTCCGGTACGTACGTGATCGGGCCAGTGGGCAGGTCGGCGACGTATGACCCCGCCAGGGATTCCGCCCGGTTCGGGGCGCCGGCGGACACGGTGACCGGCTCACCCGTACGCAGACTTCGCCCGACGAGGACGCGGCGGGGAGCGAGGCCGTTGGGTCGCGGGCATCAGGACGGGAACGGGCAGGCCGACAAATAAGGGGACGCACCCGACTTCTCGCGACGGCAGCCACGTTCATCGTCGCCGCGGCCACCAGCTGCTCCGTGCTCGGGGCCTCGCTGCGTGTCGTTGGGAGGCCCGTCCGGCAAACCTCCTCGAGGAACGCGGCAATGGCGCATGGGTGGTCGGCGACACTCTCCTCCGCAGTCGGTACGACAAGGTCACCGCCGCCCTGGGAGCGCGCCCCGCCCGGCCGGGAACGCGTCTGCGAGGTCAGCCGGAGCGCGGTCGAGCCCGTCGTGCTGATCGCACGGGGCCGCACCACGGCCGAGGGCCGCACGACCGTCGCCGCGCTCGCCTCGCGACCTGCCGCGAGCGCCGGCACACCGCCCGCACCGTGGGGGCCACCTGGCCGAGACGTTCACCGGGACGCTCGCCGTGGGCAGCGGGCCGGCCGTCCTGCGGGACGCCGACGACGACTGGGCGATCGATATACGGCCGGGCATTCCCGGGGCGAAGGTTCTGCGTGCCTTCGACCTGCGGACCAGCGGCGAACGCTGGACGGCAGCTGTCCCAGAGGGCTGCGTGCTGGAGAACGTGGCTGGCGCGGGCGGCCTGCGCGGCCTCGAAGTGACCGGCGACCGGGTGCCGTCCTCTCCGACCGGGGCTCTCGTGAGGACGACCACGAAGAGCTGCGTCACGCGAGGTGCCCCGTTCGGCGCACACCGAACTGGTGCCGGGTACCTCACACGGGAGCGGGGGCGTGGTCTCCCACGCCCCCGCCGCGTCGATGGCTCTCATGACCGCCCGGGTCGCGCCCGGGCAGCCGGGAGTTTCGAGCCTCTCGGCCTTCCGGCGGCCCGTCGGCTCAGACGCCCGCGATCGACTGGATCCACGAGCGGTACGCGGTCACGTTGGTGTAGGCCGTGCTGCTCTGGCGGTCGCTGGTGGAGGCAACGCCGACCTGGACGCCGCTCGCCATCATCGGACCGCCCGAGTCGCCGCCCGCGGTGATGCCGTTGCCCCACGTGGCGCAGATTGCGGAGCCGCCGTAGGCGTCCGTGCAACCGCTGGTGACCGTGACGTTGGCGACCTTCAGGTAGCGGGACTGGCAGTTGATCTCGGAGCCGCACCGGGAGGTGGCGCCCCAGCCGTACACCTGCACGCCCTGCCCGACACGCACGGTCCCCGGCTGCCCGAGACGGGCGTACGTGGCCGACACCGACCGGTCGAGACGGACGAGGGCCAGGTCGGAGCCGTGGGTGTAGGTCTGGACGCCGTAGGCGACGGTTCCGCCGCTGTACTGGTCAAGGCTGCCTATGCGGAAGGAGAGCCCACCGCCGCTGACGCAGTGCTTGGCCGTGAGAATCCAGGTGGGGGCGATGATCGTGGACGTACAGGCTTCCTGCCCGTTGGAGTACAGCCGGGCGGCCCACGGGGCACTGCCCGCGGTCCCGCCGCCGATGATGGGCTGAGGACCCGTGGGAGACGGCGAGGGCGCGGCGACTGCCGGCACGGTGAGCATGGCGAAGAGGCACATCACCGCGGCGGCCAGTGCGGGCGCGAGTCGTGAAAGGCGCAAGATTCCTCGATCCGGAAGACACGTTGTGTGGTCGTGTGAAGGGGGAACGGCCTGTGGGCCATGTTCAGGGCGAACATCCTTTGCCATGAGGGCAGTTGCCCCGACGTGCGTCCCCTTGTTCGGCATGAACATGACTCATGTTTGCTCAGGTGCGACGCAACCGGCTACTCACACCTGGCCATAAACGCGGGTGATGCCGTCATGGCGTCCCTCCCGCCCACCGGTCCGTCGACGCATCGGCGTTGCCGGTCGAGTGCCTTCGGCCCGTCTTGTGCCTTCGGTTGTTGATGCCGATGAGATTCACCAGCACGCTGGGCGGGCGGGTACCTGGCGGCGCGGCGGGCTACCGCTCCGACGAGGCCCGCTGCTCTGCTGCCCGCCGCCTCTTGCACGACGACACCCTCGAGCCCGAAGGCCGTCTCGCCGGCCTGCTGTTGCTCCTCTGCGCCCAGTGGCCCGCCGTGATCTCGCGGCGCACCGTCGACCACATCGAGGAAGCGGATGGAGCCGTCCGCATCCGCCTCGGCGCCATCCCGGTCGAGCTTCCCGCACCCGTCGCTGACCTGGCCATCCAACAGGTCGCGGTGCGCCGCGGCCATGCCGTCCTCGGCCGGACAGACTCGCCCCGGCTGTTCCCGGGAAGTCAGCCCGGTCGGCCGATCAGTGCCTGGGCCATGGGCGAACGGCTCCACAAACTCGGCATCCGCCTCGCCGAGACCCGCTCAACCGCCCTGTTCCAGCTCGCCACCGAGCTGCCCGCCGCAGTCCTCGCCCGCACCCTCGGGATCGACATCACCGTCGCCGTCAAGTGGCAGCGAGCCGCCGCTGGCGACTGGGCCGCCTACGCAGCCGAGGTCAGCCGCCGTACGACTGCGGAGCAGACGTGATCCGGCGCAGGGCGATGAGCCCCGCGTCCGTCGGCCTGAAGCCGCACGCGTCGAAGTAGAAAGGACGCAGATGCTCTTCAAAGTCGACGTGGAGCCATTCGCAGTCCGCTGCTCGGGCGCCTTGGGCCGCGGCCGTCACGAGTTCGGTCCCGACACCACTGTTGCGCACGTCCTGGGCGACCATCGTGTCGAGAACGAAAGCATGGACGCCACCGTCCCAGGCGACGTTGACAAACCCCACGAGCCTCTCGTCACTTCGGGCACAGACCCAGCCGAGGCTGTGTCGCACCACTCGTGTCTGCCAATCGCTGTTCTCCTGAACGTGACCGAACGCCTCCGCGTGAAGCGCGTTGACGGCGGCGTTATCGAAAGCACCGCGCCACTCGTACGTGATCGTCATGTGCCGCATCGTAGGCCGGTAGACGCCCGATCCATCCCTGCCCCTGGGCCCATGCCCCTGTCAGGCAGAGGCATTCCGAGAGTAGCGATAACCGACTCCACCATCACGGGTCTCCGAGAACCGCACGCGTCAGGCCGTCGACCGGCTGGTCACCCTCCAGTTCGACCGACACGGCTGTGGGACGAGGCCAAAGCCCTCCTGGACCATGAGCACACCCGGATGCGGATCGGGCAGGTCGCCGTACCGTTCGGGATCTGCGCCGAGCTCAGCAACGTCAAAGCCGGAGGCCACGCCTGCCCGTTCCGGTTCCGACGCCTGGGCTGTGATCACGTCCGCACCGACCCCTCCTACTTCCGGACCTGCGGACCGACCTGGACGCCCTGCTTCGGGACTGGGAACGACCGGCCGCGGCCGCCGAGCTCGACGCTCGGGTTCGGGCGGAAGCAACACCGTCCGAGGAGGAGCTCAGTCGCCTGCGGCGTCTGATCCGCGGGGTCGAGAGCGACCTCGACGCCCTCACCGACGTAGAACGGGAGGAGATCCGTCAGGCCACCTCCGCCCTGTGCCGGTCCCGGGCAGTACAACTCGGCATGCCCACCCTCCGACCAGTCGCCGGTGGCCTTCCACTCGAACGGGAAGCGTGAAGCGACTCTCTCCGGCCGAACGGCTCGCCGAGGCCCGAACCGATGACTCCACTTGCCGCCGCAGGCGCGTGCTGGTCGCGCTCACGACCTGACCTGCGACGGCCAGTCGTCGCGGCCAGGACGTAGGCGGTCATGGCGCGCTCTGAAACGGCGCTTGATCATCCTCGGGGGCGAGGTCGAGCGCAGCGGCACGCTGGTACTCGTGGCCCCACCCGCAGAGGGCGAGCTGGAGATCCCGGTCACTGACCACCCGAAAGTGCAACCGCGCGTCGTCGCAGAGGAAGGGTACGCAGACGCCGCGCCGGCACGGCCCCCTTCCGAGGGCTGTGCCGGCGCGGGTCGCGAAGTGTGTCAGGCCTCGCGGTGGTGCTGCGGCTTGCGGCAGCCGCCCTTGTCGCTTCGCTTGCCGCCCTGCTGGTCGCAGTCGGGCTTCGGCTTCGGCCGGCCGTCGGACTTGACCTTGACCGTGACGGTGGCCGTGGCCCGCTCGCTGGCGATCTCGTTGCCCTGCGCGTCGGTCGCGCCGGCGCGGGCCACGTTGGTGATCCGGCACTTGACCGTGCCGCCGCCTCCGCCGCGAGGGCCGCTCCCCTGGCAGAGGGCGATGTCGGCCTTGGTGATCCGGTAGGTGTCGCGGCAGGTGGTGCTTGCGCCGGGCGCCAGCGTGGTCGCGTCGCAGCTCACCGCGGCGACCCGGTTGTCCGCCACGTGCACGTCGTGCAGCTGGGTGCTGCCGGTGTTGGTGACCGTGTAGGTGTACCGGACCGCGGAGCCCACCTTGTAGGGGCCGCTGGACACGACCTTCTTGCGCACCGTCAGGTGGGGTTCCCCGACCGGGACGGTCTGGTACGTCTCCGGCGAGGTGACGGTACCCCCGTTCGCGGTGCCGGTCGCCGTGGCGGTATTGGTCACGGAGCCGGCCGTACCGTCGGCCTCGGTGATGGTGTAGGTGCCGGTGCAAGTGGTGCTGTCACCGGGGCTCCCGGCCGGGGCCGGCGTCGTCGACTCGCAGGCGATGCCCGTGACGTGGTCGTCCCGCACCGCGATGTCCGTCAGCTCGCTACCGCCGGTGTTGCGGACGGTGTACCGGTAGGTCACGGCCTGCCCGACCGCGTACGGGCCCGGGGTCTCCACGTGCTTCTCGATCTCGATGCCCGGTGTCCGCTCGATCGGCACGCTCTCCGACGACGGAGGTGAGGCGACCGGGTCCCCGTTCGACGTGCCGCCGGCCGTCGCGGTGTTGTCGATCGACCCGGCGGCTACGTCCTCGGGCGTCACCGTGTACGTGGCCGTGCAGGTGACCGTCTCACCCGGGGCGAGGCCGGTCACGGGGCAGGAGACCGGGCCGACCTTCGGGTCGTCGACCGTGAGGTCGTCGATGGTCGTGCCGCCCGCGTTGGTGACCACGAAGTCGTACGGCACCTGCGTGCCGGCCGTGATGTCCCCGGGCAGCGGCTCTCTGGCCTGCTTCACGAGGTTCAGCCGGGGCAGCGGCCCCCGGGTGCGGACCGCCACGTTACGGATGAGGTGGGTGTCCGTGAACAGGCCGGTGGAGCCCGCGAACCCGAACTTGTACGTCGAGGGCACGGGGGTCGGCGCGGCGGTCTGGAGCACCTGCTGCGAGCCGTTGCCGTCGTTGAAGTCGATGGACACGGTGACCTGTGGGTCGGGGGCCGGGGTGATCACCACGTGCACCCGGCGGCGCGAGGGCTCCACGTCCTGCTCGGCCTGGACGGGATAGTCCGACACCTCGGTGGTCGGCCCCTGGAGCCGGCCTGGCAGGGTCGACGGCCAGGGCCCTGTGGTCGAGAGGTTGCTCGTGGTGGCGGTGAGGAAGCAGTAGCCCTCGATGCCGTTGCCAGGACCGCGCGGTGACCACGTTCGGTCCGGGCGCCGGCACGTGGAACGTCGTCCCCGCGGGCGAGCGCCGGCCGGGCGGGCAGCCGTTGCCGCGGTGCTCCCAGTCGCCGAAGTAGTTCCCGAGGACGTCGAGTCCGACGCCCAGATAGCCGTTCTCCACTCCGGGGACGAACTCAGCGGTCGGGTCGTCGTCGGGCAGCTTCTGCGCGTATCCGAGGCTGCCGCCGAAGGCGCCCGGGCGGGTCAGCTCGGTGTCGCCGTCGACCAGGAAGAAGGAGATGCCGTCGGCGGGGGCGATATCGCCTGTGGTGGTGCCGTACTGCCACTGGTCGAAGGTGACGTCGAGCCCGTCGGTGGCGGGCAGCGCGTGGTTGTAGAGGACCGCACCCGACTGGTTGGGTGAGGAGTCCGTCAGCCGCAGGTACCCGTGCGGCGCGGCGTCCTTGGGCGGTTCGGGCCCGATGCCCGTCGTACAGCCGCCGAGCGGGTGGTTGCCGGGCCCCGGCAGGGCGTCCACCTCGGGCGCACCGGTCAGGCAGGCCGAACCGACCCCGGTGAAGTCCGGGGCGGTTGCCTGGGTGAACGTCTCCTCCAGGAGGAGGGAGCCGCCCTGCCGACGCTGGGCCCGGGCGAGTTCGCCGGTGCCCGGGACCAGGAGGGGGGCACCCACACCGAATGCGAGGGCAAGCGCGGCCACGGCGAACCGGGGAGGCCGTACATGGCCGCCGAGCGGCGATGAGCGTGCTTTGCGTTTCAGGGGCGACATACGTAGCAGTCACGTTATGTGATCGACTGCCGTGGGGAACACGTGTCCGCATGAAGCACTCGGCCAGCCGCACGGCTGCGCCGTCGGGGTGTGCCGGCACGGGGGCCGGGGCGCCGGTGAACCGGCCGACCCGGCGCCTCGCCCGGACGGCGTCATGCCCGGCGCGTTCGCCAGAGGCCGTGGGAGGACCGGGCTAGGGTCGACGCGCACGCCGGAGACGGTGAACCCTTCTGCGCCCCGTCCCGCACCGCCGTCATCCGTAGGGAGCGTGTTCAGCTTGGCCCGCAACCGCCGTCTGATCCTGAGCAGCCCCGCTGAGGTCTGGAGCCTGCTGGCCGACGGGCACCGCTACGGCGAATGGGTGACGGGCACTCGGCGGGTCATCGCCGCGGACCCGCACTGGCCGCAGGTGGGCGCCCGGCTGCGCGTCCGGGTGGGGGCCGGCCGGCTCGTCGTGGACGATACCTGCGTCGTCCGCATCTGCGAGCCCGAGCGCCGCCTGGAACTGGAGGCGAGGGCCGAGCCGTTCGGCGCGGCCCGTATCGCGATGAAGCTGGTGCCCTGGGGCGATGCCACCCTCTTCGTCCTGGACTGGCACGCGCTGCGAGGCCCCGGCATCCGCATGCACGGCCTGCCCGTGGACTACCTGGTCGAGATCCGCAACGGCATGATGCTGACCAAGTTGGCCCGGATCGCGGTCCGGGAGCACAGCCGTGCGCTCGAAGGCGCCCCGGGGTGACGCGCTCGTCCGACCACACCGCAGACCGAACGCGCAGCGAAGAGCGAGGAGACATCGTGCAGCACCCCATCATCGCCGGAGTCGACGGCACGCCGGACAGCTTGCTCGCGGTCGGCTGGGCAGCCGACGAGGCCCGTCGCCTCGGCGCGCCGCTCCTGCTGCTGCACGGGCACGATCCCTCCTTCCTCGCGGATGCCGACACCGAACGCCGGGCCGGCGAGGAGGCTCTGGCGGGCGCGCTGGCCTGGGTGCACGAGCACTACGAAGGCGTCGAGGTGCGCGCCGAGCTGGCCGACCGGCCCGAGGCCGACCTGCTGACGGAGCGGGGGCGCGACGCTTTGATGATCGTGGTCGGGTCCCGCCGGCCGGGCCCGGTGACCGGCTTCCTCCTCGGCTCCGTCGGCCTGCGGGTCCTGGGCCGGGCCGACTGCCCCGTGGTGCTGATCCGCGGCGGCGACGTCAGCGGGCGCCGGCGGCAGGGCGAGATCGTGGCAGGCGTCCCCGAAGACGGCCAGGAGGCTGAGGCGGTCCTCGCCTTCGCCTTCCGGACGGCGGCCGCGCACGGCGTTCCGCTGCGGGCGGCGCGGGCGTGGGACCTGCCCACGATGTTCACGAACCAGTCCGGCGTCCTGGGCCTCTCGAACCGGCCCGCCGAACTGGCGGAGCAGCACCGCCAGGCACTGATCGCCCTCCTGCGACCGTGGCGCCGACGCTTTCCCGACATCACCGTGACCGAACACACCGAAGTGGGGTTCGCCGCCGAGATGCTGGTCTCACTGGCCGCGGGCGCCCAGCTCCTGGTGGTCGGGCGCAGCAGCAGGACGGGCAGCCGGTACGTGGGACACGTCGTCCACTCGACGCTCCACTTCGCCAACGCCCCCGTCGCCGTCGTCCCCACGAAGGAGACCCCGGCCGGCTGAGGCCGGGTCAGCCGGCACGGCGACCCGTCCGGGAGTACTCGGCGGCGGTGCCGACACGGGACCTTGATGGTGCGTCGTCCGGACCGGCTCCTCCGTGGCAGCGATGCACCCTCGGTATGAACAGGGGCGTACGGGCGTACGCTCTCTCTGCTATGAATATCGACCACATGGTAAGTATTTGTCTTCGGTGATGACGGCCAGGACTGGAAGCCCGTGGCGTGCAGGGGGCGGCGCGGCCTGTTCGGTGGCGCTGTGGTGGGCAGCCTTGATCGAGAGGACCGGGCGTGGAGAGCATCACGAAGAACCGGCAGTCCCCCGAGGTACTTCGAGCCATGATCGAGCGTGCCTACGGACCCGAGCAGATACCCACGGGCGAGGCATGGGCGGAGGAGCTGGGGCACGGCTGGTTCAACGTGGCCTACCGCGTCCGGCTGCGCGACGGCGCTGACGTCGTGCTGAAGATCGCTCCGCCTCCGCACGTGGAGGTGATGACCTATGAGCGCGGGGCGATGTCGATCGAGCTGAACACGCTGGACCTCATACGCACCCGTACCTCGGTGCCGGTCCCCGACGTACACTACGCCGACCGCAGCCACCAGCTCTGCGACGCGGACTACTTCTTCATGCCGTACATCGACGCCGACAACCTCGGCATCATCTCCGAACTGATGCCCGCCGCCGAGCGCGACGCCTGCATGGAGCAGCTCGGCGCGGCCAACCGGGAGATCAACTCCATCCGGGGCGCCGGCTTCGGGTCACTCGCCGGGCCTCACGACGCGAGCTGGCGGCGAGTGTTCACCGGCATTGTCGAGGACGTGCTGGCCGACGGCGAACGCCGCGGGGTCGACATCGGTTGGACCTACGACACCGTGCGCGCGGTGGTCGCCGAGCACGCGGGCAGCCTCGACGAGGTGACCGAACCCCGCCTGGTCGAGTGGGACCTGTGGTCCAGCAACGTCGTGGTCCGTGACAGCCGTATCGCCTGCGTCATCGACCACGAACGCGCCTTCTACGGAGACCCGCTGATCGAGGCCGGATTCACCGGCACGCAGCTGTCCGCCTTCGGCGACGCGACGCCCTTCATGCGCGGCTACGGTCATCCGGAGCTGACCGCGACCCAGCAGGTACGCCGCCGCGTGTACTGCCTCCACCTCATGCTGGTCATGGTCATCGAGACCGTGTATCGCGGCCACACAGACAGCAGGCAGTACGACTTCGCCCGTCCCCTTCTCGACGAGGCGATGGCGCTGCTCGGCCGCACCCGCCGGTGACCCCCCGGCCCGCCGCCCCCGCACCCTCCGATCACACCAGCCGGCTCGGTACCGAACCGGTGGGCCCGCTGCTGTGGCGCGCCTGCACCCAGACAACGGCCGCCGTCGGGGTCTACGGCGTATACGCCCTGACCAATGGCTGGTTCGTCGGGCACGGCGTGGGCGACTCCGCGATGGCTGCGGTCAACCTGGCCGCCCCGCTCCTGCTCCTGCTCGTCGCGGTGTCCACCACCGTCGGCGCGGGCGGTGCCTCCATGGTCTCCCGCGCCCTGGGTGCAGGAGACCGGCAGGCCGCCGCCCGCGCGGCGGGCAACTCCTTCACACTGTTCTGGTCCTGCGCCACAGCTACCACCGTGCTCGGCCTGGCCTTCCTCGACCCCCTCCTCTCCCTGCTCGGCGCCCACGGCGAACTACGGGAGAGCGCCCGGCCCTACGCCGTCGTACTGCTGTGCGGAGCACTCGTCTCCACCGGCTTCTCCAGCCTGGTTCGCGCCGAGGGACGCATGGGCTACTCCACCCTGCTGTGGCTCGTCCCCGTCATTGTGCAGATCACGCTGGACCCGCTGCTGATCTTCGGACTCGGCATGGGAGTACGCGGCGCCGCCCTGGGAACCGTCGGTGGCCAGGCCGTCTCTGCGGCCATGAGCCTGTGGTTCTTCTTCGTCCAGCGTGACCGCCCCTACCGCGTCACCCCGCGCGACCTGCTGCCTCACGGCCCGACACTGCGCACCCTGCTCGGAATCGGCCTGCCCTCGTTCCTGGCCGGAACTGGCGTCACACTCCTCGCCGTCCTCGTCAACGCCACTCTCGCCGCCACCGGATCGGCCGTCGCGCTGGCCTCGTACGCCGTCTGCGCCCGCCTCCAGACCTTCGTGCTGATGCCCCACACCGGCATCAGCCAGGGCCTGCAGCCCATCGTCGGCTACAACAGCGGCCGCGGCCTGACCGACCGTGCCCTGCGCGCACGCAACCTCGCGCTGCTCGCCTCACTGCTCTACGGCCTGTTCACCGCGACGGTCCTCGCCCTGTTCGCGAAGCCCCTGGCCGCCCTCTTCCTCAGCGACCCGGCCGCCGTCACCACCGCCGGTCGGGCCCTTCGCGTGATCGCCGTCGGCCTGACCGTCGCCGGGATCGGCCCTCTGGTGGCGTCCTACTCGCAGTCCCTGGGGCGCCCGGCTCTCGCGTACCTCATGTCCATCGGCACCCTGCTCCTCGTCAAGGTCCCCCTGATCGTGACCCTCGGCAGACTGGGCACCGGCGGAGTCTGGGCAGGGCTGGCCACCGGCGAACTGGCCACCGCCACCGTAGCGTTGGCCCTTCTGCGACGGCTGGGCACCACTACGTCGAAGCAGAACGTGCACACCGTCCCGGAGCCGAGGCACGAGCGGACGTGAAGCGGACGCAGTGTGATCAGGCGCCGTAGACCTGGAGTTGGGCCACCTGGCCCGCGGGCCAGCCCGTGTTGGCGGTGAAGACGAGCCGTAGATGACGGGTGGTCGTGGCGGCGGGCAGGGCCAGGGTGGCGGTGTTCCCGGTGAGCGGGTCGAAGGAGCAGTCCGTGCCGCCGCGCAGCATGGAGAAGGAGGTGCCGTCGGTGCTGCCCTGGACGGTGATGGTCTGCGTGCGCGCGGCCCAGTCGGCGGACGGCGGCAGGGCGAGGACGACGCGACGGACGTCTGTGCTGGTTCCCAGGTCGACCTGGATCCACTGGGGGAAGGCGTGGTTGGCGCTCTCCCAGTAGGTGCCAGGGTCGCCGTCCACCGCTTTGTTCGCGCCGTACGTCTGGGTGTGGCTGCTTTCCGCGACCGGTCGGCGCAGGGCCAGGTCGCCCGTGGGGGTGCCGCCGCCGGCAGCCGTGGTGACCGTGACCCGGGCCGAGGCAGGGGAGACGGAGCCCGCTGAGTCGAGCGCCTGGACGTCGAAGGTGTACGAGGCCGAGGGGGAGAGGCCGCTCACTGTGTACGTGGTGCTGTTCCCGGGAGCCGTGCCCACAGTGGTGGCCGTGTCGCCGGTGATCCGGCGCACGCGGTACCCGATTACACCGGAGTCGTCCGTCGAGGCGGTCCAGGCCAGCGACACGGTGGTGTCGGTGACGGTGGTGGCGTGCGGGTTGCCGGGCGCTGTCGGTGGCTGGTTGCCGTTGCCTCCGACGAGCGGTGGGGTCGGCCGGGTGGCGGTGACGGGGAGCAGGCCCTTCAGCATGCGGCCGCCGTCGCCGGTCAGTCGGAGGTAGTAGTCGGACGAGCAGGCGGTGCCGTCCTCGTCGAGGGCGAGGAAGCCCGATCCGGCCGGCACCCAGTCCCGGGACTCCGCCGTCTTGGCGATCTGGTTGCCCTCGTTGTACTCGTCGAACATGGAGATGTAGACGCTGGTGACCCCGGCCCGGCCCATGTTGTAGAACTGCCGCCACATGAAGTCGCCGTGGGCGCGCTGCCGTTCGGTGACGCCGCCGGGCAGGACGCACGGCTGGTAGTCGATGCCGTGCGCGGTGCACTCCGCGAGGTCGGGCACGGTGGCGGCGTTGTAGAAGTTGTCGGCGTCACCGGCGTTGCCGATCCGGCCGACCAGCCACGGCGAGAGCATGTCGAAGGCGTGGTAGACGCCGCTGAAACCCGGCCGGGAGTCCCGGTCGCCCGTTCGCCACCAGGTCGGAACCCCGCCGATGACGTAGCAGCCCTGGGCTTTGAACCAGTTCAGCACGTCCAGACAAGCCTCCGGGGTGAACGGCCGCTGGGCGTCGTTGAAACCGAAGCCCCATATGCAAGCCACCGGTTTACCGTTCTGCCGGGCGTAGGCGGAAGAAGCGGTGTACGCACGCATCTTGGCTGTCCAGTCGGCCTTGATGTCCGTCTGCATGGACGTCCAGTCGGACACGTCGTACATGATGTAGAACTTGACGCCCTCGGACTCTGCGGCGGCGCGCACCTTGCTCGCCATCGCGTCGCGCGTCGGCCCCTCGCCACCGGTGGGGTTGAACCGTTGGAGGGCCGCCGCGTCGATGCCGTACTGCTTCATCCACCGGAAGTGTGTGTCGACGGTGGACTGGTCGTAGGAGGAGAACAGCGTGGCCGCTCGCCCGTTGCCAAGGTTGCCGAAGGCGGTCTGGTACGTGGTCGGGTAGTCACGGACATCGGGCCAGGCGACGATGGCGTGGTTGGACGGGGAGGGGGTCTCTCCCCAGTTCCGTGCCCAGTGCCACCAGCCGTCGATCGGGGCGCCGTCGCCCTTGCAGGCGAACCAGCCCTGATACCCCACAGTCACCTTGCCCACGACGTCGCCCGGCCCGCCGGCTGTGGGCGCCGCGTGCGCGAGCGTGGCCTCCCCGCCCGCGAGGGCTCCTGTGAGCCCGGCCGCCGTCGCTGTCCGTAAGAACGTGCGCCGCGTGAATCCCACCGAGAGCTCCTTCGATCAGTTCTCCACTGCGGCGCGCCGCGGGACCGCGAACGGACCATCGGCAGCGCTGCAACTTAACGCGGGGAACTGTATTGACGTGAACATACCTCCGCAAGGGGTCGTCATGAGGATGAAAAAAACAGAGCTTCCGTGTATCCGGGTGGCTGTCCCGCTCCATGCCTTCCTTTTAGCCGGCCGAGCCGGGTGCCGGACGTGCGGCGACCCCGAGGAGGACGTTGTCGACCAGAGCGGTGATGAAGCCCTCGGTGACCGGCTCATCGGGTATCAGGAGTCGGTGGTACACGGCTCCCCAGAGCTGGTCCACCAGGACCTGCACATCGGCGTCGGGGCGGATCTGCCCCGACGTCTGAGCCTGTCGCAGCCGCTCGCCCGCGAGCCTGCGGCGGTGGGCGGAGTACAGGTTGCGGTAGGAGACGGCGAGGTGCGGATCGGTTTGTGAGGCGCCGATGAGCTCGGTGAGGACGCGACCGCCGGGTGTTCGGGTCATCGCCTCGGCGAAGGCGTGGAGCTGTGTGAGCAGATCCGCCCGGACGTCCCCGGTGTCCGGGAAGGCGAGGGTGTCCTCGACGGCATGGCAGTATCCGTCGAGGGCGAGTGCGCCGATGGACGGCCACCACTTGTAGAGGGTGGTTTTGCTGGCGCCCGACGCCTTGGCGATCCGCTCGAAGGTGAGCCGGCCCATCCCCTCCCTCAGGAGCAGTTCGCCGACTGCGTGCAGGACCTCCGCCCGGACTTCGTCGGCGGGGCGCCGTCCGCGCCCCCTGTTCGCCGGTTCTTTCGCTGTCTCTGACACGAGGGCTCCTGGTGTTGGGGGGGTGAGCTGCGGTCCGTGCCGTCGGCGTGCGGACCGAGGCCCGTACGCCATCCGGGCAAGGTCAGTGTCCGCCGCTCAGCAGGTCAGCGAGGCCGATCCGCTCCAGGAACGTGGCACGGATGCGGTCGGCGGTGTCCGAGACCTCCTCCGACCCGTCGTCCGCGGGGTCGACGTGCACGCGGAAGGGCCGGTCGCCCGCAGGCAGGGCGACGATGCGCGCGATCTCGTCGGACACCATGGACGCGCTTGTGCCGGTCGGGGCGAGGGCCGCGAGCTTGTCCGCGACCTGGTTCATGAGCCCGGGATACCTGCTGTCGTACTCGGCCTCGACGGTGGTGTCGGCGGGGTGGCCGGAGTGGGCGAAGTGGTTGGTGCCGCTGGTGAACGAGCCGGGTACGACGATCGAGGTCTCGATGCCCCAGCGCGCCAGCTCCGCCGCGTAGGACACGGCGAGCGAGTCCATGGCGGCCTTGGCTGCGAAGTAGGGGGCGAGGTACGGGGGAGTGCCGCCCTTGACGCTGCTGCTGGACACCCAGAGCGCGAGCCCTTGGCCCCGGCGGCGCATGCCGGGCAGGGCGGCGCGGTTGAGGCGCTGGGTGGAGAGGACGTTGACGTCGTACAGCTCGGCGAGTTGTTCCGGGGTGAACGCTTCTGCGGGACCGGTGGCCATGTGGCCCGCGTTGTGGATGAGCACGTCGATGTGGCCGGCCTCGGCCTCGACCTGTGCCACGGCCGCGTCGACGGACCCCTGCGCGTTCACATCGAGCTCGATGGCGCGCAGATCGACGCCGTGCTCGCGGGCGTGGTCGGCCGCGGCCTGGACCTGCGGCGCGTTGCGGCCCGTGGTGTGGCGCATGCCCGCGTACACGGTGTGGCCGGCGTCGGCCAGGGCTCGGGCGGTGAGGGCACCGAAACCGCTGGAAGCGCCCGTGATGACTATGACGTTGCCGGTGGGACACATGGGAAAACCTTCGGGTGGGGGTGGCTGGAGCCGTGTTACGCGAGGCCGCCGTTGGCGTAGATGACCTGGCCGTTGATCCAGCGGGCGGGGCCGGCGAGGAAGGCAACGGTCTCGGCAATGTCTTCGGGCCGGCCGAGGCGTTCCAACGGAGCCGCCTTGGCGAGCTTGTCGACGGTCTCCTCGTCCTTGCCCTGCAGGAAGAGGGGTGTGGCAGTGGGGCCGGGCGCCACGGCGTTGACCGTGATGTCGCGGCCGCGCAGTTCCCTGGCGAGGACGAGGGTCATGGCTTCCACGGCGGCCTTGCTGGCGACGTACGCGCTGTAGTGGGGGAACTGGGTGCGGACCACGGACGTGGAGAAGTTGATGATCGCGCCGCCGGGGCGCACAGCGCGTGCGGCCTGCTGATTGACCACGAAGGTGCCGCGGATGTTGGTGCGGTGCATGCGGTCCAGCTCGGCGAGGTCGAAGGTTTCGACCGGGGCGAGGACCATGATGCCGGCCGTGTTGACCACGACATCGAGGCCGCCGAACGCGGACCCGACGGCCTCGAAGGCGGTACGCATCGCGTTCTCGTCGGCGACGTCTCCGCCCACGGCGAGCGCCCGGCCGCCGGCCGCGCTGATGGCTGCGACGGTCTCCTCCGCCCTGGCCTGATTGCCGGAGTAGTGGACGGCGACCGAGAGCCCGTCCTTGGCCAGCCTCTCCGCGACTGCGCGGCCGATGCCGCCGGAGCCGCCGGTGACGAGAGCGACGCGGTCGGACGCGGACGTGTTCATGAGGTTCTCCTTGCTGTTCGACAGCCATATATGAACGGCTCGTCCATATAACCATGAAATGAACGGAGCGGCCATTTTGGTGGAGGAACAGGAGGGAGTGCTGGAGTGAGCCGAACTGCATCCATGGCGACTGGGCCGCGTCATGGAGCTCCCGCGCGGTCGCGCGGGTCGATGGGAGCTTCCGCCGACTCAACCGTCCTGCCGTAGCTCCGTCCCGGACCGGCGACACATCACTGGCGGGCGTCCTCGCGTTCGTCGAAGTCCTCGCGTGCGCGCTGGATGGCGGGCATGTGCTGCGAGGTCCACGCCAGTAGCGCGTCGATGGGGCGCCGGAGGGTCTTCCCCAGTCCCGTGATCCGGTACCTGACGGCCACCGGGCGCGTGGAGACGACCTCGCGCTCGATCACACCGTTTCGTTCGAGGCGCCGGAGTGTCGCAGTCAGCGACTTCTGGGTGACCTGGGGGATGGCCCGGCGGAGTTCGTTGAAGCGGCAGGGGTGCTCGCAGAGTTCGTTGAGGACGGCGAGTGACCACTTGTCGAGGATCTGGTCGAGCAGTTCGCGGTGCGGGGCATCGATGCGGACTTCGTCGGCGGTATCCATGGCGAAACCTGGTCTCGTTGCAGTGTCTTCTGCCTACTAAGTACCTTCACGATACCTAGACGGACGAGGAGAACCCCATGACTGTTCACCACTTCACTCCGCACGGCATGCTTCAGCCGGTTCCCTACCACCACGTCGCCGTGGGCACCGGGACCAAGCACGTACACGTCAGCGGCCAGATATCGCGCAGGCCCGACGGCACCCCCGTCGCACCCGGCGATCTGGCCGGACAGGTCGCGCAGGCGCTGCGCAACACCGCCATCGGACTGGCGGGCGCGGACGCCACCTTCTCGGACGTACTGCGCCTGACGTTCTACGTGACTGAGTGGGCGCCGGAGAAGATCGGCGCCTTCATGGCCGGAGTGGAGGCCGTCGCCGAAGAGATCGGCCTCCCGACCCCGCTGCCTCCCGCCTCGCTGATCGGCGTCGACT
Organism: Streptomyces sp. NPDC052299; assembly: GCF_040679335.1. NCBI lineage: Bacteria > Bacillati > Actinomycetota > Actinomycetes > Kitasatosporales > Streptomycetaceae > Streptomyces > Streptomyces sp. NPDC052299. Next base: position 37,249 of record NZ_JBFAUP010000015.1, on the reverse strand, counting down.
ACCTCTTCGAGCCGGACGTACTCGTCGAGGTCGAGGCGACCGCCCTCCTGGACTGACCTTGCTGTCACCGGTTCCGGCATGCTGGGAAGAGCACCCCTCGCCGGCGACGGCACACACATGCTCTGCTGGGCCGAGCCGGTTCTCACGGAACCCCGCGCAGTGCACGGCGGGCATTCGGCGCCCCGGGCTCGCTGCGTGCGAGGTCCCGCCGGCCGTCCAGACGGCGACTTCGCTTCGGCTCGAAGACCGGGCGGCGCTGCCGCTGGCCCGCGCGGTGCACGGCGACATCGACCTCGCGCGTTCGTTCCGGGCATTCGCCCACGGCATGGTCGTGCTCGAACTCGACGGCCGTTTTCCACCCGGCGCGGATCTGGACGTGGCTCGGCGCACCGGCTGCGAGGCGTTCGCCCAGGCAGTCCGGAACGAGCCCCGTGGAGGCACGGCACGACCACTCTTTCCGGGGTACCCGCTCCCGGTTCCGTCGCCCGCACCGCGGGCTGCGTACACGCCGCCACATGCGGGGCCGGGCAGCTCCCCCGCGGCCGGGTGCCTGGCTACAACCTCGTCCACCGGACGGTCGTGCCCCTCCTGTGGCTTTCCGTCTGCGTTGTGCTGCCCGACCCGCCTGGCACCGCGCTGTTCACCTTCCGACTCGCCTGGCTGCTGCACATCGCCGTCGACCGTGTGCTCGGCTATGGACTGCGCACCGCCGAGGGCCGGCAGCGCTGAACGTCGGCCGAACTGCCCGCGCCGTCGCGCGTGCCACCCGAAGCTCTCCACGACCTTGACCAAGGCTCCCGATCATGGACCTCGCTCACCTCCCAGCCCTTCGACCGGCGTCCTTCACCTCGGCCTCATTCTGGGGCACCCCGGCGGACGGCCACCCCGCCCTCGTTGCCGTACAGCTCGGCCGGACTCTCTCGCGCGGTCGCATGTCCGGGGTCGACGAGGCGTTGGCCGGGCAACAACCCGACCTCCGTGTTATCCGACGCGCTCCTCCAGCACTCGCTCCGGGACGAATCCCGCCCTCGACAACCGCTTCCAGAGCTCGTCCGGGATGGGGAACCGGGCCGCCGCCACGTTCTCCGTGACCTCTGCCGCCGAACGGCACCCGAGGACGACCGAGTCCACGGCGCTGTGCAGCAGAGGGAACTGGATCGCTGCCGCGGCGAGCGGCACCTCGTATTCGGCGCACAACTCGCGGCACCGCCGCGCCCGCTCCAGTGAGGCAGCGGAAGCCGGCCGGTAGTTGAACATGGCACCGGGGGTCGGGTCGGCCAGCAGTCCGGTGTTGAAGACGCCCCCGACGACCACCGAGGTACCCGTCCTCGCGCACAGCGGCAGCAGTTCGGGGAGCGCCTCGTGGTCCAGGAGCGAAAGGCGGCCCGCGATCAGTACGACGTCGACCTCGAACTCCGCCACGTACGACGCGAGCGGAGCGCTGTGGTTCATGCCGAACCCAATGGCCTTGACCAGGCCCTCATCACGCAGTCTGCGCACCGCCGGATAGGCGGTGCGGCGGATGTCGTCCGGGTAGTCGTCCGGGTCGTGGAGATACAGGATGTCGACGCTGGAGCGGCCGAGGCGGGTCAGACTCGATTCCAGGGACTCCCGGATTCCGCGCTCGGTCCAGTCGGTGATCACCTCTCCGGGGGATCCGTCCGGCCGGGGACGCAGCAGCCAGCCCGTCTTGGTGGAGATCACCGGGGCGGCGTCGGCCGAGGCGGGGAGCAGTCGGCCGAGGCGCCGCTCGGCGAGGCCGTGTCCGTAGCGGGGAGCGGTGTCGACGTACGACATTCCGCCCTCGGCCGCCGCCTTGAGGGTCGCGGCGGCTTCCTCCTCGCCGACGTCCTCGAACAGTCCGCCCAGGGGAGCCGTGCCCAGACCCAGACGGGGGAGGGTGAAGGGCAGCCGGGTCGCTGCCGGCCGGTCGGTCATGCCGTCTCCCACGGTGAGGCGCAGGCCGCGCGGCCCGCGCGCAGGGTCATGGTCAGGGTCAGCCGGATCCGCGCGTGCCCGGGGAGGCGGACGCGGAGGTACGGTCCGCCGACCGGCTGCGCGGGGCCGTCGTCCACGCGGACGGCCCCGACATGGTGCTCGGCGAACGAACCCGCCTGTACCAGCAGGGATCGCGCCGCACCGCCGAGGTTCACCAGCTCCACCACCGTGTGCTCCGGGCGGATGTCGGAGACGAGCGCCGCGACGTCCGTCGGAAGGCCGGGGCGGCGGGCCTCCGCGTCGTGGTAGCGCACGTGCAGGTGGGCTGTGCCACCGTTGTAGAGCACCTGCGGGGAGCCGGTGGTCAGCTGCAACAGGGCTTCGGTCACCACCGGGTTGAGGTGCTGCCAGTGGTGGATGTCCAGCGCGTCGGGGCCGACCTCCGGGTCGACGGTGTCGTGCTCGATGGCCTCCATGCGCTCGGCGCAGCTTGCCAGGGCGCTGCGCAGCATCTGCTCGGGATACCCCGGGTTCCGTCCGTGCAGGAACTCGTACCAAGGCTCCTCATGGCCCGCCTCGTCCTTGATGCGCTGGGTGTGCACGGCGGTCCAGTCCCAGTTGGAGGCCGACCGCAGCCGCTCGATCCGGTCCTGGTCGGCCTCCTCGCGGCTGAAGTGCCAGAGCGCCAGCGGAAGCTGACCCGGCATGACCGTGTAGTCGAACCAGCCGGAGTCGTTGTGCCGCTGGGGAACCATGAGCGTGTGCTTGACCCCCATGGACCGCAGGTGCGGCTCCCAGCGCTCGCCCAGCGTGCCCATCTCGCTCGCGGCGCGCTGCTCGGCGTGGGACATCACGACGTCGAGCGGATTGCGGGCAAGTTCCAGGAACCCCCGGTCCCCTGTGACGAGGGTCGCGTTGGCCGCGCCGATGACGGTGGCGCTGCCTACGGGGGAGAGGCCGTGCGGCCACGACCATCCGTAGTGGCCGCCGTACCAGCGGCCGTCCAGGTACTCGCCCACCACGCCGTTCAGGCCCGCGTTGTCGGGCACGACCTCACGGCCGGCGAGCCGCTCCCGCCACACGCTCACGTACTCGGCCACCCAGTCCGCGTAGCGCTGCTCGCCACTGAGCAGGAAGGCGTGGGTCGCCAGCCCCGTGGCCGCGAGGTTCACGATCGTGTCACCGCGGCCCATCCGCTCCCACATCGCCCGGCCGTACACGCGGGCCCGCTCCTCTGACGCCTCCAGGTCCTCGAAGGACGCGAGCTCGTCGACCCCGTCCAGCGGCATCCCGTACGGGCGCAGGGCAGGGCTCCACGGGAAGTACGGCTCCTCGTCGCTGAACCCGAACCGTGGCCCCGTCGAACCGTTGTGCGGGGCGCGCAGCACCCGGTGTTCCGGGTCGTAGTTGGGTCCGCCCGGAAGGTAGAAGTCGGCGAATCGCAGGGCGAGCCGGCGCAGCTCCTCGTCGCCCGGGTCCGCCAGGCACAGACCGTAGAAGAGGAGCAGACCCTCGCCCTGGTGGAACCAGTCGTAACCCCGCTCCAGGCCGTCGACGAGCATGCCCATCTCGGTGAGCTGGGCGGTGACACCGCTCCAGTGCCGCCGTGCGGCCGGCAGCAGATCCGTACTGCCCCCGAGCACATACAGCATCGGCCAGTTGAAGAACGGCTCGTAGAAGTCGTCCACGCCGTCCCGGCCGTCCAGTCCGCGGCCGAGCGTGTCGCGGAAGACGAGACGGCCGTCCCCCTCGGTGTAGCGGTCGGCGAAGAGCCGCCAGCCCTTGTCCTGGAGGGCGAACAACTGCCGCTCCAACTCAGCCCATCGAGGGACGTCGGTGATGGTCCGGGTCGCGTGCAGCAGGGGGCCCTTTGCCTCATCTCCTGTATGTGTGCCGCCGGTCCGCTCGGGGCTGAGCATCGAGAACACCTGCTCCCTCGTCACGTAAGGATTGAATAATCGCCCATCGATAGCCGATGGTTAGACTCACCGGCGGGGAGCGGGCGTGTCAATACTCAAGAGCCGCCCCGTACGCCCGAGGAGGAGGCGCACCGTGATCGACTGCCACGTCCACCTGTGGGATCCGGACCGGGGATTCCCCTGGATCAAGCCCGGCAGTGAGCACCATCGCGTCTTCGGGGAGGGGGACTTGGACCGATCGGGCGCCGGCATCGGCCTGGCCGGCGCGATCCTGGTCGAGGCGTCGCGCGGAGACGTGGGCGAGACGCGCGCACTGCGCCGACTGCGCCTGCGCCGACCGGATCTGGTCGCCGGATACGTGGCCAACCTGCATGTCCACGGCTCCGACGGGGCCGGCCCGTTCCGTGCCCTGCTGCACGCGTGGGGTGCCTCACGTCCGAACGGGATGAGGCTCGGCGGAACCTCCTGGACGGACACCCCCGAGGCCGCCCGCGCGCTCGTTCCCGTACTGGCGGAAGAAGGCGTGGCGCTCCAGCTCAACCTGCATCAAGGGGCGTTGGGAGCGGCGGCCGAAGTCGCAGCCCGGCATCCGGAGCTGAAAGTCGTCGTCGACCACCTGGGCAATCCCCCGCACCTTCGCACGCCCGAGGTGGGGGAGTGGTACCGCGACATCGAGCGCGCGGCCGGCGAAGCCGGTGTGGTGGTGAAGATCTCCGGACTGCTCACCCAGCAGTACGGCGCACCGCCGCAACGCGTCGCGCACATGGTGCGCCACGTCGTCGACACCCTCGGCCCGGACCGCTGCCTCATCGGCTCGGACTGGCCGATCTGCATGCCCAGGGGCTCCCGCGCCGAATCGCTCGCGATGTCCGGGCTCGGCCTGGCCCACCTCACGGACGACCAGCGCGCTCGCCTCCTGCAAACGACCCCGGTCCGCGTGTACGGACTCGACACCTGAGCGTGCGTCCGGTTGACAGTGCTCGAACGCCCCTGATTCGATTCCCTCGATGATCGATAGGCGATGATCAGCGACCCGGCTCGGCGAAGTCGAGAGCGGGCCCCGACCTCCACGGAGATGTTCATGGCACATTTCGACCTTCCCCTGGACCAGTTGGAGCGTTACCGGCCGGCTCTCGCCGAGCCGGACGACTTCGACGCCTTTTGGAGGGAGACCCTGGCCCGCCACGATGACATCGACCTCGCGGTCTCGTTCGAACCGGTGGCCAACGGGCTCGTCACGATCGACACCTTCGACGTGACCTTCGCCGGCTACGGCGGCCACCCGGTACGCGGCTGGCTCCACCTGCCGGTGACCCGCACCGGCCCTCTGCCGGCCGTCGTGGAGTATCTGGGTTACGGCACCGGGCGGGGAGAGCCCCACGAGACGCGCCTGTGGGCGGATGCGGGCTACGCGCACTTCGTCATGGACTCCCGCGGCCAAGGCGCCGAGACCCCCGACGCCGACCCGGCCACCGGCGACATAGCGGCGCCCGGCTTTCTCACCCGCGGCGTCCTCGACCCGCGCCGCTACTACTACCGGCGCCTCTACACCGACGCGGTGCGGGCCGTGGCCGCGGCGCGCACGCACCCGGACGTCGATCCGGCCCGTGTCGTGGTCACCGGAACCAGCCAGGGCGGCGGCATCACGCTCGCCGCAGCGGGTCTGGTCCCCGACCTCGTGGCCGTCATGCCCGACGTGCCGTTCCTGTGCCACTTCCCGCGCGCCACGACGCTCACAGACATGCCTCCGTACGACGAGGTCACCCGGTTCGTGAAGCGGCATCGGGAGCACGCGGCCACGGTGGCCCGTACTCTTTCCTACTTCGACGGGGCAGCCCTGGCCCGGAGGGCCAACGCGCCGACCCTGTTCTCGGTCGGCCTGATGGACCGTATCTGCCCGCCCTCCACGGTGTACGCGGCGTTCAACCACTACGGCGCCCAAGGGAACGTGGACCAGTCCGACAAGCAGATACGGGTCTATCCATACAACGATCACGAAGGCGGCGGGGCCGCTCATGAAGTGGCCAAACTGGAGTGGCTGGCCGATCAGCTGGAATCCTCGGTGTGACCCCATCGAGGGAGGACGGGCGCGTATTATGTCGCAACTGACGTGCCCCAATGCAGGATTGGGAAATCATGGCACCACATGCGTCCGGTGGGTTCGTCTCCACACTGGCCACCAACAAGGACCGGTTCCGCAAGACCCTGATCTCGGACCAGGTGTACGACCTGCTGCGCCAGGCCGTCGTCGAGGGTGATCTCGCGCCGAACGACCGCGTCGTCGAATCCGAGATCGCCCGGCGGCTCGGTGTGAGCCAGGCCCCGGTGCGTGAGGCGGTCAAGAGGCTGGCCCGTGAGGGCCTTTTCACGCACGTCCCGCGCCGCGGCCACTTCGTCGTCGAGATCTCCTCGCGGGACGCGGAGTACGCACGTCAGGTACGCGAACCCCTGGAGGCACTGGCCGCGCGGCTCGCCGCCGAGCACATCACCGAGGACCAGCTCGCCGAACTCGACGCGCAGGTCGAAAGGATGCGTGAGGCGGTCGCCACGAACGATGTGAGCGGCTTTCGCGACGCTGACATCGAGTTCCACACCCTGGTCAGCCGGTTCGCGGGCAACCCGCTCCTGGCCCGCATGTGGGAGGTCATCGAGCCGAGTCTGCGCACCCTGCGGGCCATCTCCGATCCGCTCTTCGACGGTGACCGGCGCGCCATGGCCGAGGAACACGGCCGCCTCGTCGGCCTGTTGAGGTCCGGGGAGCCCACCAAGGCTGCCGAGGCGTTCGCCGACCACGCTGCCGGCCGGGGGCCCGTTCCCGACGCACGGGAAACAAAGCGGCCGGCCAGGAAGGGCGCCGCGGCGAAGCGCACCACATCCAGGAGGAGCGGGCCGAAGCCCAGCTGAACGCACAGCCATGGGCCCGGTCCGGGACATCCGGACCGGGCCCACAGACATGCCGGGAGCGGGTTACCGACGGGCGCCCGCCGTCCACTTGGGGGCCCCGTACTGGTAGGCGCCAAGGCTCGGCACCGCATCCGTGGAGCCGTCGTTGATGCCTGGCAGCGCGAGCGCCTGACTCCGCGCCGGTGAGCCGGCGGTGAGCCGGTAGTCGTGGCCGGCCGCGTCGACGAACAGCGGGTCGGTCTCCGCGGGGAGGTTGTGGGAGAGGACGAGCCCGCCGTCGGTGGCGTCGGTCACGCCCCGGATCGTCCCGAGGTTGTTGTAGATCTTCGTACCGGTCGACTGCCCGGGCTCCTTCACGTAGAACAGCGTCATCCCGCCGGTGTTGTTGTAGACGCCGTTGTCGTGCGAACCCGTACCCAGACCGTTGAGCATCACCGTCCCCTCCCGGTTGCCCCAGCCCACGTTGTTCGCGATCACGAGGTCGCTCTGGCCGTTGTCCGCGTAGACGCCCGAGATCCCGAAGGTGGTGGAGGTGGTGGCCGGAGCCGGGTCGTGGAGCACGTTGTGGTCGATCGAGGTGCCCATCATCCAGGCGCTGCAACAGGTGTAGATCGCGGCGACGTCCAGGCTCATGCGGGCGTACCCGGAGATGTCGTTGTACGCGATCAGGTCCTTGCCCGGGGTGAGCCCGGCGACCTCGTTCCACTGGAGGTTGATGCCGCTGCGGCCGACCCGGGAGATGGTGTTGTGCGTGACCGTCTGACTGTTGCCCTGCACGGCGATGCCCGCTGCGTAGGTGCCCATGTAGTCGACGTCGTGGATCACGTTGTCGGTGGCTGTGTTGTTCTGTCCGCGGAGCGCGATCCCGTTTCCGGCGCTGAGCGAGAGATCACTGTTCACGATCTTGTTCCGGGTGCCGTCGAGGACGATGCCGGTGTCGCCGACGCCCCGCGTCACCGTACTGCCGCAGTCCGTCGCGCCCCGGGTGATGTCCGTGTAGTGCGAAAGGTACTGGCCGTTGATGCCGTCCAGAGTGACGCCCGTGCTGGAGGGGCCCGTGGCGATGGTGGCGGCGAACAGACCGATGCCCTCGACCGTCGTGTGAGAGGTGCCCGTCAGGTCGAAGCCCAGGGTGCGCCGTTTGGCCTCGACGGTGTGGGTGTCCGGATCGTCGGTGCTGTAGACGTACAGGCGTTTCGCCGTCGGGTCGTAGAACCACTCGCCCGGATGCGCGAGTTCGCCGATCTTCCCGGAAAGCGCGTACCGGGTCTCCTCGGGGACGATCTTGTGGACGCACGGCGGTGCCGCGTCCAGCGTCACCGAGCCGACGGCGGAGCTCTTGACCGTGGTCGTGGCCGACACGTACCAGTAGCCGGTAAGTGCCCGCGCGCCGTCCCAGTATCCCGCAGGACGAGTCAGATCCGTGTCGGCGACGGTGGCGTCGGCGCTGCCCGCACCGGCGTACTGGAGCGAGGGAGCGAGCGGGTCGAGGCCGGGATAGGGCCACTGTGCCTCGACGCCCATCCTCCCGTCGGTGAACACCTGCACCGTGGTCGCGTCCGGCCCGAGGTCGGCGCCGGTGCTGTACACGTGCCCGTCCGCCACGGCGTCGCTGAACCGCGAGCCGGCGGCGAACGGATCCCTCGTGGCGATCTCGGTGACATCCGCGGCGGTGACCGGCTCGAATCCGCCGATCCTGGAGGCGCCGCTCACCGTCACCTTCGCGCCGGGGGCGGCGCGATAGGAGACGGGCAGTTCGACGGTGCCGGAACGCGCGGGCACGACCGTCTCCTCGTACGTGCCGGACAGGACCAGGCACGTGTCGCCCGGCACCATCACATCGGCGCACTTCTGGATGTGCCGGAACGGGGAACTGTCACTCCTCCCGTCCGCGGTGTCGCGGCCGGCAGGCGACACGTAATACGTGTGTCCCGCCTTGGACGTGACCGGGTGGGCGGCGGCGGGGTGCCCCACCGCGATCATGGCGAGCGAAGCAACGAGGGCGGCAGCGGCCCACGCTCCTCCACGGGACCGTCGTTTCGGGTCTCTCAGCACACGTGGTCCTTTCTCGGCTCTCTCTGGGACGGGACGGGCGACGCGGGTCAGGTCAGCCCTTCACGGCGCCGACGGTGAGACCGCTGATGATGTGGCGCTGCATGTAGATGAAGAAGATGACGACGGGGGCGATGGCGAGCAGGAGGTTGGGGAACACCTTCGTCAGATCTGTCGAGTACTGACTGATGCCGGCGTAGACCGCCGTGGTCACCGTGTAGTGCCCGGAGGACGGGCTGAGCAGGATCTGCGGAGAGATGAAGTCGTTCCAGATCCCTATCGAGTTGAGGATGAGCACGGTGACCACCGCAGGGCGCATCAAGGGGAAGATGATGGCCCAGAATGTGCGGAAGCGGCCCGCACCGTCGATCGTCGCCGCGTGGTCGATGTCCACCGGAATGGTGCGGATGAAGCCGACGAACAGGAAGATGCTCACCGGCAGAGTGGACGCCACGTCGTGCGCGACCAGGCCGGTGACGGTGTTCGCCAGCCCGATCTCCCGCAGTACGTAGATCACCGGGATGATCACGGCGGCGCCCGGAATGAACGTTCCGGCCAGGAAGTACAGCAGAACCAGCTGCGTCCGCCGCTTGAGGCTGCGTGCGATCGCGTACGCGGCGGGGCCGGCAAGCAGGATGCACAGTACGTCGACGAGCACGACGAGGAACAGTGTGAACCCGTAGCCGTCGATGACGTTGAACTGTGGACTGCTGATCGCGGCTGACATGTGCTCGAAGGTCATCCCGCCCAGCGGGATGGAGAAGGGGTTGTCGAGGATGTCCTGCTGCGACTTGAAGGCGTTCACCACCAGCAGGTACATCGGCACGATCATGACGAAGAACAGCACCCCGAGCAGCACCCACCGTCCGGGTGAGCGAGGCTCCCCGCGCTTCGTGCCTGGTGCCTCCCCGCCCCGGGCCGTTGCGGCCTGCGGCCTGTCGCGGACCTCTGCTTCCAGTACGACCACCAACGGCTCCTAACTTCCTGTCGCGGCCTGGTCCTGGCGGTTGCGCAGCGCCGTCACGACGAGGGCGAGCACCGCCGAGACCACCATCAGGAACACCGCCTGCGCGGTCGCGTATCCGACCTTGGTGCCCTCGAAGGACCGGGCGAGAATGAGATAGGTGAAGGTCTGCGTCGACCCGGCGGGACCTCCGCCGGTGAGGCTGACCACGATGTCGTAGGCCCGAATGAGACCCACCAGGTTCAGCACCGTCGCCACGGTCACCACGGGCGCGATCATCGGGATCACGATCCGCAGATCGATCTGTCGCTTGGACGCACCGTCGATCGCCGCCGCCTCCAGCAGCTCGGCCGGCACCGTCTGCAGCGCGGCCACGAACAGGACGACGTTGAAACCGAACCCTGCCCATACGATCACGCCGATCAGCGAGATCAGCGCGAACCGCTCGTCGAAGAGGAATCCGAGCGGCTCGATGCCCAACTTGGCCAGCGTGTTGTTGATGGCGCCGTTGGTGCCGAGGATCGCCGCCCACAGGTATCCGAGGATCAGCGCGCTGATGACGTGGGGGAAGTAGGCGACGGCCCGGTAGAAGGAGTTCGCGCGCGAACGGCCCTTGAGCGCCAGCGCGTACACGAGCCCCAGGCCCACCATCAGGACGGTGCCGACCGCGGCGATCAGCGCTGTCACGTACCAGGCATCCGACGAACTCGGGTCATCGAACAGGTGTGCGTAGTTGTCCAGCCCGATGAACGCGGCATGGGAGAACCCGTCCCAGTCGGTGAGACTGAGATAGACCGCGACGCCGACCGGAACGACGGTCATCACCGTGTACAGGAGGACGGCAGGACCCATCATCGCGAAGGACACGGCCGACTCACGCACTCTTGCCCGGCGCCGCGCCTGCCGGTCGACCCCTGTGGTCAGCTCTGCGAGTTCCACCACTTGTCCAATCCGCCGGCCACGTCCTCGGGGGAAGCGCCTGTGTACAGGGACTGGATCTGCTTGTTGAGCTCGTCGCTGAAGCCGGCGATCGGCTGGCTCCGTCCGGACTTCACGATCACCGACGGCGCCTTGTCGAGGATCTGCTGCACGGAGGTGCCGAGGCTGGACGTCGGGTAGGTGAAGCCCTCGCGCAGGTTGCCGTCGGAGGCGAGCTGGCTCTTGATGGCCTCCGGATCGGTGGTCGCCCACTTCACGAACTCGATCGCCTCGGCCTTGTGACGGGACTTGTTCACGACGACGTACGGGTTCGAGATGTTGCCGAACTGACCGGACGGGTAAGCCCCGTCGGTCGGCATGGTGAACACTCCGATGTCGTCGCTCTTCTTCGCGGCATCCGCGGCGGGCACGAAGAACGAGCCCATGATGTACATCGCGGACTTGCCGTTCAGGAACGCCGTCTGGCCGTCCGGGTAGGTGAGGCCGAGTGCGCTCTTGTCCAGGTAGCCGTTGTCGATCCAGCTCTTGTAGTGATCGAGGTAGGACGTGTAGCCGCTCTCGGCGAATGAGGTCTTGCCCTGGTTGCGCTTGACCGTCCATTCGGGATCGGCGGTGAGGACCCCCGCGTCGGCCATCATCGAGAACTGGGACCCCGTGACCCACTGCCCGGCAGTCTGCAGCGGCTTGTAGCCGGCGTCCTTCAACTTGCCCATGGCCGACGTGAACTGTGCCATCGTCCTGATCTGTGTCGCGTCGAGCCCTGCCTTCGTGAAGGCGGCCTTGTTGTAGAAGACGAGCGACTGTATCTGCTCGCCCACACCCACCATGTAGTGCTTGCCGTCGACGGCGTACTGGTCGTTCAGCGGAGTCTTCTTGGCCCAGGGCTGGTCGGACAGGTCCGCGAAGAGCGATGCCGTGTCGGCGGTCGGCGTGATTTGCTGCGCGACGTCCGGGGGATCGCCCGCGGCCAGATCCTGCCTCAGCTTCGCGTCAGCCGAGATGGTGCCGGTCAGTTCGAGCTTGACGTTCACACCGGGGTGATCCTTCTCGTACCCGTCGAAGAGGTCGTTCCAGAACTTCTCCGTCAGGTTCGGGGTGATGTTCACGATGACGCGGAGGGTCGTGCCCTCCGACGCCTGGTCGGACCCGCCCCCGCAGGCGACGGCCGAGACCATCACCAGGGGAGCCACCGTGAGCCCGCAAGCGCGGCGCCACATTGTTTTCATCGGGACACGCTCCGTTGCGTAGTCGTGAATAATCGATAGCTGGCGTCCAGCCGTGGATTCCTGAGGGGAAGGCGGCGGGAGGGTGTGGGCGTCCGAGGGGTCGGGTCGCCCGGCGGGGTGGTGCGGTGTCGTGGAGGCGGGGTCGGGCCCACGCCTCCCAACAGGGCTATCGTCTATCGATTGTTGATGCTAGAGCGGGCTCGTGCCTTCTTCAAGGGTGCTGCCGCAACTCTGAGTTCCGGTACTCGTGTCCAGCTCCAGCTCGATCACCGGAAGGAGCACATCGGGCCGGGCGATGGGCAGAGTCAGGGTCAGGGTGCCCGGCGGCTGACTCGGGGGTGCGAGATTGTTGTGCTCGTGCCGTGCGCCGTCCGCCTCATGGAAGCGGATCTCCGAACCGTCGTGCAGGAATTGGGCGTAGCGCACGTGCCCGGCCAGCCCCGGCAGGTGAAGGTGCTTGAGCGGCCAGCTCGGCAGATGCAGATACAGGCGGTTGCCGGACTGGGTGTACAGGCCGTGCGCGGGTGGCGCGAAGGAGCTTGGCCCCGCGCCGTACACGGACCGTGCGTGGAGCCTCGTCCATGCGCCCATGGCCCGGAGCGTGGCGTCGGCCTGCGGATCCAGAGCGCCCCGCCCGTTCGGCCCGACGTTCAGGATGAGGTTGCCGCCGCAGGCCACGGACTGCACCAGCATCCGGACCAGCATCGCCGGATCCTTGAAGTCACGGTTGTCGCGGTCGTAGCCCCATGAGCCATTGAGCGTGTGGCAGGCCTCCCACCTCACCCGTTCGCCGTTACGCTTCAGCGGCCGGTCGGGCTGGTACTGCTCAGGCGTGACGTAGTCGCCCGGAATGCCGAGCCTGTCATTGACCAGGATGCCCGGCTGCAATGTCCGTACGGTGTCCAGGAGGTGCTCCGCCCCCCACTCCTGCGGCCCCTTCTCCGGGTACGTGAAGTCGAAGAACAAGGTGTCGATCGGCCCGTACTGGGTGAGGAGCTCACGTACCTGGCCCTCCATGTAGGCGCGGTAGCCCTGCATGTCGCGCGGCTCCTGCCGGGCCGGGGTGTCCCGGAGCGGATGGTGCTCGTCGACGGGGAAGTCGGGGTGATGCCAGTCGAGGAGTGAGTAGTACAGGCCGACACGCAGCCCTTCGGCGCGCATCGCGTCGACGAACTCGCGGACCAGGTCGCGGCCCACCGAGCGCACCGACGTGTAGTCGGTCAGCGCCGAATCGAAGAGGCAGAAGCCGTCATGGTGCTTGGCGGTCAGTACCGCATAGCGCATCCCGGACTCCCGTGCGGAACGCGCCAGTTGGCGGGCGTCGAACAGGTCCGGGTCGAACCGGTGCAGATAACGGTCGTACTCCTGCTGTGACATGGACTCGCGGCTTCGCACCCATTCGTGCCGTGCCGCCAGGCTGTACAGGCCGAAGTGGACGAAGAGGCCGAAGCGCGCTGCCTCGAACCACCCGGTGGCATCCGAGGAGTCGGCTGATTTCGCAGACGCACTGTTCATGGAGGGCTCCTGACGCATTGACAGCACTAATCGATTGGCTGTTATCTACCATCGATAGGCGATGATGTCACTGGCGTTGCGTGCGGTGAGCGCGCGGAGAGGCACGTGCATGCACCAGAACGGAAGTCAGGAACCGGCGTCGGCAGGGGAGGCCCGCGTCGGCGGGGTGGAGGGGGCCGGGGTCTACGAGTCGATGCGCGCACCGGTGTACAGCTCCGCCTACGTGCGGCCCACCCCGCAGATGGTGGACGCGCTGGGGGACGTGAGCGCGGCGACGGCCTGTGCCAAGCTGCACCAGATGGGTATCACCCGCACGTTCATCGACGGACCCGTGCCCTTGCACCGGGAACCGGACGTCAAAGTCACCGGCGGTGCCGTGACGCTGCAGTTCCTTCCACAGCGCGAGGACGTCTTCAACGGCGCGGAGCAGGAGGACATCGAGCGCAAGACCCCGCTGTGGGGCGTGCTCGAATCCATCCAGCCGGGAGACGTTCTGGTCATCTCGGCCCAGGGCAGTCACTTCACCGGCTGCCTCGGCGACATGCTCGTGCGCTACTTCAAGCTACGCGGCGGCGCCGGGATCGTGGTGGACGGACGGGTACGGGACGCCGCCCGGGTACGCGCGCTCGGCGTGCCCATCTGGTGCACCGGTGTCACCCCCCACTACGCCTCGCAGACCGAGCTGTTCCCGTCCGCGTTCAACGTGCCCGTCGGGGTCGGCGGCTCACTGGTGACCCCCGGCGACCTGATCATCGCTGACGAGGACGGGGCCGTCGTCGTGCCGCAGCGGAACGCGATCCCGCTCGCCGAGGACTCCCTGCTTCACCAGGACCGGGAGGCGTTCGCACGCCGCCGCCTCGACGAGGGCGCGAGGCTCTCCGACTACTATCCGCTCACAGGTGAGAGCATGACCGAGTACCTGGCGAGCCGGTCCGCCACCTGAAGGGCGCCGGATGCCGACGCCTCTGCGGGAGGCGCTTTCGCGGCAGCAGCCGCACGGCTGAGGGCCGGGTCGCTGGAGGGGGTCCGCGGGGCGGCCGTCGCGCCGAGGGTGGCGGGCGGAGGATGAGGCCGCCCGGTCCCCGCCCTCTCCGCTGCCCGGACCGTCCGGAAGCGCGAGCAGTTGGGCCCCGGGCGGCCCCGCGCCCTGACGGGCCGCTCGAAGCGTCGGCATCGCGGTCCCTGACAGGCGACTGTCCGCCATGTGGCCACCGGACACCTGGTGCGTCGGGCCGGCCGCCCCGTCGCCACCGCCGACAGTGCGGCCGGGGCACGGACGGCGGCCCGGCCGCACCGACCCGCCTCACATCCTCGACCCCTACGCCCGCCGTCCCTCCCGCGGCTCCCAGGCCGAACCCCGATCCGCGGAGCCCTCTGGTGCGCAGGGTACCCGGCGAGCGAGGATGATCAATGCCGGGTGGCGGCGAGGGGAGTGTGGCACTGCGGATGGGCGTCGAGCGGAACGCGACATCGGACCTGGTCGTACGCGCCCCCGAAGGCGCCTCCCCGCGCGCTGCGGACCCCCGCCCCGCTCCTTCCCCGCAGCCCCGGTCGCCCCGTTTCGTCGGCCGGGAAAGCGAACTGCGCGACGTGCTCGACGCGCTGGCCCCCGGGCGTCCGGCAGCCCTCGTCGTGGTCGAGGGGGAGGCAGGGGTCGGCAAGAGCCGCCTGGTGCGGGAGGCCCTGACGCACCGGGAGGTCCGGAGTGCGGGCGGGGTCCTGACCGCCGTCTGCCCCCCGTTCCGTGAAGCGCCCACCTTCGGGCCGCTCATCGACGCCGTACGGGACGGCCGCCCCCAGGGCCCCGCCGGGCTCGGGCTCTCTCCCCTGGCCGGCGTGCTGCGCCCGCTGCTTCCCGAGTGGGCCGAGGACCTGTTGCCCGCGCCGGAGCCCCTGACCGATCCCGGTGCCGCCCGGCACCGCCTGCTGCGTGCCCTGGCCGAACTCCTCGACCGTCTGGCCGTGCGCGTTCTGGTGATCGAGGACCTGCACTGGGCCGATGACGCCACCCTCGACTTCCTGCTCTTCCTCACCACCCGCCCCACGCGCACCATCCATCTGGTCCTCACCTACCGCCCCGAGGACCTCCCCGCCGACTCCCTGCTGCCCCGTCTGACGTCGCGGCAGGCGGCCGGCGCCCCGCACACCCGCCTGGCCCTGCGCCCCCTGGGTGTCGCGGACACCGCCGAGCTGGTCTCGTCCATGTTGGACGACGACCATGTCTCCGAGGCCTTCTCCACCTTCCTGCACGCCCGCACCGACGGTCTCCCGCTCGCCTTGGAGGAGTCCGTCCATCTGCTGCGGGACCGCGCCGACCTGGTGCGCCGCGAGGACGAGTGGGTGCGGCACGCGCTGGCGGACATCGCCGTGCCGCCCACGATCCGCGACGCCGTCGCCGAGCGCGTCGCCCGGCTGGATCCGGATGCCCGCACCGTCTTGGAGGCGGCCGCCGTCCTCGGCGAACCGGCCTCCGAGGAGCTGCTGTTCGCCGTCGCCGGACTCCCCGCCGACCGGGCCCGCCCCGCCGCCGACGCCGCTGTCCGGTGCGGCCTGCTCACCGACGGCCCGTACGGCAGGCTCGCGTTCCGGCACGCCCTCCCCGCCCAGGCCGTCTACGACGGCTTGACCGCCCGCAACCGGGGCCGCCTCCACGGCCGTGCGGGCACGGCCCTGGAGGCGGAGCCGCAGCCGTCACCGATCCGGCTCACCCATCACTTCCGCTGCGCCGGCGACACCGGCCGGTGGCTCACCCACGGCGAAGGGGCCGCCGACCTGGCCCTCGCCGCGGGCGACCAGAGTGCCGCCGCGGCTCTGGTCCACGACCTGCTGACCATCCCCCGTCTGCCCGCCCAGGACATCGTCCGGCTCGTCCGTAAGGTGCCCCTGCACACGTACGGCAGGTTCCACAACCGGGACGAAGTGGTGCGCACCCTGCGGGACTGCCTGACCGGCGAGGACCTTCTGGTACGGGACCGGGCCGGCATCCATATGCAGCTCGGCCGGATCCTCCACGCAGCGGGCGAACTACGCGCCTCCCAGCAGGAGTTCGGTTGGGCGATCGACGGCCTCGTCGACGATCCCGCCCAGGCCGCGCGGGCGATGATCCTGCTCGGTATACCGACGGACTCCCCGCTGCCCGTCACCGAACACCTCCGCTGGCTCGACCGCGCCGAGGAACTGATCAACCGCGCGATACCCGCGGAGAAACGGTTGTTCTACGTGGTCAGCTGGTCCACCGCGCTCCTGCAGCTCGGTGAGGAGACCGGCTGGCAGCCCGCCGGCGGCTTCCTCCTGGACGAGGACCGAGTCGCCCCGGGGGACGTCGTCCAGCTCAACCGGGGCCTGCTCAACTCCGGTGCGTGTGCCATGAGCTGGGGCCGTTACGCGGATGCCCGACGGCTCCTCACCTGCGCCCTCGACCAGGCGAGCCGCCATCGGATACCCGGTCAGCACATGATGACGGCCGCCAACCTGGTCCACCTGGACTGGTTCCAGGGCCGCTGGGACGACTACCCGACCCGGGTGGACGCCCTCGCGGAGTCCGAGGACGACCCGCGCTTCCTCGCCGAGAAGCTGCTGCTCCACGGACTGTACGACCTGGCCGCCGGCGACAGCCGCATCGCGGAGGAGCGGCTGGGCACCGCCCTCGACGAGGGGCTGCGCGGCGGGGACCTGCTGCTGCAGGCCGAACCCGCCGGGGCCCTCGGCCGGTTGCGGCTGACCGCAGGCGACGTCGGTGGGGCGCTCGCGGCCACCGACCGGGTGACCGGCACCCTGACCGCGAAGGGCCTGTGGGTGTTCGGGGCCGAGCTCATGCCGGTCCGGACCGAGGCGCTGCTTGCGGCCGGCCGGGCGGACGAAGCGGAGCGCCTGACGGAGGCGTTTTCCCGGGGCACCCGCGGCCGCGCCATCCCCGCCGCGGCCGCGGGTGCCCTCGTCTGCCGGGCCCTCCTCGCCGAGGCGCACGGGCCCGCCGCCCGGGCGGCCGACGCCTGGGCGGACGCCGCCGCGGCCTGGCGGGCACTCCCGCGCCCGTACGAGGCGCTGCTGGCGGCGGCGCGCGAGGCCCTGTGCCGTATCGCGTCCGGTGCCTCCGATCAGGGCATCGCCCAACTGCACGGTGTGCGGCGCGCACTGGACACACTCGGCGCCCGAAGTGAAGCGGACCGGGTCGCGGCGGCGCTGCGGGCCCGGGGCGAGGCGGCACCGGTGGTGTGGCGCGGGGGGCGGCGCGGTTACGGTGACCGGCTCTCGCCGCGCGAGACGGAGGTCGTCCGGCTGCTGCTCAACGGCCTGACCAACCGGGAGATCGCCGCCGCCCTCTCCCGGTCGCCGAAGACCGTGGCGGCGCAGCTCAAGTCGGCCATGCGCAAGAGCGGGGTCACCACGCGCACGGCACTTGCGGTGAGCGCGGCGAAGGCGGGGCTCACGCCGGACCCGGTGACGCACCCCAAGGCGTAGGTCACACCGCCGCGTCCGAGGTTCTTTGAGGCATCCGCCCCATCGCAGCCAGGCCCACCGGCGTCGCAGACTTCGTGCATCAGTCAACTACTCGCGACCGCACGAGAGCACCCCTTCCCATGAACAGCCCTGATTCCGGAGCGGAGCACGAGCCGGACGCCCCCGCCACTCCGCCGCTTTCCGGCCCGTCCCCGTACGCGCCGCCGCCTCCGCCCGAGCTTCCGCCGCCCGATCCGGACGGCTACGAACCCCTCTGAAACCGGCTCCACTCCGAAAGGTCCCCCGTGAGTTCCAGACCCGACCACCTACCGCGCCGCAGCCGCAGGCGCATACGCGCTCTGTTCGCGTACGCCGCCGCGGCCTGCTTCGGCCTGGGCCTGCTGTCGGCATCGCCCGCCGCCGTCGCGGTGACGAACACCCCGGCGGCCGGCACGACTGCCGCCGACGACCCGACCGTCCGCCCCTACACCCCCACGGACTGCAACGACCCGGCCCAGAAGACCGGTTACGCCCGCTGTCTGTCCGTGGTGAACACCCCCACGAACCAGCGCACGCGGGCTCGCGCCGCGACGAGCGGCCCGCCGGCCTCCGCACTGGGACCCGCGCAGATCCAGTCGGCGTACAAGCTGCCGAGCGGCGGCGGTGACGGGCGCACCGTCGCCATCGTCGACGCCTTCGGCAACTCCCGCGCCGAGGAGGATCTGGCGGTCTTCCGCGAGCACTACGGCCTGCCGGCCTGCACGACGGCCAACGGCTGCTTCCGCAAGGTCGACCAGCGCGGCGGCAGCGACTATCCGGCCGACGACAAGGGCTGGGCCACCGAGACCTCACTCGACCTGGACGCCGTATCCGCCGCATGCCCGGGCTGCAAGATCCTGCTGGTCCAATCCGACGACAACTCCCTGGAGAACCTCGGCGCGAGTGTCGAGACGGCTGTCCGGCTCGGCGCCAAGTTCGTCTCGAACTCCTACGGCGTCGACGGTGAGGGCACCGACCAGGCGCTCTTCGACCACTACTACGACCACCCGGGCGTCGTCGTCACCGTCTCCTCGGGCGACACCGGACACGTACAGAGCTGGCCGGCGACGAATCCGAACGTGGTCGCGGTCGGCGGGACGAGGCTGACCGCCACGCCCGGCACGGAGCGCGGCTGGTCCGAAGCCGCCTGGGACGACGGCGGCTCCGGCTGCTCCCTCTACGAGGCCACTCCGGCCTACCAGGAGGGCATCGACACCGGCTGCGACACCCGGTCCACCGCCGACATCTCCGCCGTCGCCGACCCGGCCTCCGGCCTCGGCGTGTACGACACCGTGGGCAGTGACGGCTGGCTCCAGGTGGGCGGCACCAGCCTCTCCGCACCGCTCGTCGCCGCCATGTACGCGCAGGCCGGCGACCCGGCCGCGCACACCTACCCGGTGACCTACCCCTACGCGTACACCGGCGACAGCGGCCTCAACGACATCACCCAGGGCGCCAACGACACCTGTGGCGACATCACCTGTACGGCCGGTCCCGGCTACGACGGCCCGACAGGGCTCGGCACTCCCAACGGCGTGTCCGCCCTCACCCTCGGGGACAGCGGCACCTTCAGCGGCCGGATCATCGGGGGAGCAGACAACGGCCCCCTGGCCGGGGCCGTGGTGCGCGCGGCCGACGACGCGACGGGACGCAGTTTCCGTACGACCACGGACGCCGACGGCCGCTACTCCCTGACCGTCCGTACCGGCACCTACCGGGTCACCGCGTCGCTGTTCGGCTACGCCGACGCCACCGGACCCGCGACCGGGATCGCCAAGGGCGAGAGGGCAACGGTCGACCTGAGCCTGACCAGGACCGCCACCAGCCGGGTCAGCGGCAGGGTCACGGACGGCGGCGAGCAGGGCTGGCCGCTCTCCAGCAAGATCAGCGTGGACGGCTACCCGGGCGGTGCCGTCTACACCGACCCGGAGACCGGCGCCTATTCCGTCGACCTCCCGCGAGGCGCGACGTACCACCTGCACTCCACCCCGCTCTACCCCGGCTACCACACCACCGACCTCACGGTCGAGGTCGGCGGCTCGGACCTGACTCGGAACGTCACCTCCGTGCCCGACAGGACGGTTTGCGCCGCGCCCGGCTACGGCAACGCCGCCGCGACCGGCTTCGAGGGCTGGACCGGCACCACCGCCAAGGACGGCTGGACCGTCACCGGCACCGGCACCGGCACCGACCCGGCCGCGCCGGGCTGGGAGTTCGACGCCCCGCTGGGCATCGAGAACATGACAGGCGGCAGCGGCAACTTCGCCACCGCCAACACCCTCGCCCACGACTTCGCGGCGGAAGACACCGTCCTCACGTCCCCGGTCGTCGACATGCGCGGACACAAGGCGCAGCTCGACTTCGACTCCACGTTCGGCGGGGGCGACGGCACCACCGGGACCGTCGAGGTCACCGTCGACGGAGGGAAGACCTGGAGCTCCGTGTGGAAGGCGGTCAACGACCCGGTCGACATGACTGCGGGCCACGAGACCGTCGCGCTGCCGCAGGCCGAGGGCAGAGCCCAGGTCCAGATCCGGTTCCACTTCACCAGCACGGCGGGCGAAGTGGGGGTCTGGCAGACCGACAGCGTCCAGCTCGGCGGATGCAGCGCCCTCACGGGCGGCCTGGTCACCGGCATCGTGACGGACGGGAACACCAAGAAGCCCGTCAACGGTGCAACGATCACGGACCCGGCTGCTCCTTACGCCACCGGGCACAGCGCGGCGACCGCCGGTGACCCTGCCGACCGCGGCGGCCGTTACTGGCTGTTCGTCCCGGGCGCGGGCAAGCACACCCTGACCGTCTCCGCGCCGCGCTACGCGACCGGCACCCACGCGGCGAGGATCACCGCAGGGCGGATCAACCGGGTCGGCCTCGGGCTAGAAGCCGGGCATGTGGTGGCGACGCCGGCGGTCTCGTTCGACGCCAGGCTCGGCCGCAAGGCCACCAGGACGGTCACCTTCACCAACACCGGCAAGGCGCCGGTGGAGGTGGACCTCGGTGAGCAGAGCACATCCGGCAAGGTGGGCAACTCCACCGAGGACGCGGCCTGGGCGAGCCTGCCGGACTACCCCGAGCCCGTCATGAGTAACGCGGTGGGCACGTACGCCGGCAAGGTCTACTCCGTGGGTGGTTTCGACCGGGCCGTCGGCGCGAAGCTCACGAAGCACGGCTACGTGTACGAGCCCGCGGTCGGGTCGTGGCGACGGATCGCCGATCTGCCGGAGGCCCTGGCCGCCACCTCGTCCGCCTTCGTCGACGGCACGCTGTACGTGGCCGGCGGTCAAGGCAGCGACGCCTCGGCGCGCTCCACCGTGCTGGCCTACCACCCGGGCACGGACACGTGGACGCGGGCCGCGAACCTGCCCCGGGCCGTGAAGGCCGCGGGCGTGGCGGCACTGGACGGCAAGCTCTACGTCATCACGGGATGCGTGGACGACTGCGCCGAGCGGACGAAGGCTGTCTACCGGTACACACCGGCCTCCGACCGCTGGAGCAGGGTCTCCGACTATCCGAAGGCGCTGACCAACACGGTGTGCGCGGGGCTGGCCGGTGAGGTCGTGTGCGCCGGTGGCGCGGATCCCACCGAAGAGACGGGACTGACCGCTGCGGCCTATGCCTACAACCCGTCGGCGGACTCCTGGCGGCGCGTCACCGACATGCCAACCGCCACGGTGAGCGCCGCCGCGACCGGTGCGAACGGCCGGATGCAGGTGGTCGGGGGCTACACATCGGGCAGCATGGCCAATACGACTGCGGTCGAGTACGACCCGGTCGCCGGGCTCTGGTCCGCGCTGCCAGACTCGAAGTACCCCATCTACCAAGGTGGTGCCGGCTGCGGGCTCTACCAGGTCGGCGGCGGGCAGAGCGTCCGCTCGTACCTCGTGGGGGGCGTCCGCGCCGAGTACCTGCCCGGGTACGACCAGTGCGAGGGCGACGACGTGTCCTGGCTGTCCGAGGTTCGGACCCGGTTCACGCTGAAGCCCGGGCACGCGGTCACCGTCCCCGTGACCGCGGATGCCGGTGCGGTCCCGGCGGCGGGCACGTACACGGCCGACCTCACCATCGGTACGGACTCGCCCTACACCGGGCAGGCCGTCGCGATCACGCTGAAGGCGGCGGTCCGCCACACCGGTCACTGACCGATCCGGCAGGGGCCCGCGCGGACGCAAGCCGGCCGCGCGGGCTCTTCTCCCGTTCCACAGGCGTCGTGCCCGCACTGCCCTGCCCCGGAGCCTGCGCGCGCTCCCCGACCCGGTGCGTTCCGACGGAGCCGCTGCGGAAGCGCCTGCAGTGAACACGCCTGCATCCGCTGCCCGATGCGCAGCATCGGCCCGAGGACGCCGTCTCGCCTCAACGACGTGGAGGACGACCTCCTCGCCCGCCGCCAGCGAGCTGTCGAAGAGGGCTGGCGAGGCGGGATCGGAGGGCTCCATCTGCCGGTCACCTGCTCGCGCAGCGCCGCCGACCCCGCATCAGAAACCCCAGGCCACAGAGAGGTCGGCAGCACTGCGAACACCGCAATCGCGGCCTGGGTCAGAATCGCGAGCATGGATGTTCCCAAGCTGCTGGAAGCCGCGTCCCTGCTCGTTCCCGAGGACATCGCCACCGAGAACGACATCACGGTGGCCGATGTCTGGGAGTACCTCACCCAGGACGAGTGGGAGGTGGCTCTCGGGCTGCTGGAGGAACTCGGAGACGTCCAACCGCTTCCACTCAGCTTCTGGGAAGCTCTGGCCTCCGCAGCGGAGCAGATGCGGATGGAGAGGAGTGCGGCCTGGTGCCACCTGCGCTGCTACGAGACGCGCAACGGCATCATCCGGGCCGACCTCACCCTCCGCCCGGCCGCCGAGGCCAGACGACAGACGCCCATCTCCGGCGCCGGCGTTCTGCGACCGATGTGGAACATCGGAAACCGAACCCCGACCGGCGAACCGGCCCTCAACATCGCCATGCTCTGGATCGAGCGCACACCCTTCCTCGAACCTGGCGGGCGAGCCCCGGTTCGACTCGCGCCCCTTGACCCTCAGCAGTGGCAGCACGTTGAATCCGGCCAAGTGATCACCATGCATGAGGACCGATCCGTGGCCGGGACGGCCGTCGTCCTGGAGGTTCAGCGACCCTGCGGCCACGCATACGGCACAGAGCCGAACGATCACTAACGACCGCGGCAGGGGAACCTGGCGGAGCGGAGTTGGCAGCTCGGACAGGGGAGCGGTTGGTGGGAACCTTGGCCCTCGCAAGCGGCGACGTGCGCTGTCGGACTGTCGCTTCGAGCACGGCCCAGCCTGGAAGGGCTTGCGCCCGTATTCGCCGCTTCTCGTCGTGCCCGGCGCCCTGGTGACGCGGAGGTCGCTGGATTCCGTCACTGATTCGACGCGGCCGGCCCGGAAACGCACCCGGCTCCGGCGGCATCGGACGTACGGTTGCCAGAGGCCGGGCCGCAGGCGGAGTCCGCCGCCGAGCCGGTGACGCCCCCCGAGACCGCCGCTGTCGGCCCCGCCTCTCAGGGGCGGCCCTCCGCCGGCACGCATCCGGCGCAGGCGCCGGAGAAGGGGACGGAGCCTCGGCCCCGGCCCGGGGTGGTGGCCGCCTCGGTGTGGGGTCGGTCGTCTGTCCGGTGACCGTGTGGTGGAACTACACCCGTGTGGCGGCCGTCTTGGTGGCCTCGATCGCCGACGCGAAGTCGGGCGTGGCCCCGAGCTGCGCGAGCAGTACGTTCGCCGCGTTGTAGCAATTGAACGTTTCGATCTTCCCCTCGCGGAGATACCAGAGGTCCGCCGTCGGTACATCGATGCGGTTCCCAGTAGGAGGGATGTCGCCGGCCGGAGTCGGGAACGCGCCAAGATGCGTCCCCTGAATCCGCAGCTCTACGGCGACGACGTCACCGAACACATGCACCGCGAGCAGCTCACGGTGGATGTCGGGAAAGACGCCGGCCAACCCCGCCAGTGCCTGGGGTATCTGGTCCCCCTGAAACGTCATCGAGTTCGGCATGTCGTTGAAGGTTCCGTCTTCGGTGAACAGGGCGCGGAAGCCCCGTCCGTCGAGGACGTTCCCCTCCGCCAGCCGGTATGCCTCGCGGACAACCTCTTCATTGCGTGTCACTTCTGTTCTCCTCGGTGTTCGGTGCCCTCGCGGGGGCAAGCCCCTACGGCGCCCCCCGACAGATTGGTGCGATCCCGCCGGATCGTCGGGCGCTGAGGCGGACACGGCCGGTGCCCGCAGCGGGGCACGTACAGCGCTCCGGCGCGATGCCAGTTTAATGATGAGCATCATTGGAATCCCTGTTATGATGAAGGTCATCATTGAAAAGGTCAAGTCGGGAACGACGGCGGAAGGACTGCAATGCCGCGGATCACCAAGGAGGACAAGGCCCGCAATCGGCAGAACATCCTCGAAGCGGCGGGCCGCATGTTCCGCGCGCAGGGCATCGACGCTGTCGGGATCGCCGAGCTGATGAAGGAGGCCGGGCTCACCCACGGCGGCTTCTACAACCACTTCGCCTCCAAGAACGACTTGGTGGTCGAGGTCTGCAGGGCCTCCTTCGCCGACTCACTCGAAAGCCTGGCCGGCATGATCGAGGACGGTCAGGACAAGGCCGGCCCTCCGCTGAAGCACGTCGTGGCCGGTTACCTGTCCACCGCACACCGTGACGACGCGAACGGCGGCTGTCCCTCCGCCTCCCTGGTCACCGACGCCGTACGGCAGAACGAAGCCGTGCAGAGCGCGTATGCCGAAGGCGTCGAGGGCTATCTGACCGGCTTCGCCGCCGAGTTCCTGTGCGAAGCCGAGGAGAAGGGCCACGAACTCGACCCGGCCGAAGCCCGCCGGAAGGCCATCAGCCTGCTCAGCGAAATGGTCGGCGCGCTGATGATCGCCCGCGCCGTACGCCACGTCGAGCCCGGGCTCTCCGACGAGATCCTGGAGGCCGGCCGCAGTCACGCCGTCGGCTGATACTCGGTTGTCCGCAGGAGGCCCCGCCGACGCCGCGGTCAGAGCGACGAGGCTTCGCCCCGACGCGCCGGGCCGACTGTCAGTGCTGTGATGCAGGATGCAGCGCATGATCCAGACTCTGCCCCTGGCCTTGCCCCGCACACTGGTGGACCACCACCGCCTTGACCTGACCGCGCTGTACTCCACGGGCTGGGGCTTGAGCCTCTTCGACCTCGCCGGAGCCTCGAACGGCGAGGTGTACGCCCTGTACGGCGTTTCCCGGTACACCTACGGTGTCGACGACGAGGAGCCGGACCCGCAGACCGCGAACTTCGGATACAGGATCATCACCCGGTACTCCGAGGAGGGCGAGATCCTGGCCGGCGCGCAGTTCCGCACCGACGGCCCGGACGAGGAAGACTCGGGCGTCGCGGACGGCGGCGACATCGGTTTGTGCGTCCTGCCCGACGGCGTCCTCGCCATCACCGCAACGCCGGACAACACCACGCTCCTCGCTCCGGACCTGAGCCGAATTCTGGCCGTCTACGGCTCGAAGGACGGGCGCCCCTACCGCGAGTTCACTCCCGGCGAAGGCGACCCCTTCGCCGGGTCGATCAGCGTCACCCCATCAGGCCGACTGCTGTGCACCCTCGCCGAGTACGGCGTGTGGAGGTACGGCAACGTCCTCACCAACCAGCGCGGGTGGATCCTGCCGTGGACGTGGCGCTCGCCGCCGTCGACGTCGCCGCGGTCGTCTTCACCGTCCGCGAGAAGTTCTCCCGGCGCCACATCCTGGCCGAAGCACGCCGGCACCTGCTGGAGACCCTGCGCGGCCGCGCGTTCCCCCACGGCATGGACGACTCCATCGCCCACCGGGCCCTGCTCCGCCACGCCCGGCGCCACACAGTTACCAAGCCCGGCCGTGGGGCGCCGGCACCGGACCGGATGACCTACACCGCCGACTTCCCCCTGCCGCACCGGTGGTGGATCGCCCCCGCCCAAGGCACACCGCCGCGGGAGTCCAGCCGCTACGAGCGCGCCCGACTCGCGAGCCTCGCCGTGCAGAACGCGATCCGCGACGCCCGCATCCGAGCCGACACCGCCGCCGCCACCGAGGCGACAACTTCGGCCGCCTCCGCACCCGCCGGTCACCGCGACATCGAGGGCGAGACGGCATCGGCCCCCCCCACACCGTCGACCACCCCGGCCGGGATGCCGCTCTGACCCCGGCCCAGCGGGCCGCCGCCGTCCAGGCCCACCAGCAGGCCGCGATGCCCGAGGAATACCTCGCAGGCCGCACGACCGACCCGGCGACGTGGCTGCGCACCCCGAAGAACCTGGACCGGCTCGCCGCCTACACGCAAGCCGCAAGCATTTGCCGCCGCGCCATGGAGGACCGGCTGAAGCCCGGGCAGCCAGCTGACGGGATCAAGCCCACTGGCCAGCAGCACCACCAGGCGAACCG
Organism: Streptomyces sp. NPDC052299; assembly: GCF_040679335.1. NCBI lineage: Bacteria > Bacillati > Actinomycetota > Actinomycetes > Kitasatosporales > Streptomycetaceae > Streptomyces > Streptomyces sp. NPDC052299. The sequence continues at coordinate 10,912 of NZ_JBFAUP010000015.1, read as the reverse complement.
GTCGGGTCAGGGCAGGAGAGCGGGGCGCAACCAGTGAGGGACAGCAATCGATGCGAGCCGCACGAAGAGATCAGCTGGATGCAGGGGATAGTGGACTGCCTGCGATGGTCGTTCGTCGCTTCCGCCGATCAGCGAGGCCGTGAAGGGCTTGGCGATAAGGTCGACACCCATGGTGCTGAAGAGACGATGGACGTCCCGAGTCCTCCTGGTCGATGAACATGAGCGTCTCCTTCTTCTGTGCGGCAGAGATCCCCGCAGACCAGGAGCTCGATGGTGGTTCACCGTCGGAGGCGGCATAGAGGAGGGCGAGGATTCTCTCGAAGCCGCGGTGCGTGAAGTGCAGGAGGAAACAGCGCTTTCTCTCGCCGTGGAACGGTTGGGCCCGCTTGTCTGGACACGGCGAGCGGTCTTCACCGTGGATGGTCAGGGGTTCGACCAGCACGAGGAGTACCGCCTCGCCCGCATCACCGCTGACGAAGCGCGCGGGATCGACATTGACACGGCCGAAGCCCGACACGGCTATCACTGGTGGACGATTGAAGAACTGGCCATCACCCGGGAAGCAGTCCGCCCCAGAAGAATGGCCAGCCTGCTGCCTCAAGTACTGAAGGCTGGCGTTGATCACCGCATCCCTCAACACCTGGGCGACGTCAACGAGGACACAGACCCGGATTGAGGTCCGAGAGCGTGATACGAGCGCGTTCTCAGCTGTTGCCGATGATGTGTGTCTGAACGGGATGCCGAGCCGAGTCGGTGAAGCCGGGCCCTGATCCCGCTGTCAGGTCAGCAGGCCCAAGACCCGGCCAGCCTGGCGTTCCGCCGTCCCGACGGGGTTGCGGGGATGCTCCAGGTCATCGCTGGCCAGCAGAAACAGCCAGACCAAGGCAAGCAGCCGACGGCACGCCCGCAAGCGCGCAGCCTCTGCCGAGGAAAGATCGAACCAGTCCAAGAACGACAGCACGTCAAGCGGGTGCTCTACCCAGCTGCCGACATGTTCGGTGATCTCCGCCAGCTCAAAAGCGCGATCACTGCGGCCAGAGTCCTCGAAATCGACGACCTGAACCCTGGAGCCGTCCCACAGATAGTTGGCCAGATTGCCGTCACCAGGGCCGAAGACCGGTGGAACCCCCGGTGGAGCGTCGGCTTCCAGACCCGACTGAGCAACCCACGACAAGCCGGCCTCCATGGCCTCCCTCACCAGGCCAACCGCCCGGGGACGTGCTGTTGCGGCCCAGGTACCGAGGTGGCCGATCAGTTCGCCTTGATGCCCCGGCCTGAGAGGCACCTTGGCCAGAACGTCGGACGGCACGGCGGAATGCACAGCGGTCACCGCCTCGGCCAGAGCCTTGATCTTCTCCTTCCCCACCGCAGCTCCGCGGAGGGGAACGCCGGCGAGGCGTGACATCACCACTACAGGCTCGGATGCGGCAAGGTTCGCCTCCCGGGGATCTGGAGCCAGCCCGGGAGCATGCGTGGCCAGGAGCTTGAGCGCCCGCCACTCGCGCGCGGCACGACCATCGTGCTTGTTCGCGAACCGCTTGACGACATTGTCAGTAGTCATCTCGATCGCGTGGGTGCCCCATCGGTCAGAACTCATAAGACGAAAGCCTGCCAGGGCGGTGTCGAAGAGGAACGGGCGGGAGTGGCCCCCCGATCGCGTGAGCAACAGACCGCTCTGCCCACGGCTGTCTGTCAGTGAGGGACGGTTCTCAGCGGCTTCTCGCCCGCGGGGCCAGCCGGTGGTCAGTTCGCCTTGGGGTCCTGCGGCGCGGGTTCGTCGTCGCTGTCTTGGGCAGGGCTGGCCGGGCGGTAGCGGCCCATGCTTCCGAGGATCAGGAAGGCCCCAAGAGGGGCCGTTCCGTAGAGCACACCCGCTCGGCGCTCGCAACCCTGAGCGCACCATCCCGCGCCTGGCCGCCCTCCCCCGCCACCTGTGGGCTGGGGCCAAGGACTACGAAGAGGACTTCCACCGCTACGACAAGAAGATCTGCGTCATCACGACCACTCTGACCGACCTCCGGGAGCACGGTCCGCACGGCGCGGTCTTCCGCCGCTTCGGCCGGCCCGGCCCGCAGACCCTGTTCGACGCGATCGGCAACCCCGCCGCCAGGCCGCCCTGGAACGCCTCTGGGCCCAGCAGCGCGCCCGCGAGCGCGAGGCCCAGGAACGCGGGCGCCAGAAGGCCGAACAGCGCGCCGCGGAACGGGAAGCACAGCGCCCGGCGTGTGCGCGCTGCGGGACGAAGTTCACCGACGAACGATGGAAGGCGACCCAGGCAACCGACTGGAGCACCCCTGCGGACACCCACCCCACGTTCTGCGACCGGTGCAAGGGGCGGGCCTTCGCGGCCGAGCTGCTCGCACAAACGGTTCGAGGCGGTATCGAGCGCCACGATCGGGAGAAGGGCGAGGTGGTGCCAGAGCCCAAGCCCAGCCGTTGGTTTCTGCGCCGACGCACCTGACCCAGTCCGTCAACACCAGCCCTCCAGGCCGCCCTCCGGCCCTCCTGCGAGGAGCCACGCCTACGGGTCTGGAATTGGCCGGATACGGACCAGGAAATTCGGCAGACCCGCCCCGCCGGCCAGGTCCGGTCCGGGATCATCAAGATCCGGTATCTAGCGGGAGGAACTGGATGTTCAAGGCTCTGGCTGCGCAGTGGCAGGCGAATCAGGAACAGAAGCGGGCTATCGCTGCTGAGAAGTGGGAGCAGGAGAAGCGCTGGCGCGAGGAGGACCGCGAGGAACAACGTCAAAAGCGCCTCGCGGAGGCGAAGCAGCAAGAGGAGCAGGAACGGGAGCGTGCGGCAGAGGAAGCCCGCCGAGCTGAAACCACCCAGGTCATCTACGGCGCGCATCTTGACGTCCTTGATAAGGCAGCCACTGTCTCCTATGTCTCGCTCACTTGCCACGAGGACACCTGGACATTCATCGCCCGCAGGGCCTTCGGTGTCTGGTCGCCGGAGTGGCTCACCAGTGCCGTCCAGGACAGCCCGGGCAAGGCCGGGCCGGTAGCCAAACAAGCGACCTTTAAGAAGAACCCCAACCTTTCCCCAGGGCGCATCACCAAGCAGGACAACGGCATGCAGACGATCGAGGTTTCCGGCGACAACCTCGTGACGCTCATCGAAGAGCTTTGGAATACCGCGTTCGACCGGACCGGCTACCTGGCAATCATGGACACCGACCCCAACAAGGGTGCCTGCGGTCCCCTCTACCGCCGGTTCAGAACCTGGCTCGAAGATCTCGAACCCGGCACGGTCAGCGAGCCGGGCCACACACTCGTACTCGACGAGCGACTCGACACCCAGCCCGCATAACCGCCGTGCGTTGAGACCAACCAACCCAGCTACGCCGCCCACTCCAGCCCCAAGCCGGCGAGGGCGGCGAGCTGGTCTTCGCTCAGCCGGTCGCGCCTGCTCTTGTGGTTGCTCAGAAACACACCCAGGCGCACCGACGTTCCGTCCGGCAGCTCCTCGGCGTGTTGCCGCCCGACAACAGTTGTCCCTTCACGCGCGATGTACTGCCGCAGCGCCTCCACCCCCCGCTTGAATGCCTCGGTGCCCTTCCCGGCCCCAGCCTTCGCCGCACCCCGCGCGGGGAGCTTCTGGGCCCGTACAGCGGCCTGGGGCCGTACTCCCAGCTCCTCCAGCCGCCGTCGCTGCTCCGTGTTCAGCTGCGCCCAGTCCCGTGTCTGCCGGGCGGCCCAGCGGCCGATGTCATCGCCCCGGTACGTCACCCCGGGCTGGACGTCCTCCAGCGTGTTCCCGGCCTCGAGGAGGGCGTCCAGGCCGACGTAGCAGCGCTGCCAGTCCACCGTCCACCCGAGCAGCCGCGGATTCCAGTCCGGATCGATCGCGGCGAGCTGCTCCGCGCGCCGGCGGGCCCGTCCGGTGTCCTTGCCGAGTCCTCCCGCGCCGCCCGTGCCGCCTGCTCTGGCGGCACAGACGTCCGTTCACCACCTCTGGGCGGCGCTGGCTGCCGTTGTGGCCGTAGGCACGGTGTACGTGGCTACGTTCATGAGAAGCAACAGTGAATGTCGGTCGGTTTGAGCAGTGGATAGCGATCTTGTCGGCTCAGAATGTTCGCGAGAAATGGCTCTGGCACAACTTCTGTGGTGCCGAGACGAAACTCGGTGTCCAAGGCCGGAGCATGCCGGGAACCGGCAGTTCAGAAGCTTGTCGTGGGGCGGACAGAAGCCTGGTAGGCGTAGCTCCGCAGAAGTTGTGCCAGAGCCGCAACTGGTGAATAAAGCCATGTACGCGTTGCACGAGCATCCTGGATGGGTTGACCAGGTGTCCGCACTGGCCACGGTCGCGGCGGCGGTGGCTGCCGTGGTGACGGTTTGCGCGCGGCGTCAGTGAACGGCCGGCCGAAGGGGGCTCGTCTGGGCGGACGGGCCCCCTTCGGGCGTTCCGGCCGGGGTAGTCGTGTACGTCATCGCGGCCCGCTGTACGTCATCGGCTTGACGTACAGCGGTTCCGCAGCCGTGCCGTGTCCGGCTGCGGGCCGGGAGCTGGGTGCTTCGCACCGCCGGGGGTGAGGCTGACGCGCCGTTCGGCAGGGGCGGTGCGTGTCCCCCGGAAGGGTGTTTTTTCCCTCGCGTACTCGTATGCGATTTCTGTGGTGTATGCCCAACTGGCCCTGAAAGCTTGGGTGTTGACATTTCTCGTGGTGGTTCATCATGGTTTCGGCGCGGTCCGGTGGGCGGGCCGCGATGTGTGGATGGGAGTGCGGGCTATGGGTCGTGTGGTGCGTGAGAGCTACGGCGAGATCGAGGCGGCTGTGCGGCTGCAGGTGTCGGTGGCGGCGTGGCGGTGGGCGGCGGCGTCGGGTCTGGTTCCGCCGGCGGACGCGGGGCCGGGGGTGTGGTCGCGGGCGGTGGTGGAGGCTGCCGACGCCGAGGCGGTGCGGGCGGCACTGTGGGTGGTGGATGCGTGGGAGGCGGCGGACCGGCTCACCCGGGCGCTGGGACAGCCGTTGGTGTGGCGGCAGGGGGTGACCGCGTCGGCGGTCGGTCACCTGGTGCAGGCAGGGCTGCTGGTCGGGCTCGGCGGGGACCGGGACACCCCGGACGTCCACGGGGACCAAGTGGCCGCGCTCGCCCGCCGCCGCGACCTCCCGGCCCTGCTCGACCGGCACGTGCCCCTCGGCGCCGGCCAGGCCGCCCGCCGCCTTGGCGTCCGCCGCACCGATTTCGACGCCGTGGTACGCCTCGGATGGGTCGAGCCGGTCTTCACGGTGGACGTCGACTACGGCAAGAGCCGGGGCGGTGCTACCACCGTCCCGCTGTACCGCGCCCTGGACGTCGCGCTCCTCCCGGTCGTGCACCCCGAGGTGGACTGGCGCGCGGTCCGGGCCGCCCGCCCCGGCACCCGTTCCTTGCTCACCGGCCAGGCGCCGGCCGCGCCGGGCGGTGCCCGGCTGCCGCTCGCGGAGGTGGCGAGGATCTGCGGAGTACGCCGGGCGGCGGTGGCGACCTGGCGCCGCCGCCACGCCGACTTCCCTGCCCCGGCCGCAGGCACCGACCCGCACCCGGATTTGACCGGGCCGCGGTGGTGGCCTGGCTCCTCGACCACGACAAGATCGCGGTTCCCCTGGGGCCCGACCCGGCGCCCCTGGCCGTGACGGGTGCCGGGCGCGCCGAATGCAGCATTCGGTTCTATGACGCGGTCCTGGACCTGGCCCACGACGCGGCCGGGGAGGACCGGGTCACCGCCTGGTGCACGGAGGCGGACGCCGAGGCCCTGGCGGAGCTCACGGCCGGGGAGTGCGGGGCGACCGTGCGCCGTCTCGCCGTCCCGGGCGCGGCACCGCTCGCGGTGACCGGCGAAGTACGGGTACGCAGCCGCTACCGGTCCGGGGAGGGCGCCGGGCTGCGCCTGACGCTGGCCTGGCCCGCCGGCCTGCGGGGCACCGCCGCACCGGTCGGAGGCGGCCTCGTCCGCCACGGAGCCCCGCTCGCCGCGCCGGGGGACGCCTGCTGGTGCACGCGGCACGACTGCGGCGGCCTGGTCCCCACACCCGGGTGCACCGAGCACGGCACCGCAGCCGCCCCGGCGATGGAGTGGCACCCCGGCGGCGGCATTCGGTGCGCCGACCTGGCCCGGCGGCGGCCGGGGAGTGCGGGGCGACCGTGCGCCCCCTCGCCGTCCCAGGCACGGCGCCGCTTGCGGTGACCGGCGCACGGGGTGGGCGGTACCGGTCGCCCCCGCGTTCGTTGACCGGTGGTGACCTCGGATTCAGCAGCAAGCCCCCCGGACTGGCGTCGGCGATACGTGGGCGCATACGCCCGCGCACGGCGGATTCTGGAGGCGGCCCGGTGGGTGGGCCGGTGGGATGTCCCGCCGACCGGTGTCCTCCTCGGCCACCTGGAGGCGGGGGCGATCGAGGCGGCGGCAGCCGGTCTGCGCCGGCTGCCGCCGCCTGCCGCCCTCTCCCGCGCGGAGCGGCGGATCTGGCGCCGGGCCGCCGGTGCGGCTGAGGTCGCGATGCGCCAGGCCGCCCACGAGCGCGCCCGGTCCGAGGGGGGTGCCCCTATCACTTTGGTCAAGGTGGAGAGGTGTCGATTCGGGTGTCTGGAACGATGTGCCTGTGCATGCTGATGATCAGGTTGGCGAGGGTGTCTCTGCGGAGCTCGCGGCGTTTCTCCGGAACGCCGCCGACGGCCGTCCGGTGAAGATCGTTCCTTCCGTTTGCGGCGGGTGTGGCGGGCGCGTGTTCTTCGTGCTCGTCGACGATGTCGAGGGCGGAGCCGAGCGGGTGTGCGCTGGTTGCGGCGGCCGCGCGTTCATCGCGGATAGCGAGGAGTTCTGGGAGGACGCGGATCCGGGCGAGGCCGGCTGCCCGTGCGGGAGCGAGGAGTTCGAGACCGCGGTTGCGAGGACCCGGCGACGTGGATGCCGCCCGCCGACTCCGCCACTGGCGCGAGCTGCTCGTGTGTACGAGTCTCACGGCGGACGTCGCGGCTCGGGTTAGTTGACCTCCCCCAGGCAGTTCAGGGCTTGGCGGAAGTCGTCGAGAGCGGGCCCGAACTCGCGGGCGGCGGTGTGGAAGGTTGATCGGTCGATCAGGATCCCGGCCAGTGTTCGCATTCCGTCTGCCGGATCGTGCTGAGACAGCCGACCGGCCAGACACACTCCGTCGTCGAACAGGGAGCGCACTCGCTCCGCGAACAGATGGGTACGGTTCTCCCAGTAAACGGCGGAGCGGACGGTGAGGACCCGATGCAGCCGGACCAGTTCGGCCAGATGTTGGTCCGGGTCCTCGGTGGCTCGCGCAGCAAGGGTGTCCACCTCTTCACGGAGGGCTTGAAGGCTGTCGAAGTAGCGCCGCTTGGCATCGGGCGACCACTGCATGGGCGCAGCTCCCGAAGGCGGGCGCGGTCCATCGGGCGCAGGCCGGTCGCTTTCGGCACCGGAGAAGGTCAGCAGCACCGCCCAGAACGACGCCTGATAGCCACTCCAGGACTTCCGCTCACCGGTATCGGCCAACTCCGTCAGCAAGGCGAGTGCTTCTTGCCTCGCGAGGACCGCCTGCTCGCCTCGGCCGTGGGTGTCGAGCATCTGTGCGTACCCGATGAGAGAGTAGAGATGGCAGGCCATCGGGCCGCGATCGTTCGCGGCTTCGGCCGCTTCCATGCTGACGAGGGTCTCGAACGCGGCGAGTGCTTCGCTGGACCGGCCAGCGTCGTGGAGAGCGGCGATCCACTCCAGGAGTGACCAGGCAAGACCCCCGCTAGCGGGCCCATCGGGCAGCCTCGCTGCGACCAGCTCGGTCATGGCATCAGCAGCCTCGGCATACCGGCCTTCCTCGGAAAGTCCGGCAGCCCACTCATGCAGCCCTTTGACCACGGGGTCTCCGGACAGTTCGGCTTGTGCACGGCCAATGGCGAGCATCTCGGCGCGCATGGCAAGTCCTTCGGCGCGTCGGCCCGCCATGTACAGCTGTCGCTGGCACGAGTCGAGGGCTTGGTACAGAACATTGGCCCGGGCAGTCTCGGCCGGGTCGATGGACCGCGCAGCGGCCACCGCCTCCTCGCACAGCGCGAGCGAGGACGGATGCCACTTGCCGACGCTGGTGTCATAGCTCAGACGTTGCAGCGCCCTGGCCAAGAGAGGAAGGTACCCGGCGGGGCTGACCTGGGAGAGCACCCGGTAGGCGTCAACTTCCTCGCGTGGCGTGCGGCGTCCCGACGCGAGCAGCACATTCCGCGCTCGCACGATGTCGTCCTGATCGATTTTCCCCGAGTGATTCATAACGGAGATTCTGGGCGCCCCGGAGAGGGCCGAACAAGGCAGGTCGCATGTGCCGTTCCTCCTACGAAAACACCCTCTGCCCTGTCATGATGGGCGTGACATCACTTCCCCGGGGTTCGGCACGCTGTGCGTGCTGATCGGCCCGCCGGGCTGCGGCAAATCGACCTTCGCCACCCAGTGGCCCGCAAGCTGGCGCGTGTCCCTGGACACCTACCGCCTGCTCGCCACCGACACGGAGTACGACCAGTCCGCCACGGTCGCCGTCCAGATCCAGGACCTGATCCTGGACGCCCGCCTGTCCCGGGCCCTGACCACGATCGTGGACGCCACCAACCTCCACACCCACGTCAGAGCCGGGCTCCTGGCCCGCGCCCGCTACTGGCAGCGCCCCACCACGGCCGTCCTGTTCAACACCCCGCTGGCGACAGTGGAGGAACAGAACGCCGCCCGCGACCACGACCGCATGGTGCCTCAGCACGTCGTGCGCCAGCTCCACAAGCTGCTGCCCACCACCCAGCTGCGTGACGAAGGGTTCACCACGGTCCACCTCGCATCCGACACCGCGACCGCCCGATGAACGCCACCGGCTCGCGGGACAACCCCGTCATCACGACTTCCGATACCGTCCCCACGGGCTGATTCTGGTTCCTCGCCCCCGACGGCACCCTCTGTCTCGCACCGGGCTGCATGGCCCGCATCCAGGGCCCCGAGGCGCAGTGCCTGTGCAACACCCTCACCGCCCAGTACGACCGCCTGAAACGACGGATGCGGGAGCTGAAGGGCCGCCACAAACACGCGGAAACCTGGTGGCACGCCCTCAGGGCCGCTGTCGATGCCCACCCGGACAAGCGCTCCTTCCTCACCGACACCCAGCGTCGCTTCGGTCGCTGACCTGTACCCGCAAAGACAAACGCCCGGGTCCGCCGCTGTCACGGCGGGCCCGGGCTCTCCATTCCCGGCTGGGCGTGTTGCAGGTCAGGGAGGGCGCGATCGTGCTGCACGCGATGCACTGGCCCGACGAGGTCCGAAGCCCTGAGCCCCTGGCGCCGAGGCCGGTGGAGCTGGAGGAGTCGGAGATCGAGCAGGCCGTCCAGCTCGCCGAGTCCATGACCACCGACGACCTCACCCAGTTCCGGGACCGCTACCACGATGCTCTGGAAGAGCTGATCGCGGCGAAGTCGGAGGGCAAGGAGCCCGAGCCGGCCGAAACCGACGGGGCGGGGGAGGGCGGTCAGGTCATGGACATGATGGCAGCCCTCAACGCCTCCGTCACCGCGGCGAAGGAAAAACGCGGCGAGAGCGGCGAGGACGCCACCGTGCACGAGATCCGGCCCCGCAAAAACAGTGCCGCGAAGAAGCCGGCGGCCAAGAAGAAGACCACGACGAAGAAGACCGCGGCCTCGAAGAAGCGCTCCGCTTCCTGACCCGGGACCTGTCCGCGGCGCCGGCCCCCAACGTGTTCACACCGGCGGCAGGGCGTCGTCGGGCAGGCAGATCTGGCAGGCTTCGATGTCGGGCTCGTCCAGGGCGACGGCCGTGTCTTCTGCGCTGATATAGCCGAAGGGGCTCTTGTAGAGACCGCAGTCCCCGCGGTGCAGGAGGGCGCCCTCGTGCGAGCGCTGCGGCTGGATCTTGAACGACACCCGCTCCCGCTCGCGCACCGCCTTCTGCCGCTCCTGTTCCTCCTGGGCTTCGAGCTCACGGACGCGCTGGTCGGCGACCTTCAACAGCTCACACGCCCGTTTGACGCTGCGACCTGCACGCTTCTCCGCCTCGATGAACGGGTGCACCGTCACCGGGTCTCCTTCGCGAAGAAAGCCGTGGCCCGCTTGAGGATGTCGACGTCCTCACGCAAACGGCGGTTCTCCCGCCGCAGCGCGGCCAGTTCCTCGCGCTCACTGCTGGTCAGGCCGTCCCGCTCGCCCGCATCGACTTCGGCCTGCTTCACCCAGTCACGCACCGCGGTCTCGGTCAGATCGAAGTCGTTGGCGATCTGACCGACCGAGCGGTCACCGCGTCGGCACAGCTCGACGATCTCCGCCTTGAACTCCAGCGTGAACGAGCGACGAGGGCGAGGCTTCTTCTTCCCCATGCTCTCCATGATGGACATCCTCCCGGGGCTGAACCCCTGATCTCGGATGTCCGCCAAAGCGGATCAAGCCCACCCCTTACGACGTGGGCTGGGCCTTTGACGACAACTCCTAGGGCGCATGAGATGAAGCGAACTGACGAAACAGTGTGTTGTCAGGCCGAGTATCAATCCGGGTGTAGTCGGATTTCGAGTTGAGTTCCCAAGCCGGCCAGAGCCCCGAGTTGAATACAAGGACGCTCCGGCAATTCTCTAGCCCCAGCCGCCGGGGGATGCCCAGTCCAGATCCCATCTCGTCACCAAAGTGAAGCACCGGGCCGCCCCTCCCTGTAGCCAGCCGCCCGCGAAGCGGGCCTCTTGGCCCGGGAGCGAAGCGGACGGGCCGGGGTGGAGCGAAGCGGAACCCCTGATGGGCAGCCACGAAGTGGCAGCCCATCAGGGCATCGCGAAGCGAGGCCTGTTCACTGCGTTCACGGAGCGAAGCGGAGAGAACGCCCGCGCTTCGCGCGGGCGGGGAGCGAAGCGGACCGCCCCAGCGCCCCGCGAAGCGGACCGCCCCAGCGCCCCGCG